>CAZSUF010000036.1:0-1763 GCA_964609875.1 uncultured Bifidobacterium sp.
AGAAGTGCAAGGCAAATTCAACTCAAACTGAATAGACTGTTGGGCGACGTTAATTCAGTTCTATTCGTATCTTTTTGTTTTTGGGTCTTGTCTATTATCATAAAAACGAAGTAGGATTATTCGATTGTCTCGAATTTGATAAAACAGGTTTAGTTGTTTTACAATCACGAAACCTCGAATGTTTAATTCCTTATTCTCTATTGTTCCAATTAACGGAAATTCTGAAAGTAGGTTTAAAAAATCAAAAACCTTTTTGGTAAACTTTCTCACTGATGGTTCTCCCCAAGTAATTAATAAATAATCTTGGACCTTATTAAAATCAATGGCAGCCTCTCTCGTCCATGCAATCTCTAAAGCCATTTCAGATTTTTCTCCGTTATCTCTTTATGGGAAATTAAATTCTCTTCTTTATGGGATTCGGCCTCGGTCTCAATTAATTCCTTTTGTTCTTGTAAGGACAACATGTTCCAAAGAGTACCCTCTTTCCTATCCTTGGTTGACGAAAGGATTTCATAAAATTGGTTCAAGACTGCATCATTATTGATTTCGTCAATTAGCTTATGAAAATTGGTTTTTAATTCAGTCGTTGTCATGCTAAGATAATTGTTCCAAAGATAATAAGTTTTATCAAACCCTTGTCACTTGAAATGCGATCCAACTTACCTATTCGTATTCTATTTTGCACTACACTTAGTTTGCTTAACTTCTTCATCATCTGCAAAATTCTGTACAAGAGGACTATGCTCCCAAAGCCTCTTCGAATTATAACAACCTATGAGTTATGCAACGAATCCTATTTAATGGATTAATTTTTTTCGAACTCAATATTTTCTTGTATTTTCAATAAAAATTCAACACCATGAAAAAATTATTTTTCCCCTTGCTATGTATTTCTCTATTTTTCTCATGCAAAGAAAAGGAGCCTGAAAATAAAGAAGATATCAATATTCATGTAAACGGAGATTCAAGCAACGTAGATGTAAATATTGGAAGTCAAGGTATTCATGTCAAGTCGGAAGACGGCAAAGAAGCCGATGTACACATCGATGCAAACGGAATCAATGTGAAATCAAATGATGGTAAAGAAGCGGACGTGCAGATCAATGGTAATGGCATTCATGTAAAATCAAACGATGGGAAAGAAGCCGATGTAAAAATAAATGCAGGCGGTATTTCAGTAAAGTCTAAAGAAGGCGATGAAACAGTGAACATAGATCCCAACGGCAATATGAAAGTGAAAACAAAAGATGGCAAAGAAGTGAATGTAGATGTGAAAGGACTTTTAGAAGGAGCTTCGAAAAAATAAACGTAAATCAATAATACATGAAATATTCAATCGGCACCAAAGCCTCGCCAATGGCCTTAAAAACGCCTCCTTTGTCTTCGGATTTTACCATGCATGTGGATGAAAAAGACGGCAAAGAAATTTTAGTTTGCACAGTGGGTAAAACCATTTTGCATTACAATATGCAGATACTTGATGATTTGCATGCCATGTTAAAAAAGCACGGCGATTGGATGGATCTAGGAAGTGCAGACGAACAGAAGCCTGCAAAAGAAGGTACCGTGGAGGCTTGGGGAAGAAGCAAAAATAATCCAGTGGGCGGATGGTATGGTCTCAAAAAAGGATTTCGCGGCAGAGTAGGCATGTATATTCCGCCTTTGATGGAAGCATTGGGCTTGGCGGAAGTTACGCATGAGGCTAAGAACAACAAGATGAGAGCTAAGTAAATAGGTCGTTTATTAAAGTGACTTATTTTTTG
>CAZSUF010000036.1:1773-18300 GCA_964609875.1 uncultured Bifidobacterium sp.
CACACAGGCTTTCTCTGCAAGTCCTCTCCCGAATCGGCTAAGATCAATCTGCAAAAATTCACTATCGTGTAGCCTCTCGGGATGCGGGCTTTCCGCTCAATCCTTGCCGCAATACAAAGGAGCAGTCAACCGGATGATGATAAGTACTTGTATAGTTTCACTAGAATTATTTATACATTTACACGTATTATGAATCTGACTAATTTTCAATATATCCAAAATTATATAGGTGGCGAATTTGTAGAGCCTCTATCGAAAATATATACCGATAATATCAATCCAGCTACGGGTGAAAAGTTTGGACAAATTCCAAATAGCAATCGCGAAGATGTAGATTTTGCCGTACAAGCAGCACAAAAAGCTTTTACAACTTGGAGTGTGACTTCAACTGAAGTTCGATTTAAAATCATGAATCGTATTGCAGAATTAATCGACGAAAATTTAGATGCTTTAGCCTTAGCAGAAACTACGGATAATGGTAAACCTTTGTGGCTTAGTAAGCGAGTAGATATTCCAAGAGCCTCCAGTAATTTTAGATTTTTTGCAACGGGCATCATGCATTTTTCTACAGAGAGTCATGTCATGGAAGATAAAGCCATCAATTATACGATGAGACAACCCATTGGTGTAGTAGGTTGTATTTCGCCGTGGAACTTACCTTTATATTTATTTACTTGGAAAATTGCACCCGCTATCGCCGCAGGAAATTGTGTGATTGCTAAGTGAAGTAACGCCTTTTTGTGCTTTTTTATTAGCCAAAATTTGCAAGGAAGCTGGCTTGCCTGATGGAGTGCTCAATATCCTTCATGGAGATGGACCAAGTTGTGGCAGTGAGATCGTATCGCATCCTGCTATTAAAGCTATTTCATTTACAGGCAGTACAAGAGCAGGTCATCAAATTGCTTCGGTGGCAGCACCTATGTTTAAAAAAATATCTTTAGAGTTAGGAGGCAAAAATCCGAATATCATTTTTGCAGATTGTGATTGGGAAAAAATGATGAAAACAACGGTTCAATCTTCTTTTTCAAATCAAGGACAAATTTGTTTGTGTGGAAGTAGAATTTTAGTGGAGAGAAGTATCTATGAAAAATTCAAAACAGACTTTATTGAACAAGTCAAGAAATTAAGTGTAGGCGACCCCATGGAAAGTCCTTCAAAGCAAGGCGCTGTCGTAAGTAAATTGCATTACGAAAAAGTATTAGCTTGTATTGAATTAGCTAAAGCCGAAGGAGGTACAATTTTGTGTGGAGGACAAGCCGTAAAACCTGAAGGAAGATGTGCCAATGGTTATTTTATAGAACCAACTGTGATTGAAAATTTAGGGCCACAATGTAAGACTAATATGGAAGAAATTTTTGGACCTGTAGTTACCATACAACCATTCGACAACGAGCAGCATGCCCTTGAATTAGCGAATGCTTGTGAGTATGGTTTAGCTTCTACTGTATGGACTCAGGATATTTCAAAAGCAAATCGTATGGCCATGAAAATCAATGCGGGTATTGTATGGATTAATTGTTGGTTGTTGCGCGATTTGAGAACGCCTTTTGGTGGGGTCAAGAATAGTGGGGTTGGACGTGAAGGTGGATGGGAAGCTTTGCGCTTTTTTACTGAAGCAAAGAATGTGTGTATAGAAATTTAAATTTCTGACTACAGAGTTGATTGTAGAACTGGAATTTGTGGCAAGGATTGTAGCGGAAAGCCCGCATCCCGAGAGGCTTCCAATTAGTTGAATGAGGCTAGCCTGATCATAGCCGATTCGGGAGAGGACTTGCAGCGAAAAGCCTGTCCGCCACCCCAAAAAAAATAGGCAGAACAAAACGAAAATATTTTATGAAAATTAAAAGTTGGATTATTGTTTTTTTGATGTTTGGCACTACATCGCAAGTGATAGCACAACACCTGTATCTAAAATCGAATGTATTGAATTGGGTGTTTGCTCGACCATGTATTGGAGCGGAATATAAGTTGACAAAAAATATGGCGATTGGAATACAGGGTAGTTGGGGAAATACTTTTTGGCAGAAGGAAGCGAATCGGCCTTATTATACATTTCGAACTTTGCTGCTAGATTATTATGGCGTGATTAAAGAAAGTAAAGGCAAGCGATATCAATTTAGAGGCATGGTTTACGGAGGTTGGATAGAAAGGAAAATTTTTCAAAAAGAGAAAAATTGGTCGAGTGATTGGCTTTCATTTCGAACTAAAAATGGTAGAGATTTTACGGGAGAGGCATACCGAATTGGTGTTGGCTTGAGTCAGGTATATTCATTTTCAAAAAGAATTCGATTGGAACATTCGATGGGTGTAGGCATTGGAAGATACTTTAAGCAAGAAGATCTGTATTATACTGATGAGAAAAGAACGCAAATTGGATTTTTAGATTGTAGGTTTTCGATTAATTTTTGTTATGCCATTTTTTAAATTCGTGATGGAGAAGTCCAAAGTAAATTAAGTCTAAAAATTCGCCATTCAATGATTTGTAATCAGATCGTAAGATACCTTCTTGAATAAAGCCAGTTTTGATGGCTAAAGCCTTTGCTGCTTCATTGGATTCATGAGTGCGTAAAAACAATTTCTGAAAATGATAGGTGCTAAAAAGATGATGAATAAAGGCTGAGAAAGGTTCTGCCGCAATGCCTTGGTTGGCAAATTCTTTATCCATGAAGCATCCTAATTCGGCCTTAGGTAAATGCCAATCAATATTTTTTACATCCATAAATCCTATTATTTTTTGAGATTTGTTATCTATCACAAAGAAGGCTAAATAGGTTTTTTGTATTTGTTTCTCAATAATTTCTTTCAAGTAGTTTGAGGTGTCTTCAAAGGTTTTAGTTTTAGCTACTGTGCCTGAAAAGAAAGCTTCAAGTCGAGGTCTATTCTTGTCGATTAAATCAAAGAAATTTGGTGCATCAAGTTCACTCAAAGGCTTTAATAAGTATTTGTCCATGGCTATATATGTTGTTGTTAAAGTAAAAGGCGATTTTTATTTATTTTTTTTAGTCACGGCTATCATAACGCCAAAATTTCCTTCGGGCATCATCACTTTTTTTTCGGGTAAATACATTCGCGAAACAAAACCATCGAGATAGAGTGCTTGGGTACAACCAGCTTGTTTGAAATAAGAAGCGAAGTCGTAAAAATTTACGGGTACTTTAGAGATGGCGAAAATAAGTTTGCCTGAGGGTAAAATTCCCACGCCATTTCTGATATGTACATTTTCTGAACCTTGTTTAAATGCTTGGTGCAATTGGCTATTGATCACAAGCATAGGCCCAGATTGTGTAGCGAATTGAATGGACTTGCTTGGTTTAAAATCATCTACCGTGCAAATGTTGGCTTGATTGTTTTGGTTTAAATAAAAAACTCCATTAGGCTTTAGGTAAAAATTGCCTTGTCCACTTGTAGTATCTAGTTGTTTTAAAATTTGTTGGTTTTCGATATACAAACCTTGAGGAGAATAGTCGTTCAAAAACATACCGCCGTTCATGGCAAATAGAAGTTGTTCGTGTTGTTGTTTGATAAAAGTTTTGAGTGAAGCGATATTGTTGAGAATGTGTCCTTGCTTGTCTTTCCAATAAAATGCAAGTTTTGACGTAGTAGGATCAACAGTATAATCAATAATTCGGTTGTCTACATTTTTAAGGTTTCTTTTTTGTGCCGTGATGACAAAATAGCCAAGTAGTAAAATACAACATGTACTAAGGAGTAAAATAATTTTCTTCAGGGTCATGATAGGCTATCATTCAAGCAGGCTAAATTAGTCCTTAAGTCCAGAACAAATAAGATAAAATTATGTGAAGTTTACGTTTGCCATTTTAGCAAAACAAAAAAAGTGAGATAACAATGCTTATTCCAGAATAGGTCTAAGCCATTTTTCTGCTTCTGGTAAGGGCATATTTTTTCTTTCAGCATAATCTTGTAATTGATCTTGAGTTATTTTTCCCGTACCAAAATATTTACTTTCTGGATGAGCGAAAATCCATCCACAAACTGAAGAAGCTGGGTACATGGCTAAAGATTCAGTAAGGGTAATGCCGATTTCTTTTTCCGTGTTGAGGAGTGAGAATAAGGTTCTTTTTTCGGTATGATCTGGACAAGCTGGGTATCCTGGAGCTGGACGAATGCCTGGGTAAGCTTCACGAATAAGCTCATCATTAGCTAAATTTTCATCTTCGTTGTAGCCCCAATAGATTGTACGTATTTTTTTATGCAAGCATTCAGTGAAAGCTTCAGCCAATCTGTCTGCCAATGCTTGAAGCATAATTTTGTGATAGTCGTCATGATCTTGTTCGAATTTAGCCAAATGAGGTTCGATGCCTTTGATCGTAACCGCAAATGCTCCAAGATAATCGTGGGTTGGAGCAACAAAATCGGCTAAGCAAAGGTTAGGTTGTCCTGCAGCTTTTTGTATTTGTTGTCTAATGAAATGTATTGTGGTAGATTGATTGTCATGTTCTATTTGAACATCATCATCGCCTTGTTTTTGGGCTGGCCAAATACCAAAGACAGCATCAGCTTGAAGCCAATTTTCTTCGATAATTTGATTGAGTAATTGATTGGCATCTTCAAAAAGTTTTGTGGCTTCGATGCCGATTACTTCATCTTGAAGAATGGCAGGAAATTTACCATGCATTTCCCAAGTTATAAAGAAAGGAGTCCAATCAATATAATTTGAAATTTCTTTTAATGAATAATTATGTAAGGTAGTTGTTCCGATTTGTTTGGGTGTTTGTGCCTTGTAGGATGTCCAATCAATTTGGAATTTATTTTTCCTCGCCTCGGCGATAGGAAGGTATTTTTTAATATTTCTTTTATTATTAAAATCTTCTCTTAATTCGGTGTATTCTGTATTGATTTTAGTCAGCAGTGATTGTTTTTGTTCGCCTAATAAATCGCTTACAACCGTTACACTTCTTGATGCATCTAATACATGAATCACACCTTGGTTGTAATTTTCTGCAATTTTTACTGCTGTATGCATTCTGCTTGTTGTGGCACCGCCGATCAGCAAAGGGATAGTAAATTCTTGGCGTTTCATTTCATGAGCAATATGAACCATCTCGTCTAGCGAAGGTGTAATAAGGCCGCTTAATCCTATAACATCCACTTGGTGTTTTTTTGCTTCGCTTAGAATTTTATCTGCGGGCACCATCACGCCTAAATCTATTATATCATATCCATTACATCCTAAAACTACACCTACAATATTTTTACCAATATCATGCACATCGCCTTTAACTGTGGCCAATAAAATTTTTGCATTTCCTTGGGTTTCTTCGTTTGTGGTACCAGCTTTTAAATGCACTTGTTTACGATCTTCTTTTTCTTGTTCGATAAAAGGGGTTAAAACTGCAACCGCTTTTTTCATGACACGAGCGCTTTTTACAACCTGAGGAAGAAACATTTTGCCACTACCAAAAAGATCACCGACAATATTCATGCCGTCCATCAAGGGGCCTTCAATCACATGTAAGGGTCTGTCATAATTTAAACGTGCTTCTTCAGTATCAGCTTCAATAAATTCTGTAATACCATTGACTAAAGCATGAGATAATCTTTTTTCTACTGATTCTAATCGCCATGATTCATCTTTAATCTGAACCTTGCCTTTAGCTTTAACCTTTTCTGCCATTTGAATAAGTTTCTCTGTGGCTTCATTTTGCTCATTGTGCTGATTTAAAATTACATCTTCGCACAATGCTTTTAGGGTAGGTTCTATTTCGTCGTACACCGCTAGTTGTCCGGCATTCACAATGCCCATATCCATACCGGCTTTGATGGCGTGATATAAAAATACACTATGCATCGCTTCTCGAACATGTTCATTGCCTCTGAATGAAAAAGACAAATTACTAACACCACCACTGACTTTTGTCAAAGGCATTTTTTCTTTGATTTCACGAGTGGCTTCAATAAAATCAACCGCATAATTATTGTGTTCTTCTAATCCTGTGGCAACGGCAAAAATGTTCGGATCAAATATGATATCTTGAGGATTGAAATGAAGTTGGTTAACAAGAATGTTATAGGCTCTATGGCAAATACTTACTTTTCTTTCTTTGGTGTCTGCTTGTCCCTTTTCGTCGAAAGCCATGACTATAACTGCAGCCCCAAAATATTGGCATATTCGGGCTTGTTCAATAAATTTTGATTCACCTTCTTTTAGTGAAATTGAATTGACGATGCATTTTCCTTGAACACATTTTAGTCCTGCATGAATGATTTCAAATTTAGATGAATCAATCATAATAGGAATTTTCGCGATATCAGGCTCGGATTGAATCAGATTTAGAAAGGTAGTCATGGCGTTAACTCCATCTAGTAAAGCATCATCCATATTTACATCGATGATTTGTGCGCCATTTTCAACTTGTTGACGTGCTACTTGTAAGGCTTCTTCGTATTTGTCTTCGAGAATAAGTCTTGCAAACATTTTGCTACCAGTGACATTAGTTCTTTCACCAATATTAATAAAATTGCTTTCTGGTCTAACTATTAGTGGTTCAAGTCCTGAAAGTCTAAGAAAAGGAGAAATGCTATTTTCTATATTCATGATTATTCAACGAGAGGTTTAATTAATAAGATTTTCAAGAAGTGTGGGTAATACTCTTGGCGAAATGCCTTCTACACTTTGGGCAATGGCTTTGATATGATCTGGGGTAGTGCCGCAGCAGCCACCAATAATATTTAGCCATCCGTTGGTGGCCCATTCTTTAATGATGCTTGCTGTGTCTTGTGGTTTTTCGTCGTATTCTCCGAAGGCATTAGGCAAGCCGGCATTGGGGTAAGCTGATACGTAACATGCTGCAATTTGATTAAGTTCTTCGATATGTTGTCTCATTTCTTGAGCACCCAATGCACAATTTAGACCTATGCTTAGAGGTTTTGCATGCATGACAGAAATATAAAATGATTCGAGTGTTTGTCCGCTCAGTGTCCTTCCACTTGCATCGGTGATGGTGCCTGAGATCATGATGGGAAGTTCAGGGATTTGGTTAGAAGAAAAATATTGTTTTACAGCGTAGATGGCAGCTTTTGCATTTAAGGTGTCAAATATAGTTTCGATGAGAATGATGTCTACACCTCCATCAACTAAGCCTTTGATTTGTTCTGTGTAGGCTTCAACAACTTGATCGAAAGTTACCGCTCTATAGCCAGGGTTATTTACATCAGGAGAAAGGGATAATGTTTTGTTTAAGGGGCCAATTGCACCAGCTACAAATCTAGGTTTGTTAGGTTGTAATTGGGTATAGGTATCGGCTGCTCTTCTGGCGCATTGAGCTGATGCCACATTCATTTCGTATGCTAAGGACTGCATATCATAATCGGCCTGTGCAATTGAGGTACTGCTAAAAGTATTTGTTTCAATAATGTCGGCTCCTGCTTCAAGATATTGAGAATGAATTTCTTCGATTATATCAGGTCTTGTAATAGAAAGTAAATCGTTGTTTCCTTTTACATCTTTGTGCCAATCTTGGAATCTGGCGCCTCTATAATCATTTTCTTGAAGTTTATAGCGTTGAATCATGGTGCCCATTGCGCCATCGATAATTAAAATTCTGTGTTGAAGCTGTTGTTCTATTGTTTGCATAGTATCTTTTTTAAAGAACTGATACTGCAAACGGCATTACAATAATTTGTAAATGAAGAAGAGTATTAGTTCAGTTTTTAATCAGGCTGAACAATAATCAAATCGGCCTGTGGCGCAAATGTAAATCGTTCTATTGATATCTCCTAATTTTGAAAAGAAACTACATGGACTTGATGAATCATATTTGGCATGGGATGAATGGCATGTTGTGTATGAAGTGCCTTTTCAACAGACATGAGAAATATATAGTTGCTATTTAAGTGATCCATGTTTCTTTGATAAAATTTTAATAACGAATCAGTTTATCTTGCTAAATTTGGTTTTTGCAAACATGAAATTTACCATTGCCTATACTTTACTCTTCTTTTATGTAATTGCAGCTATTTTGTTTTGGGGATATAGCTTAAATAAGCAAAGCAAAATGATATATGCTCTAGAACAGGATAAGATTAATCTAATATATAACCACCAGAAAAAAGAAGTGGTTTCTGAGGAATTGCATAAAGTGAGGGATAAGAAAATTCGTAGAACGAAACAGTATTTGGGAGAGGGCTCTACTTTTATTTTGATCATTATTTTGTCCGCTGGAATCGTTTATTATTCGTACTATCGACAACAAAAGCTCAATAAGCTACAACAGAATTTTATGTTGAGTATTACGCATGAATTAAAAACACCTATTGCAGGGATCAAGTTAAATATGCAAACACTTGAAAGGCATAAACTTGATGAAGACATAAAATTGAAGTTAGTTAAATCTTCAGTTCAGGAGACAAACAGACTTAATGACCTATGCAATAATATTTTAATGGCTACTCAGTTAGAAAGTACTAGCCAAGCTTTATATACCGAGAAGGTAAATATTATTGAGCTAATTAAGGAACTTGTTTTACAAATGAAAGTTCGTTATCCTACAATGAATATTTTGGAAGAGTTATCATGCGATGAAGTAGAAATTTCAGGTGATAGAGGATTGTGGCAACTTGTAATCAGTAATTTAATAGAAAATGCAAGGAAATATTCAGGGGATTCTTTGGATATTGTGGTTGCACTTTTTAAGGTATCAGGGAATTATTTTTTACAAATCAAGGATTATGGAATTGGAATTCCTGATGAAGAAAAAAAGAAAATTTTCGATAAGTTCTATCGCGTAGGAAACGAAAATACAAGAACTTCTAAGGGAACAGGACTAGGTCTTTTTATTGTAAAAAAAATTGTCCGCTTATACAAATATGACATTACTGTGAAAAACAATCAACCAAACGGCTCTATTTTTGAGGTTAGATTTACTTAAATAAGTTTTGATATAGGATGATAAGCTTATCAAAAAAACAGATACATATGAAAAAAGATAAAGGACAAATATTATTGGTAGAAGATGAAGAAAGTTTGCGTGTAGCCTTGAAATTAAATTTAGAAATGGAAGGCTATGAAGTAAGTACTGCTGAAACAGGTGCTGCGGCTTTAAAGACATTCCGAGAAGAATATTTTGATTGTATTGTCTTGGATATCATGATACCGGAAATTGATGGGTTAGGTGTTTGTGAAACGATTCGACTTCAAAACGATAAAATTCCTATCCTTTTTCTTTCTGCTAAAAGTACGGGTGCTGATAGGGTTTTAGGCTTAAAAAAGGGCGGCGATGATTATATGATTAAGCCTTTCAATTTAGAAGAATTATTACTAAGAATTGAGAAGCTAATTGAAAAAAATAAAAAGATAGAACATTCGAATGAGGAGGTAACCTATTTTGAAATTGGGAATTGTAAAATAGATTTTCATGCCCAAGAATGTTATGATATCTCCGGGGAAAAGCGCTTATTAACTAAAAAGGAATTGCAATTTTTGAAATTGTTGGTAGAAAATAAAAACGAAGTAATTACTAGAGAGTATATATTGAAGATGGTGTGGGGTTATAATGTATTTCCAACAACAAGAACCATTGATAATTTTATCACCACATTTCGTAAGTATTTTGAGCCAGAACCCAAGCATCCACGGCATTTTTTAAGTATTAGGGGGGTAGGCTATAAGTTCACGATTTAAATAATCAGCTGTCCTTGTTTAGTAGTTTGTTTGTGTATGTATGAAATAATAAGATATTCAAAAAGGTAATTAAAAAGACGGCACCCGCTTGAATTTCAAACATGTCGTCTGTGCAAATATTTACTATAATCAATAGCACTAGCCAAACGCCCAAGAATGATTTCTCCTTAAAAAAATACCATAAACAATATAGGAGTAAAAAACAAAGTATCAGGAGCCCAAGTATTCCTAAGTCTAACCAAGTATGCAAGATTTGATTATGGGTATGCATATTGTTGAGTACTAAGTCGTCAAAATGAAAATCTTTAAATTGTTGAAGCAACAATGGGTTAGCTTCTCCGGTACCATATCCGGTAATCCACTTTTTCTCAATCAGGCCCCACTCTAATTTCCAAGCCACTTTTCTTGCACCTGTTGAATTTGAAAATTTCGTATCCTTTTCAGGTAGACTAAGATTTCCAATTGTTTCTTGAATTCTATAATTTATACTTGGAATGGATATGAAACTTATGACGGTTGCTGAGATTAAAGTGATCAAACCAATTCTGCGAAACCATGGGTTTTTTATTTTTCCTGATAAATACCAGACAAAATAAATGAAAAAGAGAAAAATATAAATTAATACAGTTTTTGATGAGAGTAATATGATAGCTATAAAAAAAATAAGGTTAGTAAATATTAGTAAAACGCGCCAAAAATATCCACGGTAATAATTAGTCATCAATAGCCAAGTCACATAAATAAAACCAAATGCAAAATAATTTGAATAATAGCCTGGGTGCATGATGGCGGCCGATAAATTCATTCTTTTAAATACTTCTTGCAAGCCTGCATAGCCAAAGTTCACGGATGAATATATTGATGCATATATAAAGGAAAGGAGTGCTGACACGCAAAACACATTAAAAAAGAAGATAGATTTATTTTTATCGAAATAATTTTCGGTGGCAAAAAATAGAGGTAAAATAAAAAAGCAAAGTTTAACCTCAATACTATGTAAGCCTTCTGGAATATATTGGCTAAAGGGCAAGGCGATGAAATGAAAAAGAAAAAAAGCCCACATAAACAGAAGAGGCGGGGTGAAGCTGATTTTTTTTATTTTAATAAATAGATTCTTGTCAAGGAGCCAATGTAAAGCCAATAACCCAATGCCTAAAGAATTTATTCTTTCATGCCAAGGAAAACTTGCAATGGTTAGGCTTAATATGATTACCCAAAGCCCTTCTCTATTAAATTTTATTTTGACATCCATGAAATGACGAAGTTAATAATTCTGATTACAATATCTTTGCAAACATGTTAATAGACATAAATTGTCAAAATCCCGATGAAAGGAAAATAAGACTTGTTGTCGATTGCCTTAAAAAAGGTGGGGTTATTATTTATCCAACTGATACAGTATATGGGATAGGTTGTGATATAGAACATCCCGAAGCCATTGAACGAATTTGTAGAATCAAGCAAATTAACCCGCAAAAGGCGCAATTGTCTTTTTTGTGTTCTGATTTAAGTCATCTTAGTGAGTATGCAAAAGCCATTGATACACCTATTTATAGATTTATTAAACGTTATCTTCCTGGGCCCTATACTTTTATATTGCCAGCAAGCAAAAGGGTGCCAAAATTGTTGCGTTCTCGCAGAGAAACTGTTGGAATCAGAGTTCCAGATCATAAAATAAGTCATGCCTTACTGAAGGAGTTGGGAAGGCCGATACTAAGTGCCTCTTTACCATTGGATGATACTGAAATTATGTCGGATCCTGAACTGATTTACGAAAAATTTGGTTCGGTCGTAGAATATGTCATTGATGGAGGTTACGGGGGGGCTATACCTTCAACCATTGTAGATTGTACTGTTTATCCGCCAGAGGTTATTAGAGAAGGGGCTGGAGCTATTGAAATCTAGATTTTTTGCTATTTATTTAGAATATTTCAACTTCGATTTCATTTTATAAATAGTTTTTTCTTAATTTGTTCCCCATTACATTTGCTAAAGCAAAAAATTGGCGAAAAACTAATTTTTGTTTTGTTTTTGTAATCATATAAAGTGGGTTTACTTATTATCCCCATATTTAAAATAAAACACATGAAGAGGATTTTATTCGTTTTGGTTTTCATGACAAGCTATGTATTTTCTACACAGGCGCAATTATTTTCTATTCCTCAATGGGATTATTATTATGATATTAAAGCGCATGAAAAGGGACAAATCCATTTTTCATATGGTTATGGTCAGCCTCGATTAGATAAAGAATTGTTTAAATATCACAAATCTGAAATCGATTTTAGAGTAGTAGGCATTGGTCCTTTTATGTGGAAAGCCGAGTACGGGCTTACACGTAAACTAAGTGTGGCCTTATCTGCGTCTTATATTTTATATAAATCGGATTGGAAAAGAATGAAATTTGATGCTTACAAAGGAATTGACTTGCCTTTTACCTATGGAACTCAGTTTCACGATTTGTCAGCTAATTTAAGATTCAACTACCATTTGTTCGTAAATAAGGACCTTGATGTTTACATCGGAGGTGGCGCAGGGTATAATTATTTTAAACATAAGGATTTTACTACCTATTTACCCGAAGATACCCTATTTAATGCCCAATTTAAGCAGCCATTTCCTGTGTCTGCAGAAATGACATTTGGTATAAGATATTATTTTCTTACCAGAACTGCCATCTACTTAGAAGCAGGTTATGCTAAATCTATTGTCCAAGCAGGCTTTGTATTTAAATTCAGACATAGAAAAAGAGGATAATTCTATTATATTTGCAATCTTAAAAATTCAACATGAAAGCAGTTTTACTTTCCATTAAAGAAATAGGGGATATGTTTGGTTATTTTGGATGTATTGTTTACGTCCTAGTGATGTTTGTCGCTTGTGTTTATGTAATGCGCAAATATCTTAAAGGGTAGTTCGTCATAAGATTACCTAAGCTAAATTATGCCTACAAACATATCCGATATAAGAACGGAATATCTTTTAGCATCACTTCGTGAATTTGATGTACTTCATTCTCCTTTTGATCAATTTGAAAAATGGTTTAAAGAGGCGGTTGACGCAGAAATAGAAGATGTGAATGCCATGACATTGGCTACAGTAGATGCTTATCAAAAGCCTCATGCAAGAGTCGTGTTATTAAAGGGTCTTGAAAATAATCAATTTGTTTTTTATACAAATTACCAAAGTCATAAGGGCATACAAATGAATGAGAATGCCTGTGTTGCCTTAGTTTTTTATTGGAAAGAATTACAAAGACAAGTAAGAATTGAAGGAAAAGTAAGTAAAATTAGCGAGTCGGAATCGATAAAATACTTTAACTCTCGGCCAGTTGAAAGCCAAATTGGTGCCTGGGCTTCTTCTCAAAGTGAAACAATTGCCAAGAGGGAGATTTTAGAAGAGAGATTTTCTCAATTAGCTGAAGAATTTAAAAATAAGGCTGTGCCTAAACCTCCATATTGGGGAGGATTTCAAGTAAAGGCAGAAATTATTGAATTTTGGCAAGGTAGAGCAAGCCGATTACACGATCGTATTTTATATACAAAAAATCAACATGAAATTTGGGAAATTTCAAGACTCAGCCCATAAAATCTTCAAATCTTTTATAATGAAAAAAAGGTTCAATCATTTTATAGTTATTTTATCTTTGAATATTGGGTATGCTCAAATAGATAGTTTAGATATTAAAATTGGCCAGATGATTATGGTCGGGATGCCTGGGAATACTGTAACAAAAGAGTCTAAAATAATCAAGGAAGTTCAGAAGGGCATCATAGGTGGTATTCTTTTATTTGAATATAATGTGAGTCCAACGGAAAGTCAAAAGAAATTACTTGCCTTGACTGATGCTTTGCAAGATGCAGCCAAAATACCCTTATTAATATCAATTGATCAAGAAGGAGGGCAGGTAAACCGTTTGAAAACAAAATATGGGTTTCCGCCAATGCCTTCTGCTAAAAGTGTTGGACTAATTGACAATGATCAATATACACGTAAAATTGGGAAAACCATTTCAACTACTTTAGCTTCTTGTGGTATTAATTTAAATTATGCCCCGGTATTAGATGTGCACAATCCCATCAATCCAGTACTTGGTAAAACCGCAAGATGTTATTCTTCCATTCCTGCAAAAATTACACATTTCGCGGCTTTAACCATCGAAGAGCATCATAAATTAGGCATTAAAACCGCTTTGAAACATTTTCCAGGGCATGGCAATAGTTTAAGTGATTCTCATTTAGGATTAACTGATGTAACGAAACAATGGAAAAAGGAGGAACTTGATCCTTATAAAGCTCTAATCAATGAGGGTTTGGTTGATATGATTATGATGGCACATATCGTGAATCGAAATTTAGATAGTAGTGGATTGCCCGCTTCATTATCAAAAAAAATAGTGGATAATCTTTTAAGAAAGGATTTAAATTTCGGCGGTGTAATTATTACGGATGATATGCAAATGCATGCTATCAGTAATTATTATGGGCTTGAAAAAAGTTTGAAATTGTCTATTAATGCCGGGGTTGATATCGTCATGTTTAGCAATAATATCAAAGGGGCATCAAATTATAGTCCAGAGAATATTCATTCGACCATCAAAAAGCTTGTTCAGCAAGGAGGGATTCCTTTAAGTAGAATCAATGAGAGTTATGCCCGGATCATGGCATTGAAAAAGAGTAGATAATGAGGGTTTGCTGAATAACTTGTAATTAATAGATATAACTGATTGTCATCATGATTCTTGATATGATGAGTGCACGTCAAATTCAAATCAAAATTAATAAGCTGGTTTCCAAAACTTGCATATTCATATTCTAATTTACACTACTCATAGGTTGCCCAACTTCTTCATCATCTGCGAAAGCCTGTACAATGCTTCCACAGCTTCTTTGAATTTGAACAACTTATGAGTTATTCAACAAACCCTAAATACTATTTTCTGTATTTGACATCTTCATACACAAGTTGCTGAAAACTCATAGCCTTATTATTGTATGGTATAATTAAACTCGAATCGCTTACTTCAGAGATTATTATTTGTTGACTTTCTTGATGTGAAGCAGCAAATCCATGTTCATTAATATAACCCGCACCGCCATAGAAAACATAAAATGCACTTGAACTTGTATACGGATTGAATATATTTCGTGACCAAGGATATCTGGAAGAAGATAAATTCATCTGATGTAAAATGGTTGAGTTTACATCTAATTGAGAAACAATTTTATCCCAGGTTTTCCCTCGCCATTCTTCCTTTAAAGCGCCACCTAAAAATAACATTGGAATATGTTGACGCATAGCCGAAGAAATATTCCATTGTTTTATGGTATTATGACTATGATCTGCCACCACAATAAATAAAGTGTTTTTGTACCAAGGTTGTTTCTTTGCTTCTGAGAAAAACCTGCCCATATGTAGGTCCGTATAATGTACCGATTCAGTATACTTTTTTTCAGCATCATCTGGTTTTGATTGCCAATTATCTGTTGAAGTAAAATCATAAGGCATATGAGTGCTGGTTGTAAAATAGCCTTGTAAAAAGGGTTCTTTTCGCTTGCCTAAAATAGATAAAAGTTCTTTAAATGTATATTCATCATGAACGCCTAATTTGCCCATGGGATATTGTCGCAATTGGTATACTTCAATTAAGTCTGTAAATTTTTTTTCTAATAAGTAACCTCTTAAGTTGCCATATACTAATTCTCCTCCAAAGAGGAAAGAGGAGGTGTAGTTTCTTGCCATTAAATCCTCACTTATACAAGGTAGGTTCGGCACTTTATGCGCCTGATTTACAATCGCTATTCGGCTTACAGAAGGGTAGGCGCTTAACACGGCGGGTATTCCTTGGTCTGATACATAGGCTTCGCCATAGGCTTTCGTAAATAACAAACCCTCATTACATAATTCGTTAAAAGCCGGTGTACATCCTTCTATGCCTCCTAGCTTACTAATATTATCTGCACTCCAACTCTCTAAAAATATGTATACCAAATTGGGGGTTTGTGTATTAAGAATAGAAATTGTAGAGTCTTTCGTTACTTTAAAATCTTCTTCAATTAATTGTCTAGCTTCATCATTGCTTCGAAGCTTATAAATAGTAGTGTCTGGGATATTGGATTTTATAGTCATGTCTTGCAACAAACTATATAAAGGATTTACTGCTATGTCATTGGCTAATACATCATTACTAAAATAGGCTATACTTTGATTGATTGGCATATTTGTGATACCGCCTCGAATAGTGATGATGCCTACACCTGTTCCTAAAAGAAAAAACACAATTCCTCCAATCAAACGATGTTTAAATTTATCAAGTAAATGAACATGGAGCTGAGTATGAATAAGTCGTTTGTACAATAAATAAAAAGGAATTGTAAACATTGAAAGTAATACAACAAAGAGCAACAATAATTTTGTTGAGAGGGTTTTAAATACTTCAGATGGGTTTTTAAAATGTTCAAGGGCTTGCATGTTTAGTTTTGCATTCCATTCTTTATATAAGCCTGCATCTCCGAGACTGGTGGATGCATAGAGAAATAAAAAAATACATACACACACTAAAGCAATATTTTTGAATATTTGTTTGTCGAAAATATAGTATATAATGGCAAAGGTCATAGGAAGCAATACCAACATGGCACCGACAGATAAATCAAGTTGATATCCTTTCCAGAAGGCATGAAAAATATCCGACTGTAACTTTATTTTTTCACCTATAGGAAATTGGTATAGTACAAAGAATATTCTGCAAATAAAAAAGACTAACATCCAAAAGGTAAATAGACCAAATGTATATTTAATAAGAGATTTCATAATTGGTGAAGTTTATATAAATTCAATCATCTCTTTTAAAGTATCGGATGTCTTTGAAATTCTTTTGAACGATC
>CAZSUF010000036.1:18315-18941 GCA_964609875.1 uncultured Bifidobacterium sp.
ATAAGTGCTTAGTCTTCTAACTTCATGTGCTTCAAGGTTGTGAGCTAAATTTACCATTTTAGGATTAAAATCTCCTATCCATTGCATTTCATATTTTTCATACCTACGTGTCGGCTGAACATATTTGGCGCATTCTCCAATCATATAGGCATCAGTTCCTTTACCTTGATATTCTGGCACAATTCCATAAACAACGCCTACAAATCGTTTGCAAGCGCCTGTCATTTTTAAGTATAAAAAATGAAGTTTTTGAAGAAGGCCAAATTTGCCATTAAAATGCTTGAAGTATTGATTCAAATCTGGAATGTTCACCCACATGCCAATGGGCTCATTTTTATGATACACAAACCAAGTAATTTTTTCATCTATTACTGGTTTCATTTTCGAAAAAATCAGTTTAGCTTGTTTAAGTTCGATAGTTTTTCCGCCACCATGTTTTGCCCATGCCTTGTTATAGATGATAGAAAAATCAGAAGCATATTTATCTAAATTATCTTTACGAATATGTTCAACATGATAATCAGGATCCTTTTCATAATGATCATGCCACTTCATCATTTTATCGCTTAAGGGTGTACTTGTATCCATGCCAAAGCAAAGTTGGTTGAAGTAAAGTTGAAACCCAT
>CAZSUF010000036.1:18951-19412 GCA_964609875.1 uncultured Bifidobacterium sp.
TTTCAAATAGCTCTTTGTAATAGGGTGGATTATAGGTCATGCAATATAAAGGCTCATCGAAACCATTGACCAGTAAGCCCCACCATCGATCTCGTTCTCCAAAATTAATCGGGCCGTCCATTGCTTGCATGCCTCGGTCCTGAAGCCATTTTTTAGCTGCTTCAAATAAAAAATTTGCGGCAGATTGGTCATCTATACATTCAAAAAAACCGATTCCCCCAGTGGGTTGTTCTTGTGTATACTTTTTATTGGTAAAAACTGCCAATCTCCCAATATAAATTCCTTGTTCATTGGTAAGTAACCATCTTTCACATTCGCCCTGTTTAAAAAACTTATTTTTGGATGGGTCAAATACTTCTTCGATATCTTTATTTAAAGGTATGATGTAATTAGCATCATTCTTATATATATGCAACGGCATATCAAGAAAGGCCTTGGCTAATATTTCCGAATTGACCAGA
>CAZSUF010000037.1:0-3100 GCA_964609875.1 uncultured Bifidobacterium sp.
AAAGTCTATTATCTCCATTGGCTTGTTGTAAATTCGTAGTCTATGGTTGATATACTTCATAAAAATAGTAGTCTGAGAGAAGCTACAGCAAGAGCCATTGTAAAGGTAAGTCTGCCTGCAACCATGGAATCTATTTTACATCGCCAAGTGCCTAAAGGGGATGTGTTTGAATTTTCACGTGCAGCAGGTTTATTGGCGATAAAAAAAACAAGTGATGTCATTCCTGATTGTCATCCATTGCCTATTGAAAAAGCTATCATTGAGTATCAAACTAAAGAACTCGAAATCATGATTGAGGTAACAGTCTCTACCATTTACAAAACAGGTGTTGAAGTGGAGGCTATGCATGGAGCATCCATCACAGCGCTAACCATGTATGATATGCTTAAACCTATAGACCCAGCTGTAGAAATCTGTTCTATTAAGCTATTCAATAAAAAAGGAGGGAAATCTGACTTTAAGAATCATATGCCTAGTCGTGAAATAAAAACAGCCGTGATAGTTTGCAGTGATACGGTGTTTAAAGGAGGCAAGTCAGACAAATCAGGATTGATCCTGATAGAAGAATTAGGGAAGTATGGAATGTCTCATCATTATTATGAAATCATTCCAGATGAAAAAGAAGACATACAACGTGTTATGAAAAATCTTGCCGAACAGCAGTTTGATTTGTTGTTGTTTACAGGAGGCACAGGGCTATCGCCAAGAGATATTACACCTGAGTCTGTGAAAGAATTATTTACAAGAGAAATTCCCGGAATTATGGAAGCGGCCCGACAATACGGACAAGCAAGAACACCTTATGCGATGTTATCGAGGGGCGTGGCGGGCATGATGGGGAATATGTTAGTGATCACGCTACCAGGCTCGTCTAGAGGAGCTAAAGAAACCATGCAAGCTTTGTTTCCTGCCATCAAGCACATCTTTCGTGTGGCAGAAGGAATGAGGCACGATAATGCCTAGAAGGATTATTGATTCATGAGACCTTTGATTTTTGTAAGATATATATACCTCTTTACAATGATGTAAAGGATAGTAAATATCAAAACCAGACTAATGCCTTGAATTAAACTTACTGAGTTATTCAGTATCCAAAGATTAATCATAAATTGTATACTCGCATATAGCAATGACACACTTAGATGTGGCCATTTCATTTCATTAGCCAAATATTGAAAAAGATGTTTCCTGTGTGCTTTGAAAATATTTTCTTTTAAATACAATCGATGAATCAGGGTGAGGATTACGTCGACACCATAGAGGGCAAGTAGTAAAATATACTTTGGTTCAAAGCCTCTATATATATTGGTTTTTAATGACAAGGTCGATTCTTCAATTTGCCACATTTGTAGCATTAATCCTAACACGAAAAAAATGATCAAATATGCCATGGTTACACTTCCAACATCTCCTGCAAAGCAATATGCTTTACGTCTAAAATTAAAATAACCAAATACGCTAATGGCAAGAATAAGAATTGTAATAGGATTTGATAAAAGGGTCTCTTTATATAGCAACAACAAGGGAATAAATATTGAAAGTGCATATAAACCAGTAATGCCATTAATGCCATCCATGAAATTCACTGCATTTAAACAACCAATAGCCATAATATATGCCATCACCACAGCCCAAACAGGTAACATACTAAATACACCTAATTCATAAAAGCACAATGAAAAAGATATGACATGAAATAAAATACGAAAACGACCACTTAATGGTTTTACATCATCCCAAAAACTGATGACCATCAACAATAACATACCTAATGTAAAGTAGGGAAACTGAAATCCAGAAATAACAAAATAAATAAACCATGATAAGGGAAATAATATTCCGCCTCCTCTAATGGTTGGGCGTTTATGAGAAGATCTTTCATTGGGTTTATCAATAATATTTAACTTATCAGCTATACGCATGTAAGCTAATTCAAGTGCAATCAACACCAAAGCAATAATAATAAGTTGAATCATAAATTAAGGTAGATGTTCTAAAATTGGATGAGATGTCCAATTCAATTCTCGACGTGCCTTAGCATCCGAAAAAGTGAAGGTGCAGGTAATTTTTTCAATGGTTTGACTATTGACTGGAAAAAAAGATATTCGATCTCCCACTTTTCCCATCCATTTTGCTAGCCAAATTGGTATGGTGGGAATTGATTTTTTATTGTATTTTTCTTTTAAGGCTTCTTCTAATTCAAAAAATGTAGGATGATGCTCATCAGTTAAATTATAAATACCAGAAACAGCATTCGTTGCAGTTAACCATCTTTCAAATAAATTAGCAATATCTGAAGCCAATACCATGCTTTTGCGCGCATCTCCTTTGGCTATACGTAAGTATCGCCCTCGTCGTATTGCATCCATCATTTTACCCAAATTACCCAAGGGCTTGGGACCGACAACCAAAGGTAAGCGAACAATAAGACAGGCAATCTGTTTAGCTTTACACCAGTTTGTCACTAATTGTTCGGCCTGTATTTTGCTCAATGCATAAGGCGATGTGCCGTTAAGTGGCGTCTCTTCATTAATCAATTCTCCTTGTGCTAAACCATAAACCGACACAGAACTGACAAAAATAAATTTTGAAATTGGATTGTTTTCTAACGATTGTAAAAGATGTTTTGTGCCTTCAACATTCACATCAAAAAACTCTTTAATTTCTGCTTCCGTTTTGGGATACACATGCGCTTTACCTGCAGAATGAATTATGGCATCGATATTATCTAATTTAGGATTTTGAGTAGCCAAATCACAAATGATATCATTGTTTGATTGTCGACCTATGGTTATGACTTTATGCTTTTTTTCGCAAATCGTTTTGATTTGAGAACCTAGAAAACCCGATGCGCCAGTTAGGAGTATGGTCATGGATAAATAACTTTTTCAATTGAATTCAACATCCTTTTAGCTAAGATATTTTTATCAAATTCTTTTCGAGCTATATCAATTGCTATTGGTTTCATTTTTTGAACAAGGCTATATTATTTTTGACTAGTTGGCTCCATTCTAGGTTTTGGATTAAATAATCATTTCCTCTTTTTCCCATTTCAACTAACTCTACTTCTGTCAACCGGCTCATTTGCTTAAACCCCTCA
>CAZSUF010000037.1:3110-19205 GCA_964609875.1 uncultured Bifidobacterium sp.
TATTTTTATCAAATTCTTTTCGAGCTATATCAATTGCTATTGGTTTCATTTTTTCTCTGATAGTAGGGTTGGCATCCAATTCAATGAGACAATTGGCTAATAATGACGCAGAATTTGGATCCAAGGTAAATCCCACCTGATGTTCTTCTAAAAAATCCTTCATCCAACCATTTGTATTTTGGATTACAGGTACACCAGCAGCCAATGATTCGAAAAATTTATTGGGTGATGAGGTATCTAAAACAGGTGTTCCTTTCAATGGCACCAATGAGGCTAAAGCATGTTGAATAAGAGGTACCAAATCTTCTTTGGGCATCAAGCCTAATCGAATTAAATTACTTAGTTTCCTTTCTTTTGCCAATGCTTCAATTGGTTCACGCTGTTTACCTTCCCCTATGATTAAAATAACAATATCTTCTCTCCCCATTTTAGTCAGTTCTGTAGCAGCATCCAATAGCCAATATGAATTATTCACTTCTCCAATATTGCCTGTATAAATCGCATATTTAAACGGCTTTAAATATGGCCTATTGAACGAAAATGGTTGTGGTGTAGAAAACAAAGCAATATTCGCAGCATTGGTTACTGAAATCACATTGGGGTGACCGTGTTTTGTTTCAATATAGTTTTTCATTCCTGGGGAAAGGGTCACAATAAGATTAGAGGCTTGTAGCAAGTTCGTTCAAACCAATATGCAATTTTTTGAATCGTTGAGTTGTTGATAATACCTAATTCGATGGCACCTTCAGGCCATAAATCTCGAGTCTCAAAAACTAACTTTCGACCTCGAATATATCGGGCTAGAAGACCAGGCAAACCTACTGTAATTGGACCACTTGATGCAATTACAATATCTGCTTTTAGTGTAATAGCAAACCAAGATGACATAACAGCATATTGAATAAATGTCCAAATTCTTTTTAAAAAAGATTGTTTATTGTCAATGCTCACATTGATAATTTTCACTTTAATTCCATCAAACATTTGATCTTCAATAAATTTGGTCGCTTTCAAATCTGATTTAGAATATACACTTGTTACCACAGTAACATCATGACCTTCTTTTACCCACTCTGATGCAAACTCATAGACCCTAGTCCCCCAAGAACCTTTTGGAGTAGAAAAATATTGATAAAAATAAACGATCTTCAATTTTATGGATTATAAAATTTCTAACAAATGTTGTACAATTCGCTCAGCAGCTTTACCATCCCACTTTTCAGGAATTTCTCCTTTTTTCCATTGACCTTTCAATAATTTTTCCATGGCCGGCTTTATCGCTTTGGGATCAGTACCAAGTAATTCATTGGTTCCTATAGTACAAGTTTCTGGTCGTTCAGTAGAATTTCGCAAGGTCATACATGGTATGCCCATAACTGTAGTCTCCTCCGTAATTCCTCCTGAGTCTGTTATAACTGCCTTTGCATGTTTAACTAAATAATTAAACTCTAAGTAACCCAGCGGATCTACCATGATTAAATTATCATAAAACAATGCGTTTGATTCTATATTTTTCCTCGTTCTAGGATGCACTGGAAATATTACTTTAAATCCTTTTGCATTTATCATGATTTCATCAAGCAATTGTTTCAATTGTTTAGAATCATCTACATTAGAAGGTCTATGAATTGTCAATATAAAATAATCACCTTCATTTAAAATCTGTTCATCATAAACAGATGGTTTTATTAAGCGGCTCATATTCTTAAGCAAGGTATCAATCATAGTATTTCCTACAAAAAATATTTGATTTTCTTTGACACCAGTTGCTAGCAAACTTTGATTGGCTATTTCTGTAGTAGTAAAGAAGTAGTTGGTAATACTATCTGTGACTAGTCTATTTATTTCTTCCGGCATTGACCAATCGCCACTGCGAATACCAGCCTCTACATGTGCTACTTTAGTACCTAATTTTTGCGCAACAATTGCACAGGCCATTGTGCTAGTTACATCTCCAACCACGAGAACTAAATCGGTAGGATGTTCCACCAAGTACGCCTCAAATCTTATCATAATAGAGGCGGTCTGTTCTGCTTGTGTACCACCACCACAAGCCAAATTAACATCAGGCTCTGGAATACCTAACTCCTTAAAAAAGGTTGTACTCATTTTTTCGTCATAATGTTGCCCTGTATGCACCAATCTAAAATCTATATTCTTCCCACCATTTTTCTTAATTTTTATTGCATCAATAATTGGTGCAATTTTCATAAAATTAGGTCGGGCGCCTGCTATCAAGGTTATATTCATATTCGTTAAGTATTTAGAATGATCTATAAAAAGAAAATTCAGCCAGTTTTAATAATTCTTTATCTCCATTACTATCTCCATAAGCATATAAAACATATTCACTTTTAGCAGGAAAATATTCTAACAGCCTTTTTGTTTTTTCAACTCCATTACAATTTTTTAAATGAATTTTCCCTGTTAGTTTCCCTTCTAAAACCTCCAGTTTTGTTGCCAACACCAAATCGATATTATGTTGATTTGCCCATGGAATAATCCAATCTTCCACTGATGCGCTTATAATAACAATTTTGTGCAAATTTTCCTTATGCCAATTTAATTTTTTAATCGCATGTATATTTTCTATTTTTTTAATTTCAGCTGCAAAATTATCACACTTTATTTTAAAAAAATTAAAATCCATCCCTTTCAAAAACATTGTTAGTACTTTTTCTTTAGTTTTTTGATTAGAGTAAATTTTTAATTTAAACAGTAACAATATTGGAATTAAAAAAATCATTTTTTTATAAAATGATAATTTACCAAATGTAAATTTTAGAAAATGAAATAGGGTATCTTTTGTAGTAATTGTATTATCAAAATCAAAAGCTGCGATAGTATATTTAACAGACATTATTTTAAACAATTGTAGGTTTATTAATATTCCTTTTGTCAAAAAAACAACAAATAGTTACAGATGCCAAAAGGATAAGTATTGGCATATATGGAAAATGATATCTTGAACCACCTACAGTTACTATTGTCAACCCTGTTCCTAATACCCAAACTAATCCTAAAATAATTCCAATTTTATTTTTCAATTTAATCATTCTAAAAAAACCTATAAAACTTAGTATAATTATTAAAAAATAAAAAAGTTGATTGTAAATCATTATCCATTGAATAAATATTAAATTTGGAAAATTCTTTAAAGTACTAATGATATTACTTCTACTTCCTGCATTGTAAGTCATATCCCCAGATAATGGAGCTAGTGCATGAAAGTCATGTGCATACATATAAAATATTTTCTTAGGAACTAGTTTTAAATATTTAATTGGATTATTAACAATCCAATTAAATGCAATTTTTTTCAATTGAGCATCTCTTACTTTAAATGTAACTTTATCTTCATTTTGTATATAACCTGCATTTCCTTTTTGAAGAATAGATGAATTATAAGAACCATCTGCCATATCACTAGCGCCCATAATAAGATTAACACCGCCTGTAGATGATTGATATAAAAAAAAACTAGAGCTTCTTTGGGTGGCTAGTCCGATAGTTAAAATAGTTATAAATAATGAAAGACTAAATATTGATATTCGAACTATTTTTCTATTAACTACAAAAATAGTAATTAGTAAAATAATAATTAAATACACTGGTAAAAATGGCCTTACCCAATTTGCCAAACCTAAGAATATTCCAGCAAAAATAATATTATACAATTTTTCTTTAGTAAATAAACATATTGCCCCAATTGATAAACTTGTAAATAATAACTCTGTAGAAGTATATAGTATAATTCCATAATATGTGGAATAAAAACATGATAATATTAAACTAATAAAGGCAACCTTACTTGAAAAATACTTTTTTGCTAAGTAGAATATTTCAAAATTTATTAATAAAAGTAAAATAATATTAATGATCAAAATTGCCTTTTCAGTATGAAATAATTTTAAAATTATAGATAAATAATTTACATAACCTGGAGCAAAAATAAAATTTGAATAGATATCATTAGTAGATGGATAAAATGAATTTGTCGAACTAGTTTGTTTTGCCAAATCTAAATAGACTGCTTGATCTGATATTTGATCACCTGAATAATTAATCACCAATATAAATTGAATTATAATTGAGATAATTAATAAAAAAAAACTGTAATATTTTAAATTAAATTTCATGTTCATAAACTTATACTTTTTACATGTATATCAGTAAAATAAATGATAAAATCCAACCAGCAATTACTACCTGTAAGAATACATCTTTCATTAATATAATTGTTGGGCTACCGCTATCTTTTAAGACTAAAGAAATCTGCAAATACCTTAGAACACCGATAATCACAAAAAAAGATGTTAAATATGTATGATCACCAATTCTTTCAATTATTTCTGGGGATGTGGTATACATAATAAATGTAATTATTATAATCACCGCCATAATTGACATACAAATATTTAGGAATTCTATATTGTAGCCTTGTAAACTTTTACGTAGTTCTATTCTAGTAGAATCCATAATTCTTACATCATCACTTCTTTTGGCCAATGCTAAAAACATAGCCAAGATAAATGTCATTAATACAATCCAATGTGATAAAATAGTGTTTGTTGCTTCCCCCCCTAAAAATATCCTAATAACAAAACCTATTGACACTATTGTTATATCAACGATAGGTATTTGTTTAAGTTTTATTGTATAAAATATATTTTGAACTACATATAATGTCAATAATAATAAAACATTAATATTTTGTATTCTAAAAACTATAAGTGAAATCCCAGTTGTAAAAATAACAGCCATTATAATTATTGCTTGAGTTTTGTTGATTTCACCAGAAGCTAATGGTCTAAATTTTTTCTTTGGATGAAGTTTGTCTGATTCAATATCATAAAAATCATTAAACACATAAATTGAACTTGCTACAAATGAAAATCCTAAAAACAAAAAAAAAGCATTAAGCAATAATTCTGCATTAGTGATCTTCATAGCAAAAAACATTGGTAAAAATATAAACAAATTTTTTGTCCATTGATGGACTCGTAATAATTTTATTACTGATTGTAAGTTCATAATTTTAGGTGTTGTTTATTTTTAGAGATTGTAAGATTATTAAGTACTGCTGCTTAAAAAGTTTTCAATATTTTTTTTATTGTTGCTTCATTAAATTATAAAATTGTTTGAATTATCTTGATTTGGTTTTTTCGATTTTCCCATTCTTTTAAAAAGAGCATTCTAGTAAATTTCAATATACCCATCTATTGCAACTTTAATTTTATTGCAACCTTCTTAATTAAACTCATCATTAGGCAATAGGGGCTAACCTCATATTTAGGATTCTATTTTATTAAATTTAAATTCAACTAATTGATACGTGTGAACAGTTTTGAAATAGCTTAAACTATTCTTTTTAGCTTGCTCATCAAAATACTCTTTATTATCTAGCAATTGTTTAACTGCATTTATTGCATAATCTTGCGAAAGTATATATGAAGGATTACAACACACAGGCAATATACTTTCAATGACTTCAGCAGATCCCTTAGCCAAATCACAATCGATATAACAAAGAAAAAAGGGTGAATTAAAATCCTTCATCGAATTTTCAAAATATCCTTTAAAAAATGAGCATACTTCCAAGTTGCCATATTTTTGAATATTATTTTTAGTGTTCTCCATTGGGGAACTATATTCATAAGAAAAGTCATGTGTTTTATCATCTTCCTTACCAATAGGTTCAACCCCTTCGAAACTATCATATATATGTAGTTTTCGCCCAGTTAACTTCGCGAGAATTGAAAGCTTTGCCGAAGATCCTCCATTCCAACAACCAGCTTCTAATATTACACCTTTGGGGGTATCGATTTCATTACCTTCTAGTATTCGTTTTGCAATGATCAAAAAATCTATAGGTTTATGTGCGTGTAAAATGCCAAAATCAATTCTTACAAATTTAAAAAATATTTTCAACTTGTGTTTTGAAATATTATTACCTAACAAATATTTGTATTGTGGGAAAAAGTATAACATTTTCATCCGCTGAAGTAACATCGGATTTTTAATTCGATTTCGAAAAAGTTGGATATATAAATTTCTAATTACCTTTTTAGTTTTACTCATTTATTATGATTTAGTTTAGATATAATTAATTGTGGCTTTCCAGATTTTGTCACAGGAATTGTTTCTACTTCTATAAATTCTATGTTAAATGGTTCATTTATATAACTAAGAATTTTGTTTTTAGCTTTTTCAAGTAGTTGCTCAGTGAAATTTTCACCTTTGATATATTGGATTAATATCCCACTTCTAGAATTTTGAATAACACAAAATTGTTTAATCTCTGGAATATGCTCAAATACTCCTGTAAAAGAATGAACTACTAAATATTTCCCAGATTCTGTTATTACCAAATCTGTATCTCTTCCAATAATTTTTTGCCACAAAGGGAATTGATTTGCACGATTTTCAGGATACTCTTCTCTTGGCAATTTAATAGCTAAATCACCAATACGATATCGAATGAGAGGCATGGCATATCCATTTAAATTCGTTACAATTACATGGCCAAGTTCTCCATCTTTTACTTCATTACCATTATTATCAAGTAATTCTACATATACATTTGAAGACATTAAATACATATATTCTAAGTCTTTTTGCCCTCCCATCATTAACCCTTCCGCTGAGCCATACGTTTCACATACCTGAATGTCAAAAGCTTGTTGTATTGTCTTTTTGTAATGATCAAACAATTTATCACCCCAACAAACTGCTGCTTTGAATTTCACCTGAATATTTTCCTCAAGGGCATACCTTGCAATTACATACAATGATGAGGCATAGCCAGCCAAAACAGGGCCATCTTGCCGTTGAGCCCATCTTAGTGCTTTTACCACATCTTCTTTTGAATGTGTAAATGCCTGTAAATAATAGGTATTTAATAATTTATCCTTTATTGATTTAACAAAGCCGCGATTTGGCGTAATGCCTGTTTGCAATAAAGGATCACCAAAACAATACCCTGCCCATTCCCACCAAAGTATTTGAGTAGCACGATTTATTGATTGTTCTTCTTTACTCCAATATACTATACTTTGCTGCCCTGTAGAGCCACTACTGGCATTTTTAAATAGCTTCTCTTTGGGCAAACTTAAAAGTGAATCTTGCTGCTCAGATAAAACTTGTTTATCAATAATTGGAAATTTTTTTA
Source organism: uncultured Bifidobacterium sp. (assembly GCA_964609875.1). Taxonomy (GTDB): domain Bacteria; phylum Bacteroidota; class Bacteroidia; order Chitinophagales; family Chitinophagaceae; genus OLB11. The sequence continues at coordinate 10,282 of CAZSUF010000037.1, forward strand.
TATCAATAGCATTTTGATTTATCAAACTATTTAATTCAGCATAATAGGGGACTGAACTGAGTGAGTATTTTAATAATTTTTGCAATTTTACATTTTGCAAATCAATCAATTCCTTTTCCGACAATTGGCTTGTTCTTCTTAGTTCTTTTAGGTTAGATATAAACGTTGAGCCTATAGCTAAATCACCAAATGGCAAAATTATTTTTTCTAATAAGAAGCGAAGCAAATGCAATATACTTTTTTATTCTTTATTCAATAGCTTAACCCACGTAGGTTTCACATTTTCCCAACTAAACTCTTCAGCTTTTTTACGAGCATTTATAGACAAACTTACAGATAACTTACCATTTTCGAAAATATTTGAAATATGTTTCACATATTCCTCAATACTATTATCATTTACTAATAAAATATTATTTTTATTCTCCCACAAAAATGGAATTTCACCTACAGAATTTGACACTATAGGAATTCCACATGATGCTGCTTCCATTACAGCAACTCCAAAACTTTCATAAGAAGTAGTATTTAAGAAAACTGCATGGCTATGATAATATTTTTTCAACTCTTCATTCGCAACAGCACCTGTAAATGTTACAGAATCTAATGCATTTAATTTTTTGGCTAAGAATTTTGTTGACACAAATTCTCCTTTATCAGGACCAACCATAGTTAGCGTACTTTCTGGATATTTTTTTTTGACTTCACTCAAAATTTGAATAGCAATTTGAGGATTATAAATTGGCATAAATGCTCTGACCCATAACAGCGAAAATGGTTTTCTATTTTCACTTGAAAAAGGAAATTTTTCAATGGAAACACTATTGGGTAAATATTGAACATTAAAACCTTCCTTTTGAAAATAATATTGTAAAAACAATGAAGGGGTTTGAATATAATTTGCTCGGCTAAATACTTGATGGATTTTGGTCATTTTTGTTGAAGCAAATTCAATTAACTTACCACCATGTAATGTAAACAGAATTTCTTTATTTCTGAATTTGGCAAACTTGGATGCAATGTCTGCAATGATAAATGCCGAACCACTAAATACATCGATGTGAATTTTTTTCTGACGATATAATAAAATAGAAAATAAAATATCTAGAAGTCTCAGAATCTTATTTTCATATTTTGATACTAATATTATTTCTATTCCATCCTCAATTAATCTTTCAGCCAAAGATTCTCCAATGCCCTTAGAACCTCTAGTAGCAGATAAAAAAGAACCTATGAAAAGAATTTTAGTCATTTATTTTTTGACGAATATCATTCACCTCCCAAAGAAAAAGTGATTTGTCAGGGCACTGACCATATGTTTCTATACTTTCCTCCCATAAAATATCTATCTCTTTTGGTAAATTGTATGGACTTCTTAATAAATTTATAAATCTAAAATTTCCCATGGTTATATCATAATTATTCTTTGTAATTGGAAAATTTGTTGTCATTAAATACTTAATTTCTGATTTAATCAAATTTATAAAAAATAATTGAATGTTTTCGTCATTAAAATGAACTAAACAATCTCTTACAAATACCAAGTCAACTTTAGGTAAAGGATCTGATATAATATTTAATTTGATAAACGAAATCTGATCAGTACCATATCGTTTATTATTGAGATCTACTAACCCTTGCACAATATCACCTCCAATATATTTTAAACCTGATTTATTCACATGTTTCATCCAATTAAAATCTCCACAAGGAGCATCTAAAAAAGATTTCACATTGTGTTTTTCAAAAAACGCAGGCAGTTTATCAATAATAATCTTTGCATGTTCTATAGTCGAACCTTGGCCATCTATATTTTCTGTATTTGCGATATCAATAAATCCTTTACATGTATCTTTAACAAAATTTAAATCTCTGGTAGGCGTTACATCACCTAATTTAATTTGTTTTTTATCATTTGCTAATTGTATTATTATACTTGGGATTACAGCTCTTGCTGATTGCCTTGGCCCGTAGGTATTAAAAGGTCTAGCAATAACAATGGGCATGCCAAGTGAATTATAATAACTTAAAGCTATTGCATCTGCTCCTATTTTAGATGCACTATAGGGAGATTGTGGTTGTAATGGATGTAACTCGTCAATTGGAACATATTTTGCAGTTCCATATACCTCACTCGTACTTGTATGGACTATTCTAGCTACCTTATTTTTTGAGGAAGCTAAACATATATTTGAAGTACCTATAATATTAGTTTGAATATAACTTTCTGGAGCTACGTATGAATAAGGAATAGCTATTAATGCAGCCAAATGATAAACTAATTCAACACCTTCTGTAATTTTCAAACAAAAATTAAAATCTCTTATATCACCTGATACGATTTCTAAATTATCTGAAATTAAGTCATCTATCCAACCCCAATAATTAAATGAATTATAATAGCTCAAAGCTCTTACTTCATGTCCATCTTGTAACAATTTTTCAACTAAATGTGAGCCTATAAAACCGTCAGCTCCTGTAACTAAAATTTTCATTTTTATACTTTTTTATAAATTTATGTTTATATTAAACTACTCTATCATTAATTTAACATGATTAATTAATTTTCGAGTTTGAACATCTAATGTATTTTCTTTTGCTAAGTGAAAAGCATTTGAGATTATTTGTTTTCGTAATTCCCTGTTTTCAATCATGATTTGGATTGATTCAGCAATAGATTTTGCATTTTTAGATTCAGCAAAAATAGCACTATTTTTATCTTGTAAAACAAAAGGAATTCCACCAACAGGAGTTGTTACAACAGGTAAAGAATTTGCCATAGCTTCCCAAATAGTTCTAGGAAAGCCTTCAAAATGTGTTGGAAATACATAAATATCTGCACTTCTATAATAATTATTTAACTCTGCACCTATAGATTTTTTTCCATGAAAAATAACTTTATTAGAAATATTATTAATTGCTGCAAAATTTTTAAGTTCATTAATAGTTTTTTGGTTAATATCATCGTCCCATCCTACAATATTGAGTATAATTTCTTGGGGTAGATTTAATATTAATAGCGCATTAAACAAATCAAACAACCCTTTTGCAGGATCAATTCTTCCAGTATATAATAATTGAATTACACTTTTTTCACAAGTATTAACTCTTTCAAAAAAATCTGAAGATGTAAGGGTAGTCGTTCTTATCAATTCAATTTTTGTAGTTCTCGATTTATATTTTTCAAAAAGCTCGTTTGAGTTTACTAATATATTAGCTCCATTTAATACTTTATAAAATTTATTGCTATTTCTATGTAAATAATAATTTATGATTCGATCTCTTAAGCCCCTTATTTTTTGAAATTTTGCACCTACTGTATAGTCTCCAACTATCATGTATACTATTTTTTTTTCATCAATATATCTATTAATATATGGCCCATAAGGTGTAGGAGTTCTAACTAATAAAGCATCTAACTTTTTAAATTCATTTTTAAAATTTGAAAGTTTAAATTGATGAAATAAATCACGTGACCAAGCTTTATTCTTAATTCCCAAATTTATCCAAACTACATTGTTAGCTTTTATAGAATAATTGAACGTTTGTTGTTCACTTAAATTTGCTTGATGTAAAAAAAGATATAAAGTGTCAACATTTAGGGCCAATTCATCAATAAATATACCAAAATAATCAGGCATAAATAGCACATTATTATGTTGGGAAATTGCAATATGGTAATAATAACCTAGTTTCAATTTGTTATTTTGATTTAAATATTAATTTTAAAATTTAATATAATTTTTTAAGATTTAATTCTTAGAAAATTATGCTATTTAATTAGTTAGCCTTAGTATTTGCTTATCTCTTTGTTTAGGGATAGAATAATATTGTGCATAGGCAATTCCAATTACAAACCAAGTTACAGAGCCTGGTAAAGATGTGATTGAATAAAAATGAATAACCATGCCAACTACACTTAACAAAACAGTATCATCTTTAGTAATAGTTAGTAAAACAATTTTTTTTATTGCATAAAATATAAGTGGTGCTAAAATAAGTATTAGAGATACAAAACCTAAAATTCCCATTTCAGAAGCTATATGTACATATGAATTATGAGCAGATTTATGATTGTAATAATCTTCATCATAATTACCTCCTGTTAAACGTATATACTCTGGAGAATTAAATGTTTCTAAACGTGCCTTGTAAGCTGTATAATGACCTATTCCAACACCAAAAAAAGGATAATCGCTTAGAATCTCAATTCCTTTATCAATCATAAGTTTTCTTGTCAACCAAGATTTATCAAAAGTTAAATCTCCATCTGCACCTTCTCCTACAATAAAACCCGCAATTCTACTTGAAAACGGTGAAATAAATTGACTTAATGCTTGGCGATTACTATCATTAAAAACCTCTGAACCAATAATACTTGTAAAAGGGATTATTACAAACATTATAATTCTAATAAATTTGGCATTTGATTTATTATGAACAAAATATATTAATACATTTTCAACTAAAATAATAACTACTCCAGCGCGTCCATCTGTGAATAGCATTAATAAAAAAACAATAAAGAGCGATAGATTTCCTTTAAACTTTCCGTATTTAAAATATATGTGACTAGATGCAATTGGCCATAGCGCTAAAATCGTAAATACATATCCATTTCTTGAAATATCAGTTCTAATAATTGGAATTGGGAATTTAAAATTATATAAAAAATAATTTAATGTGAACAATAATAATCCTAAAAATATGTATTTATTAAATTCAGATTTATTAATGAACTTATAAAAATTCATAAAAAATATTGAGATCAGCATCCAATAAATATATTGAATTTGTAATTGAATTCCACTAATTACAGTTACCTCAATGTTTTCCCAAGGTGAAAAAATAAATGAAAACAATGATATTAATGCAAACAAATAAAATTTAGCACTTTTTTGATCAAATTTAAAAAGTTTTTTACCACCCCTATTTTTCAATTTATTAATAATAAATAAAAATAGGTATAATGAAAATGATACAAAAATATTTAATACAGGGTATGCCATCAATATTAAAAAATATTTTAATGGATTATTTAAGTCTACACCCAAACTTTTTGGCAACAACAAAGTTTTACTTCGATGATTATATTTTAACATCCAGTTGAATTAATAATTTATCTGCTACGATCTCACCTTTAAATTGATTCGCTAACAAATTAGCTTGTTGACATATTTTTTGGCCGACATCATTCTTGGCTTCTTTCAAAAGTAATGCTAATTTAGATATTATCGCGGCTTCATCTAAGCTATCTAATAAAAATGCTGCATGGTTCTTTTCAAAAAACGTGTAATTGAAAAAATAATTTGGTGTATGAATCAACATAGGTACAGACGCTAACATATAATCATATACTTTTGCCCCAAAGCAAGTCATCATCTGTGTTTTTTGAGATTCAGGAAAAGTAAATTTTAAAGGCAAGTATAATAAATCAGCCTGGTTCAACTCAAACATGAGTTCATCAGGTGTCTTACAAAATTGTATCTCAAACCCATCGAAAAATACACCTACATTTCTCAAATGCTGTTCAGATTGACTTGTCAAATATTTGATTAAAAATCGCGGGTCTTTAGACACAATTTTTGCCATGATTCTTAGAGGCTCTAATCTATCTTCATTTACCGAACCACTAAAAATAATTTTAAAGGGTTTGTTTTTAATTTCTTGTTGAAGTGGCTTGTTAGATACAGCTTTTGCCAAGCTAATAATAGGAATTGATTCGATATGTATTGCAGGATAAATAGGATCCAGTAGTATTTTCATGCCCTCATTAGCGACTAAAACCTTCTTTGCTCGATTAAATATTTTTTCTTGAAATTCTGAAACCTTATTCTTAACAGTTCCCATTTTTTGCTCTGCATATAAATCCATTAAATAAGGATAGAATTCTACATCAGGAAAAAAATTGGCCAACCTATAGGCTAATATCAAAGATGCATCATCTTGAAACACCCCAACAATTTTTGTAATCTTATATCGATATATAATCCATAAGCCCATAAATAAACCAGGTAGGATTGAAAAATATTTCCAAAATCTATATCCCTTTGTATATAATATGGGTATCTGAAACATTTTTTGTTTTACATCATTCCGTAATCGTTTAGCAGGATCAGGTCTTCTGCCCAATACATAAAATCCTTCAGCAGGTAAGTGAGCCAGTAAATTTCTAATCACGATCGGTGTTCCTGCCGCTTCGTAAGGAAGTGCACGAACTACAAATAATACTTGATCTTTTTTTACTACACTCAATTTAATAAGGCTTTGATATGTTGAATAATTTTTTTGTTATTTATCGAAGCATCAAACAATTCTTTAGCTTTGGTATAAGCTACCAATCCCATGGTTTTTCTCTTTGTTTCATCATTCATCAATTGAAGCATTGCTTGACTAAAGTGAGCAGCTTTTGGTTCAACCAATAAACCATGAACTTCATTCTCTACAATTTCTCTTGAACTTAAAAAATGACTCGCTACAACAGGTTTTCCCATAACCATGGCTTCCATAATGGGTCTGGCAAAATGCGGCGTTGTCGCTGGCCACAAGAGTATATCAGAGGCGCTAATTAACTCAGCCACATGATGTAATGATCCTGTAAATACCAATGTATCTTTCAATTGACTATGCGTTTGCATGAGCGAATACACTCGCTTTTCTATTCGATTCATTCTTTTAGTAGGATCCAAATTAAAATGTCCGGCAATAGTCAGTTGAAAATCTTGTCTTACTTTCATCACTTCTAGAATAGCTTCGACCAGCAAGTCTGCTCCTTTACTTAGTACACTGCCTCCGATAAAACAAAGCTGCAAGGGTGCATGTAGGCCATATGCTGTTTTAAACTTTGAGCTGTCTAGTTCTCTATCAAATACTTGAAAATCTACACTGTTGTATATAACCTCAATATCCTTTACTCCTAAAGCCTTCTCGTTCACCTTTGAAATAGCAATAATTTTTGTGGCATGTTTAGTAAAAAGTGATTGAACCATTTTTTTTCTTAAGCCCAAATTACCTGGATGAATTTGTTCGCGCAAATGCCAGATGATAGGTATGGACAATTTTTTAGCTGCAATGGCAAATGGAATTAAAACCGAAGTATTTAAATAAACTACTTTAGGATTTTCGCGCTGTAATATTTCTTTTACTTTTCTAGTAGATTGAAATGATTTGATCAAGTTTGTGCCCACGCGCCATGGCCTGCGAGAAATAAACGTATTGTAAGCTCCATAAGCGTGTGCATAAGAATGAATATTGTCTACTGTAAGTACTTCGATATGTTCAGCGCGATATCGTTCTATGGCATTTCCTTCTTGACGCAAAAACAACACCTTGCAGCTAAGGCCTGCTTGTATCACATACTTTGCTAAGCCCAATAAACTTTGAGTTGCGCCCCCCATCTCTGGTATATGATGTACGAATAATATATCGAGTTGTTTTTCCATTTTTAACTCAAATGCCCGCGTGAGGGATAGTAGCGGAAAGCCCACCTTGAGGAACGAGAGGTGGCTTGCAGCGTATAGCCCGTTCTCTTGAGGTCGTGCTCTATGATTCGGTATCTACTTGCTTCATCGACCTCAGGAGACACGCCCCCATGAATTTATTTTTTCCACACAAACTGATTCACATAATCTGTGTAGCTCATGATGATACGCAATATTTTTTCCGACACATTGTCTGGCAAATAATCAGTTACCGGCGCTAACACTTGTTGTGTGGATTTTTTTTGATCGATTAAAATCGCCAAGGCTTCCAATACACGTTGCTTGTTTAAGCCTGTCATCATCACCGCTGCTTCTTCCATGCCTTCGGGTCTTTCATGCGCTTCGCGAATATTGATCGCTGGAAAGCCCATGATAGAAGACTCTTCGGTGATAGTACCCGAATCGGAAATGGTTACACAAGCCTTCATTTGCAATTGTATATAATCAGAAAAGCCAAGTGGTTTCATGAAACTCACGCCTGGAAAGTTCTCTATCAATCCTTGGTTTTCTAATTTAATTCTGGTGCGCGGATGGGTAGAAAAAATAATCGGATATTGATACTTCTTATGCAGTTCAGCCAAAATATCTAGCAACATATCTAACTTGCCTGGAGCATCTACATTTTCTTCACGATGCGAACTCACGACAAAATATTTTCCTTCTTCAAGCTTCAGTTGACTAACAATATCTGAAGCGTCAATTTTTGGACGATAATAATTCAACACTTCGCGCATAGGACTGCCCGTTTTAATAATCTGCTCGGGCTTAAATCCTTCATCGATTAAATAATGTCGTGCTATGGTCGAATAAGGCAAATTGATATCGCTAATATGATCAACTATTTTTCGATTAATTTCTTCGGGTACACGAAAATCAAAACATCGATTGCCAGCCTCCATATGATAGATTGGAATTTTTCTGCGCTTGGCTGCAATCGCAATTAAGGCACTGTTTGTATCGCCTAAAATTAGCAAAGCATCAGGCTTCAATTGCTCTAACAATTCGTCGCCTTTATCTAAAATTTGACCAATCGTTTCCATGGGTCTTTTTCCTGCGGCGTTTAAAAAATAATCTGGTTTACGTATGCCTAAATCTTCAAAAAATATTTCATTCAATTCATAATCGTAATTCTGCCCAGTATGTATCAGTATATGTTCTGTGTATGTATCAAGCAAAGCTATGATGCGCGATAAACGAATAATTTCTGGTCTTGTGCCAACAAAGGTGGTAACTTTCATATCTTATTTAGGGTTTACTGAATAACGTGTAATTAATTGATATAACTGATTCTTGATATTATAAGTGCAAAGCAAATTCTACTCAAACTGAATAAACTGGGTTGCAAAACTTGCGTGTTCGTATTCTATTTTTCACTACTCATAGGTTGTCCAACTTCTTCATCATCTGCGAAAGCCTGTACAATAGTACTATGCTTCCACAGCT
>CAZSUF010000038.1:0-9259 GCA_964609875.1 uncultured Bifidobacterium sp.
ATAGGGAATACTAAATTAGTCAAGTTGGTGTATCTAGATGGGCCTCCGTCTGCAGAAAAAATATCGAATCCTCCAAAGTTTGTCCATCCATTTGATTCAAAGTATAGTTTTCCTTTTTTGCTATCATAATATGGTGTCATATCATCACCCCACGAGTTTACTTTTTTACCACAATTTTGAGGTCTTCTGTATGTTTTTCTTGAAGAATCATATACTGAATACCAGATATCAAACTTACCAGCACTTTGAAGTTTTCTATCTGATGCAAAATACAAGACTTCCTTTTTGCCTATCATAGTGCAATAAGGTGTTGTATTGGATGATTCAGGATCGTTAATAAATTCTTGATCAACTAAATGAGGAATACCCCATTGTCCTTTCTTAAATTCAGCGACCCAAATTTTACATTTAATTTTCATGCTATCATCTTCGAGGCATTTTGTGAAATAAAATCTAGAACCTCCAGGACTCCAAGACCCATTACCTACATGATATTTAGCATCATTAAATTTTCCATCTTCAAATTTCATTGAAACTTCAAAACTATCTTTAACTCTTGTTCTATCAAATTCTTTAGGAGCCCATTTAAATCTTGCTACATAATCCTTACGTTTATCTTTTCCATACTCTCCAATTTTATTCTGGTTCATTGTAGAAAACAATAAAGCGGTGTCGCCCAGAGGCATTGGTGATAATTCTGTATAGGCTGTATTTACATTAGGACCAGCATTTTTTACATAAGCTCTTCCAGGATCATTGATTGAATTGATAGCCATTTTACAACCATCAATTTCACGCTGAGCAAACAATTTCATTTTCTTGTTCTTCCCTTTGTAGTTCTTCTTATAAAATTCAAAACGTTCGATAGCTCTTAAATAATCACCATTCATTTTACGCATGATTCCTTCTTTGTAAGGAGCTTCTGGATATAGTTCTGGTGCCAATGCAAAAGCTTCTGCAAAATACTCCGCAGCAGGCGGATAATCTCTTGTTTGCCACATACATTCAGCAATCATATAGGCTAAATATGGGTTTCGAGGTTGTTCTTTTTTAAGTTGTATAAAATACTCCTCGGCTGTATAAAAGCTTCCAGCGCGATAAAGACCCACAGCCCATTTCATTTTCTTATTAAATGGCAATTTTGCGGCTGGATCTTCCTTTGGTCCTGCAGTCACACTTACCGTCCATAGACCTGAAAATACGGTAATCATCGTTAGTATCAAAAATTTTCTCATCATTTCTTTGAAATGTTATATAGCCGTAAATATAATAGGTAAACTTAAATTAAGGAAGCCTTATTGATTTTTTTTTTAAAATCTAGCACAAGGGAAGGCAATTCTGCGGGCAAAGTCAATTGGATTAGGTTGAACATAACGTAAAGAAATTTCAAAACCACCATTTCCATTTGATGCCACTTTCAAGTCGGACATATTATAATCATAGCCAAAGCCTACTCTAAATCCTTTAAATTCAAGCCCTGCAGTAATTAGAGTGGCATCGCCAAATCTATACCAACCTCCAACAAAAACACCTGTTGCCACCGAACGAATGTCTGGATCACCCATAATATATAAAAATTCGGAACCAGCAATCATTTCCGTAGCTGCTGTTTGAGATTGATATAAAAATGCTGGTCTAATACTCATTCGATCAGATGCATTCCATGTAGCTCCAATTTGAGCATTTATTCTCATACCTAGACCAACTTCATTATTTTCCTTTTTTAAGAATGACTCTTTAGGTTGATTTAGATTATGACCAGCCACACCAATTTGATAAGCAAATTTACCTTCACCAGGAGCGTGAGACCAACTCAAGCCTGCATTAGCAGTAAAATATTTAACCTTAGGATTTAATTGTTCTCCTGTGGTTCCAGGTTGAAATCCACCATTATAAAATTCATCCCCCCAATATAATCTAGCAAGGTCAATAGACTTTTGGGTATATCCTCCTTGAAGCCCTACAGATAAAGCCTTATTTTCACCAAGGAATTTGTGATAAGCAATAGTTCCTAAAGCAGTTAAATTTGCCAAATTTCCATCACCTGATCTATCATTATATACAGACAAACCGCCTGCAAGATATCCAGTTTCTGACATTCCTCTAAATAGTGGGGCATCAACAGAACCACCAAAAGTAACAAAAGGAGTAGTTACACTAGACCATTGATTTCTGTATATCCCAGTTACTCTATACATCCCGCTATAGGCACCTGCTAGTGCAGGATTAAGTATCATTGGAGCTCCATTAAATTGTGTAAAATGCATGTCTTGTGCTTGAACATTAGATGCAGAAATAAAAACTGCAACTGATAACATTATTTTTTTAGCAACTTTGATTAGTTTCATTTGTATTTTATTTTTATCGCAATAAGGTCACATTTCCTTGTTTATATATTTTTTTTCCTGTTGAAGTGGTGGCATCTATAACATAGACATAAGCACCCATTGGTTGAACTGCCCCCCGAAATTTACCATCCCAACCTTTTTCTATATCTGTTGTTTGAAACACCATTTCGCCCCAACGATTAAAGATTTTAAAATAATTTAATGTAGCCAAACCTCGTTTGATAATTTTTAATTCATCATTAACACTTGTACCACTACCGGGGCTAAAGGCGTTAGGCAAATCTAATATAGATTCAGGAGAAATCCTAATTGTGATTGAATCAATAATTTCACATCCAAATTCGGTTTTTCCTGTCACGAAATATTGAGTCGTAACTGGTGGGTCTGCAATTGGATTTTTAATACTTGGGTCGCTTAAATGATAATTTGGAGTCCAATTGAAAAAAGAACAATTACCAATCGCTTCTATTTGTTTGCTTTCACCAGGGTAAAGCGTGAAATCTTCACCAGCATCGATTACACCTTCAGAAGCCACATTAATTCTTACAATATCAGTATCAACACAACCAAAAGCACTTGTTGAATACACTGTATATTCAATGGGGAAATTAGGATTAGCAATCGGATTACTAATGGTAGAATCATTTAAAGATAAAGAGGGTTGCCACAAATAACTTACTCCACCTCCAGCGTTATATTGCACAGCACTATTAGGACAAATAGTTACAGTTTCTGGATCTATAACAGCAAACTCAGTTGGATATACTGTAATAATAAGATTATCTGTATCAGAACAACCAATTGGAGTTGTAACTATTAACTCTAGGTTTTCAGAAGCATGGCCAGAAAAAATAGGGTTAGACAGGCTACCATCGTTTAAATTATTAGAGGGATTCCAACTATAAGAATATTGTGTAAACCAATCAGGCAAAACTTTAGCATGTAATTGAATTGTATCATGATCACACATAGCACGATCTGGACCTGCATCTAATGTTGGTACTGGCTGAACATCAATTTGAAAAGATTTAGTCATTGGAGTACATCCTGGGTAAGTGGCAGAAACACTATAAGTTATTGGCAATAATGGGTTAGAAATGGGATCTTCTATTAATGGATTATTTAAAAATGTGGTAGGTGTCCAAGAATAAGAGAAAAGTGGATGTCCTGTTACATTTATCGGAATTTGTGCTCCTAAGCAAACAGTCGTATCTCCATTATGCAAAATAATATCATTGGGAAGAATTAATAAATTCATAGTATCATCACCAGCACATCCTAGTGCTTGAGGCTCTACATGTAAGATCAAATTAAAATTTCCTGTTTGGGTGAAAGTACCCATTTGATTTTGCGAAGTTAGAGGTTGAGTTAAAAAAGTTTGGCCAGTTCCACCCCATTGATATGAATATGCTTGAATAGGTGATATGACTGGATTAAATGCTACCGTCATATCCTTACAAATTATAGTATCATTTGAAATAAATACATTTGGAGTTTGATTAATAGTTATTCTGAAGGTATCACATTTTGCCACACAACCTGAATTTGGCAAAATTGCACAAAGCACATAATCAGTTGTCACATTGGGACTCAACCAAGGCTCTTTTATATTAGGATTTGAAACATTAGTAGTTGGAGACCAAGAATAGATTAATGAATCAGAACCAAAAACTTGAACATGAACACTATCCTCTCTACAAATGGCAGTATCTGGAGTGATGATATGCATTTCAAAAGTATCACTAATAAATAGACTCACTGAATTAACTGATGTGGAAACACAAGGTGCCAATTGATTAATTTTAATTTCTTCCAATGGTTCTGCTAAATTATCTTGTAAAGCGTTGAAAGTAATATACGCAACAGTATCGCCTGCAGGGATAGTTACTTCACCCAAAGGAGATCCAGGAGGAATAGTACCAACTGCATAATCATTTGGATAGGTAGCTGTTCCGCTCAAAGTATAATAAACGGTGTATGGTAAAGGTGTTGCAACAGGTCTAGTAACCTTTACAAATCCAGTATTGCAATCTTCTACAATATATGGGTAAGGCAAACTCAAATTAGATAAGGGTGTAAATGCAATTGAATTTGAAGAAAGGCTGCCCGCCTTTAAAAACACCCCTGAATCTAACGATTGATCGGAGGCATCAGAAATGGCTAATTTTAGATGATATGTTGAACATGGCACCGTAAGCGCTATGGCAGTTAGTACTGATGTAAACCCAGGATACATAACTGTTGTTCCATTTCCATTACATATAAATAAGGTAGCCATTTGGGCTGCAGTTAAAGAAGAACAAGGCGCGGTTGAGTTATAACATGTTGTAGTTGTGTTGCAGCAATTACCTCCAGGTGTCGGAAGATTAATGGTATTCACGCCTACCCCACAAGCAGTTGTCCCTGGCACAATGGCTATATTAGCTGCTCCTCCAGTATAAGGCCCAGTAATACCTGGTCCGCTAATAAAAAAGCCAAAAGCATCATTAAATGAACTACATGTAAAACTAGGATATTCACAAGAACCAAAAACATACTCAAATTTTACAGTATCCCCTAACGGTACGAAATCAAATTCAAGTACACAAGCATCTCTACTTGGAAATCCGCTTAAAGTGGCTAAATCTGGATCAGAGAAGTTTGAAACATGAGAAGTTGTATTAACACCAGCGGGTGCATTTACACCTGTTCCTGTAAAACCAGTTTGAGCTGTCCCTGAAGTTAAAACTATACCACTATCAATTCCTAGATTACTGATATTAGGTGGAGTTACCCAAAACTTACCATTTGCAATCGCTTCACAATTGTTGAATGTAGCATTTGAAATCGTAACCCCTGAACCAGTAAGCATTTGGGCCAATGCCGAAGCAGTTTGACTTCCAGTAACTGTCAATTGAGCCTTTAAGGAGAATACTACAAAAAGTATAGGGAAAATAATTGTAAAAAATTTCTTGGCCATTTTTGGGCGTTTATTCAACATAAGAATGTTTATAATTTTCAAATTTAATCTTTTTTTATATATCATACAAAGAGTTCTTTAAATTAAATGCCCACATTAAAAATTAATTTTCCGAATCCACTTGTGTCAATATCTTCAAATTTTGTAGGTTTGTCAAACATGAGTAAAAAAACGACTAATCAGAATAAAAAAGCAAAATCTTCAAATTCGAAAAAATCGAGTAAAGTCAATATTAAATCTAAACTTACCTTGTTTACAGACGGCAGATTAAGGAAAATCGTTGGCCTCATTTTGGTGCTTTTTAGCATCTTTTTGGCCTTTGCCTTAATTTCTTACCTATTTACTTGGCAAGAAGACCAAGACAAAGTAATTAACAATAGAAATTTTATTGATTTTATTTTACACACAAAAGGCCATATCCAAAATACAGCTGGTAGAATAGGCGCCTATATTTCTCATCAACTTATTTTCAAAGGGTTTGGAATATCTTCACTGCTTTTTATTACATTCTTTGGCATGTGGGGGCTTAATTTATTACTTCCTCATCGAATTTCCTCAACATTAAAATCCTTTTTCTACACTTCTTTTTTTATACTATTTCTCTCTCCTGTTTTTTCTTATTTTCTTACAAAAGATAAATTTACATTCCCATTTGGTGGAATTTTAGGGAATGAAATTATTGAATTTCTTAATAAAATAGCAGGAGAAATGGGCACTTTGTTTTTGATGATAGGTTGCTGTTTAATGCTAATTATTCTAATCTTCAACCCTATTTTTCACTTAACATTTTGGAATAGATTTAAAACGCATTCAGAAAATGAACCAGAAATTGAAAATATTCCTATTGAGATTCAACCTGATATTAACTCATATGAGTCTGATAATATTACCAACGAAGAAATCATTCACGAACCAGCAATCAATTTCAACACTGAGCCAATTACAGTTGTACCTGATAGTTTTTGGGAGCTAGATAAAGAACCTGAAGTAGACCTACCATCAACTCAATCGACTATCGTTCTAGATCCTGAAGAAATTACGACCACCAATCAAATTCTGATAGAACCAAACGAACTTCCCCTTGAAGTGGTACATCATGAAGAAAACAAATTACATGTTGAAAACGAGCATATTTCTATTGAAAGTCATGAACCTTATGATCCTTCATTAGAGTTAAGAAATTATAAATTCCCTACAATTGATTTATTGGAATTAAGAAATGTAGAAGAAATAGCCATTAACAAAACCGAACTTGAACAGAATAAAAATCAAATTATACATACCTTAAAAAGTTTCGGAATACAAATTGCCAAAATTACTGCCACAGTAGGACCAACAGTAACGCTATATGAAATTGTTCCAGCCGAAGGTGTGCGTATCTCAAAAATTAGAAATTTAGAAGATGATATCGCACTTAGTTTATCGGCATTGGGCATTAGAATTATTGCACCAATACCTGGAAAAGGCACCATTGGAATAGAAGTTCCTAATATCAATAAACAAATTGTTTCGATGAGAACATTGATTTCATCAGACAAGTTTATAAAAAATGATTACAGCCTACCTATCGCCCTCGGCAAAAAAATAGATAACGAAAATTATATAGTTGACTTAGCAACCATGCCCCATCTTTTAATGGCTGGAGCAACTGGTCAAGGTAAATCAGTGGGAATAAATACCATCTTAGTTTCCCTTTTATATAAAAAGCATCCATCTCAGTTAAAATTTGTATTAGTAGATCCTAAAAAAGTCGAATTGTCTATTTATAAAATGATAGAAAAACACTTTTTAGCTAAACTTCCTAACGAAGAAGAAGCTATCATAACAGATACTAAAAAAGTAATTCATACACTAAATGCACTTTGTATTGAAATGGACAATCGCTATGATTTACTTAAAGAAGCAGGTGTCAGAAACATTAAAGAGTATAATGAAAAGTTCATCAAACGAAGATTAAATCCGAACAAAGGACATCAGTATTTGCCATTTATTGTTTTAGTTGTAGATGAATTTGCAGATTTAATTATGACAGCTGGTAAAGAGGTTGAAATGCCTATTGCCCGATTAGCACAGCTAGCCAGAGCCGTAGGTATACATTTAATCATTGCTACGCAAAGGCCTTCGGTGAATGTAATTACAGGTACTATCAAAGCAAATTTCCCAGGAAGAATAGCTTTTAGAGTTTCAGCGAAAGTTGATTCAAGAACCATTTTAGATACTGGCGGTGCAGACCAATTAGTAGGTCGTGGTGATATGTTGATCCTAAACGGGAACGATTTAGTGAGGGTGCAATGTGCTTTTGTAGACACCCCAGAAGTTGAACGCATTGTAGAATTTATTGGCAAGCAACAAGGCTATCCTACAGCCTTTGATTTGCCAGAATATGAAGGACCAGAAAGTCTTGAATTAGCTGGGCAACAAGCAAAATCATTAAAAGATGTTGATCAGATGTTTGAGCAATGTGCTAGACTGGTGGTATCATCTGGCAGTGGCTCAACTTCTATGTTGCAGCGCAGATTTAATTTAGGCTATAACCGAGCAGGAAGAATCATGGACCAATTGGAAGCAGCTGGTGTAGTTGGCGCAAGTACAGGTGGCAAACCCCGTGAGTTAATGGTGCATAGTGAAATTGAATTAGAAGAAATATTACGCGGAATATTAAATAAGTAAAAGAATCAGTAAGGTTTTGTGAGAACTCGGAAAGGCATATTACTCATTGTTATTCTCTTCTTTTTAAGTTGGGTAGATTGTACTGCTCAAATTTTGGATTATCATTATCTACATTTTACCCAAAAAGACGGGTTACCAAGTAATACTATTTATTCAATTGCTCAAGACAAGGATGGTTATATTTGGATAGGATCAGATGCTGGTGTTACTAAGTTTGATGGAATCAATTTTAAAACTTATGACGTGGATGATGGATTGCCGAGTAATGAGGTAATACATATGTTTTGTGATTCAAAAAATAGAATATTGTTATCAACAATGAGTAAAAAAATTGTTTATATAGAAAAAGATAAAATTATTAATGAAAAAATGGACCCCATTTTGAAAAAGATCTATATACAAAGTCCAACTTTTTTTTATGAGAAAGGAATTAGTGAAAATTTTTTTATTGTTCCAGCATACCCAGCTGGATACTTGTACGAAATCGAAAAAAATAAAATAAAATATTATCATAGTTATTTGATGAATCCAACATATAGAGTTTTTGAAAAAAAGAAAGAACTTATTACAATCACAAATAAAGGAATTGAGAAAAACAAAGAAGGAACACTTTACCCAATCAATTATTCTAAAAACACTAAACCAATAAGGGATATTATCTTTTATAAAAATAATTTCATTATGATAGATGACGATCTAAATATTACCATTGACTCATTTAAAAAAAATGAGTTTAATGAAAGTTATAGATTAAGTTACATTGATAAAATTTTATATTGCTATAATGATTCAAACATAGTCGCCAGAACCTCGCAAGGAATTATTATTTTTAATATATTGAAAAATACAAAACAGTATACTTTACTAAAAGACTATGCAAGTTCTTATGTTGAAATAGACAACCAAAATAAAATTTGGATTTCAACATTAGATAACGGTATTTTTTATTACTATAATCTGAATAATAAATCAACTACCACTAAGAACACAGATACCAAGTACAATTTCCATAGTATTATAAAATCAGGAAACACCCTATATATAGGAAATAGAGAAGGGAGAATTTTTATTATTAAAAATAAAAAAAACAAAGAAGTAAAAGAACTTTGTCATATTATAAGAAAACAAAACACATCAAATCGAGTTTTAGAAATAACTAAGACTGATAATAAACTTCTTGTATCTTGTGATGCTGGAATCTATATGTTTGACATAAGTTTGAATATTCTAAAAAAACTACCTCCGGAGGTTTACGGCATTTCAGGTCCGGACATTGCTGTTA
>CAZSUF010000038.1:9269-12536 GCA_964609875.1 uncultured Bifidobacterium sp.
AACTACCTCCGGAGGCTTCATTCAAAAACCATTTTATAATTAAAGACTGTGTATTTTTTTTAACTAATGGAATTTATATTTTAAAAGAAAATAAATTTAGCAATATATATAAAAACAGAATCAACTCCCGTTTCTATGCAGCAGTAGAATACAATAACGAAATCATTCTCGGTTCGGAAAATGGTCTGCATACGTTTGATTTTGACTCCATCAGAGATTTCAATATTGATTTTCCTATTAAAACTAGAGTCACAGACTTGAAATCTTATAACGGACAACTTTTTGCAAGCACTATTGATGACGGTGTATATCAGATTCAAAAAAATAAAGTTCTACACCATTACCACTATAAAAATGGCCTTTCTTCAAATACATGCCACAAGATTCAAATCAAAAACAATAAATTATTTGTTGCTACAAAAAAAGGCATAAGTATCATTCAATTAAACAATTACCAACATAAATATATTTATGAACCAGATGGTCTTGCTTCAAACACGGTGAACGATTTTGTTGTAGAAAATGACACTCTCATAGCAGCTACCGAAAAAGGTGTTTCATTTATTGACCTTAAAAACCTTCAAGAACAACCGAAGCCGATCTATTTTATCAACCCAATTTATATCAAAACAGACACATTATGGGATACCAAAAAACTCGTTGCTCATAAAGACGAAATCATTCAAGTCAATTTAAATTCTATTTCATTCAACACAGAAAGTAAAATCAGTCATTATTATAGAATTAAAGAACTTGATACTGCATGGACATACACGATTGACCATCATATTGAAATAAAAAACTTAGAACCAGGAAAGTACACCCTTCAATCTTATGCTGCAAATAGTTATAATGTCAGAAGCAATCTTATTCTTTTAGATATAGAAATTACACCTTACTTCTACCAAAATATTTACATTAAATTTATTGGTGCACTCCTACTTAGCTCCTTAACAATCGCATTGTATAAATTCAGAACCATTGCTACTAGAAAAAATGAAAGAATCAGACAAGAAGAAATCAATAAAAATACCATACTCGAATTAACAGCTTGGCGATCAAAAATAAACCCACATTTTGTTTTCAATTCATTAAACACAATTCAATCTCTTTTTGAACAAAAAGACTTTAAACGAGCCAATGATTTTATTGGCAACTTTTCAAGCATTCTCAGAAAAACCATAGACTCCTCAAATATGCTCTTTGTAAGCATTCAAGATGAAATTGACTACCAAAGAAGTTATTTAGATTTAGAAAAATTAAAACGAAATGGCAACTTTGAATATTTCATTTCTTGGAACGACCCTGAAATTCTTTCAAATAGAATCCCATCCATGATGTTACAACCTATTGTTGAAAACTCATTGAAACATGGACTAAAAAATAAAACAAATGGGCTCATTTATATTAACTTCAGCTTAGATAATGAATTCATCATCTGCTCTATTCTAGATAATGGACCAGGAAGTTTTAAAGAAGAATCTACTAATTCAAAAGGATTACAATTAGTACAACAAAAAATTAATTTAATTAAAACTTTAACTGGCGACAAAATTGAATTTTCTTGTGGAAATAAATTGAATGAAAACAGTGAAATAATTGGATTTGAAACAATTTTCAAACTCCCTACTACTAAAACCCTACTATGAATGCCCTAATTATAGATGATGATTTAAATAATATTGAACTTGTTGCCACTTTAATTCAAAAGTATAGTCCAGATATTGAAATAATGGGCAAGGCCGATTCTGTTGAAACAGCCTTGAAGCTCATCATGACATTGAAGCCTGATTTGCTTTTTTTAGATATTGAATTACATGACAAATCTGCTTTTGACATTCTGCGGGTAATTGATACTGAAAATATTCAAGTTATCTTAATCACTGCACATGAAAAATATGCTTTAGCTTCTTACAAATATTCTGTTACAGATTATTTACTAAAACCAATTCAAGTTACAGAGTTTGTACAAGCTATACAAAGCTGTAAAAAAAATGCAAGTAGATTAATCAAACCGAGACAAAATTTTAATAACGAAAATTTTCTAGCTATAGATCAAAAAAACGAATTGGTTCTTTTTGAATTAAATGAAATTATTCATTTAAGCTCAGAAAACAGCTATACGTATATTTATTCAAAAAATAAAGAACGTATTTTATCTTCTAAATCTTTAAAAGAATACGAAGACAAGCTCCCTTCTCATCTATTTAGTCGAATTCACCATTCCCATATTGTTAATCTAAAACATATCATTAAATTTACTAAGAAAAAGCCTGCCTACTTGCTTATGTCGAACGGCGAAGAATTACCTATTTCTGATAATAGAAAAAAAGAATTATTAAACAAAATAATCATATAATTTATCATTTGGATAGAATCGAATGCCCAATTAAGGCTAAAAATGACTCAATTATGAAGTAATAATACCCAAATGTGAAGTAATTTGATTTTTTTGAAACAATCATTGTTAATTTGAAATGTAATTGCAAAACAAAAACACTACAATTTATATGATAAGTGCGATTCTAATTGACGACGACCAACTTAATACAAAATTGCTTGAAAATTTAATTGAACAATTTTGCCCTCAAATAACAGTGATTGGCACGGCAGATCATGTCAATGAAGGCCTGGAATTAATTGTAAAATTACAACCCCAACTTATTTTTTTAGATATCGAAATACACGATAAAAATGCAACTGAAATACTGAAACTCATTGATCTTAATGAAATGGCAGTCATTCTGTTGACAGCCCATGAGAAATATGCTGTAGAAATGCATAAATATGATGTTTCGGGCTATATTCTCAAACCCTTACAAATCACAGATCTAATTCAGGCTGTTAAACAAGGTATAGATCACGTAAAAAAATATAAAGAAAAAGCTCAGGCATACCATGAAACTTTTATGGAAACATTGATTGCGATTCCTGATAAGGGTTTTTTAAATGTAAACAAACCAGAAGACATTCTACATCTAGAATCTAAAGGGAATTATACCACCTTCACTACTCTTGATGGTAAAAGACCCACTTCATCTAAATCCATCAAAGATTATGAAGACATGCTACCTAAAAATATGTTTTTAAGAGTTCATCATTCGCATATTGTGAATATAAAATATATTGTAAAATATAATCGAAGTAAAAATGGATATCTAGTCATGCAAGATGGTAGAGAAATTCCAGTTGCCGCTTCCCGTAAAAAAGAAATCAATCAACGTATTCGGTTTTAAACCTTATCGCCCTCTCTTCTATCATCAACTC
>CAZSUF010000038.1:12586-18662 GCA_964609875.1 uncultured Bifidobacterium sp.
ACCTTACTCAAGTGTATAAGCCAATTCATTCGCCCTGTCACTCCCCTGCTCTAAATTCCATTTCTATTTCTCCGCCTTAGGCATCTCCTTCCCTTCAGCATCAAGCTCAATAATCTCATAGCCCATCTTCTTCAACCCCGGGGCTATCCTAGCCTTATCCCCCGCCAACACAATATTCATCTTGTCCAAATTCAAAAGTCTTTTGGCATAAGTAGCATAATCATTCAAGGTCATCGTGCTCAGTATATTCTCTTGCTCTTTGAGGTAGCTGGCTTTTAAATCATGCTTCAAGATATTGCCCACAAAGCCAGCCTTCTGCATCACCGTCTCATACTTCAAAGCCTCAGATTGGCTAACCGCACTCTTCAAAAACTTCAATTCGTCTGCATTCATACCTTTGTCTTGATAAAGTTTAATTTCCTTCATTACTTCCATTAAGGCACTATCAGTTACCTGCGATTTAATGCCCGAAGAAAAAGTAAACAAGCCCGTATAATCATTGCCCTGAAACCCTGTTCTAGCACCATAAGTCCAACCCTTATCTTCACGCAAATTCAAATTAATTCGACTATTAAAAGCGCCCCCTAAAGGATAATTCATCAAGCCAATTTTATAAAAATCGCCTGTAGCATCGTATTTAATATTGGTCACATACCCTATTCTAAATTCTGTTTGCGCCGCCTTAGGAATATCGGTGATATATATGGCATTCGCTTGATGAAACTCTCTAAAATCAGGCAGGTTCATATTCCCTTGATCTACATCGGGCAATTTTTTAAGTCGCCTAAATATTTCTTTTTGTTCGTTTTCTGTCAGACTTCCTACTAAAACTACTTGCAAATCTCTGCGGCTTATGTAATATTTATAATAGGTTTCAATATCTGCAAATTCAATGTTCTTCACCGTTTCAGAAGTTCCACTTCTTGGATAAGCCAACAAATTGTTCTCTCCATAATTCACCATTGAGTAATTATTGGCAGCCACCACCGCAGCTCTTGATTTCGAATTTCGAATCGATTCTAAGGTTTGGTTTTTAATTCTATCAAATGTTTCAGTCTTAAATCTTGGTTCAAGAAGTTTCTCTTCAAGGATATCTAAGGTCGGTATCAAATTCTTTTTCAAGCATCTGACAGACACAAAAGTTTCATCTAATTCTGCATTAAAACTTATCGAGCTTCCTAATTTATCAAGTAGGGTGCTTATTTCTTCTGTGCTATGTTTCTTGGTATCTTCATCCATCATGTCACAAAACATACTACATAATCCTGCCTTGCCAAGTTGCTTTTGCTCTGCCATTCTCCCGCCTTTAAAACCTAAGGTCATCACCACGATCGGCACTTCATCATATTGAGCTGTAATCAATTTAATACCATCTTCAAGATGCTTGTCAAAACTAGGCACTTGTATCGCAGCTATCTTTCCTACAGCAGGCATCAAATTTCTATCAAAATTATCTGTCGCTTTATTATACTTTAATCCTTGATATCCATAATCAGGCGATTTATATCCACTTTGATCTACTTGATAATTGTTCGCTCCAGCAGCTAAATTGTCAAAGCCTTTAGTAAGCACACTTAATATCACCATGGGCTTATTTTTAATATACATATTATACACCCTCAACACATCTTCCTTCGTAACTTCCTGATATCGACTTAACTCTTTCTGAATATAATTTCCATTTCCTGTAAAAGTTTGATAGGCTGCCAATCTTGATACTTTACCGCTCACACTTTCAAGTCCGTATACCAACTCCGATTCTTTGCCCATTTTAAACTTAGCCAAATCATCATCGCTAATTCCTTTGGTTTCAAATTCTTTTAAGGCCAAACGAATTTCTTTTTCCATATCACTCAAAGGTGTATTTGCTTTCGGCATGATGTTAAATTGAAATACGCCTGCTTGTTCATCCGTACCATTCGACACTCTTGCACTCAAGGCTTTCTGTGTTTTAATCAAATTTTGATATAAAATAGAGGTATTACTTCCTCCTAAAATTTCGGCTAAACAATCTAAGGCAGCTTCATCTTTATGATAGGCAGGCACAGTAGGCAAAGCGCACAGCAAGATGGGCAATTTTGCATAACCATCTGTCATGGATACATATCGATCACTCTTCAATACAGGTAAATCGAACTTGACATTCTCTACTTTGGGCCCGCTTGGTATAGACCCAAAATATTTCTCTACCCATTTCACAATTTCCTTTGTTTGCACATCACCACCTACTGTCACTACGGCATTATTTGGACCATACCAACGTAAGAAAAAGTTTTTCAAATCATCTACATTGACTCTATCTAAATCTTCAAGATAGCCAATCGTAAGCCAAGAATAAGGATGCCCATAAGGATATAAATTTTTTGCCAAGGTTTCTTGCACCAAACCATAAGGTTTATTATCATAGTTCTGCCCTCTTTCATTTTTTACGGTGGCTCGCTGAACTTCAAATTTTTTCTGTGTAACAGCATCTAATAAAAAGCCCATTCTATCAGCTTCTAGCCACAACATTTTCTCTACTTGATTGCTAGGTACCGTTTCAAAATAATTTGTTCGATCTCTATTGGTAGAACCATTCAAGGTGCCTCCCGATTCAGTGATGATTTTAAAATGTTGCTCATCTGCTACATGATCACTCCCTTGAAACATCATATGTTCGAAAAAATGTGCAAAGCCAGATTTCCCAATTTCTTCACGAGCAGAACCCACATGATAGGTAACATCCACATGCGCAATCGGATCACTATGGTCTTCATGAACCAGAAGAGTTAAGCCATTAGGCAATACATATTTCTCATACGGAATTTGAATTTCCAAGTTATCCGCCTTTTTAACCTTCTCAACTAATTTTGCTTGAGAAAACCCTTGCAACGAAATAAAACAAAGACAACCAAGTATAATCCTTTTCATGTTACTTTTTATTAGACATCGAAAATAAACATATTTTATTCGATTCAAATAATTATCTCTTTTATTTGGGCGGCACACAGGCTGTTCGTTCCAAGTCCTCTCCCGATTCGGCTATGAATTGTAAGGTAACCTTTAACATGCGTAAAGCCTCTCGGAATGCGGGCTTTCCACTGCCATCCTTGCCGCAATACAAGATGATTACCTTCTATCATCATATTCTTCTCGTTCATGTTTTTTAAAAATTATATTTCAATTCAGCTCAAAAAGAATCTACACAACTTCATTAACTTCGCGCTATTCTTTTATCTTCTTTCATAAACGAACTAAAACATTCAAATGAAACTAAATCAACAAAAGTCTTACATACTCACATGGATTATTTTATGCACGTTTATTTCTCAAATCCTTTTTGCTCAAACCACCATACAAGGAAAAGTCACAGACAATAAAGGCATTCCATTAACGGGAGTAAATATTTCTATTAAAGGTAGTTACGATGGAGCCACTTCTAACATCAACGGCGATTATAATTTCGACACATTTGCAGCAGATAGTGCAACGATACAAGCCACCTATACGGGCTTTGTAACTCAAGAAAAAAAGATCTTCATTTCAGGCAAATCATTGCAGCTAAATATTTCCCTGAAAGAAAAAGTAAATGATTTAAAAGCGGTGGTCATTTCCGCAGGTTCCTTCGAAGCTAGCGATGAAAAAAAAGGGACCATTCTTAAAGCCCTTGACATAGTTACCACGGCCGGAAGTAATGGCGATACTTACGGTGCCTTAAAAACTCTTCCTGGTACGCAACAAACTAATGACCGCGAAGGACTATTTGTAAGAGGTGGTACGGGCGCTGAAACCCAAACTTTTATTGATGGTACTTGGGTAAAAAATGCTTTCACAGCTTCTATTCCAGATTTAGGATCAAGAGGCAGATTTAATCCTTTTATTTTTAAAGGCACTGTCTTTAGTGCAGGCGGATATTCTGCGCTCTACGGCCAAGCCTTATCTTCTGCAGTTATTTTAGAAACCATCGATTTGCCAGAAAGATCATCGGCTAATCTTAATTTGTCTACAGTAGGCTTAGGTGGAAACTTGCAAACCTTAAACAAAAGCAAAACATCATCAATGGGAATTGGCTATAACTATGTAAACCTCACACCCTATTTTGCTTTGATTAAACAAAATATTAAATACAAACAAGCGCCTACCGTGCATCAGTTTGATATGAACTTTAGGAAAAAGACTTCAGAATCTGGCATGTTCAAATTTTACGGTTATTTTAATTCTACAGGTATTGACATTCAAAGAACCAATGTAAATAGTCAAGACTACTACAATAGCATGAAGTCATACCAAGACGGATTCAAAATAAATAACAAAAACAGTTATGTAAATTTTTCATATAAAAATTATTACGCCAACGATTGGAAACTCAATGCAGGTTTAAGTGCAAGTATCAATGATGATCAAATTGACACTAAAATACTTGATCAACAAGGACTCTTAGTAACTGATTCAAATTTCATCAATCAAAATTGGATAGCCATCAAAGGATGGAATCAAGCTGTAACAGGTAAAGTTGTCTTAGAAAAGAATTTACAAAACTTAAACGCCATCAGATTTGGCTTAGAATACATTAATAGCTTAGATAAAAGCAAGGTGGCTCCAGGTCAATACCAAGACAGCATTGTATTTAGTGATGTAAAAATTAGTGATAACTATGTAGCCGCCTTTGCAGAATCAGATATTTATGTAACCAATGAAATCGCAGGAAAAATTGGCGTTAGAGCAGAATACTCCTCCTTGCTCAATCAATTCA
This sequence comes from uncultured Bifidobacterium sp., assembly GCA_964609875.1. Classification (GTDB taxonomy): domain Bacteria; phylum Bacteroidota; class Bacteroidia; order Chitinophagales; family Chitinophagaceae; genus OLB11. The sequence goes on from CAZSUF010000038.1 coordinate 17,319, forward strand.
ACCTAGCTCCTAGAGTTTCTGCAGCCTATAAAATAAATCGTGGTGGACAAGTATCTTTTGCTTATGGTATGTTTTATCAAAAGCCTGAACAACAATTCCTTTTACGTACAACAGACTTAAATTTCATGCGAGCCGATCACTATATTGTAAACTATCAATATCAGCCTAAGGATCGCTTACTCAGACTTGAGGCTTATTACAAAAATTATCACGGTTTAATTAAAACAAATTCTTCAACACCTACTGGCATTAGTAATTTGGGTAATGGATATGCCCGTGGCTTTGAAGTTTTTTATAGAGACAAAAAAACAATCAAAGGAATTGACTTTTGGATATCTTATTCATTTATAGATACCAAAAGAGATTTTCTAAATTACATCAGACAAACTCAACCCGATTTTGTAGCGAATCATATGGGTTCATTGGTATTTAAGAAATTCTGGCCTAAGTATATGTTTGGAATCAATGGTACATATACTTATACTACTGGTCGACCTTATATCAATTATAATATTACTCATCCTGATAACAAATATGCCGATCCAAATCAATTTATGAAAGACAAAACCATTGATTACCATAATATCAGTTTATCCATAAACTACTTAAAAACTATTCGCAAAGCATTTACAGTGTTTGTTTTAAGTGTAAATAACCCCTTCGGATTCAAACAAGTGTATGGAAACAACTTTGCTCGTTACGATTTAAATATGGATCAACGCTATTATCAGCAAGCCATTACCCCACCTGCGAGGCAATTTATATTTCTGGGTATGTTTATGAGTTTTGGCATCGACAGAAGTCAAGAAGCCATTGATAATAATTTATAGGCCCAAGTATTAACAAAACAGTTGATAAAGAATCAGAAAAAAAAATGATATTTGAAAATCAAAATATTTAAACAATGAAACAACTATTTTTTTCCTTCTTGCTAATAGGCTTAGGTTTTAGCAGCTTCGCGCAAAATGATCTTTACATGTCTACCATGAAAGGTTTATTAACTAAAATGGGCGCAGCCACTACCCCTGAAATGTATCAACCAGTCGCTAATGGCTTTGAACGAGTAGCCAATGCAGCACCGAAACAATGGTTGCCAAAATATTATGCTGCTTTTTGTTATGTAATGCAAGCTATGACCAACCCTAAAAAAGACCAAGTAGATGCAATTATCGATCAAGCAGAAAAACAATTAAAAGATGCGCTTGCTATCCAAAACAATGATGAAATAATTTGTTTACAAGCACTTTGTCAATCAGCAAGAATTGGTGTAGATCCTATGACAAGAGGCATGAAATATGGTATGGAAAGTGCCAAATTGTTAGAAGTAGCCAAATCTATGAATCC
>CAZSUF010000038.1:18704-19065 GCA_964609875.1 uncultured Bifidobacterium sp.
ATTTACTATTTACAAGCTCAATCTGCTTTTTATACACCTGAAGCATTTGGCGGTGGTAAAGCAAAAGCAAAATCACTTTTCGAAACAGCTTTAACTAAGTTTGATGCTGTGAAAACTGCGGATGAATTATATCCTTCTTGGGGCAAAAATCAAGCAGTTCAAATGCTTGAAGAATGTAAAAAATAAATGCTTGTCAAAAGTTCATCTAAAAAACTATTCTATAGTCATAAAAAAAATCCTGAGTACTCAGGATTTTTTTATGACTATAATTTTATGAAGATTAACCTTGTAAAGCTGCAGCTCCACTTACAATTTCCGTAAGTTCAGTTGTAATAGCAGCTTGACGAGCACGGTTATAAGA
>CAZSUF010000039.1:0-11994 GCA_964609875.1 uncultured Bifidobacterium sp.
TGTCTGCCGTACAATACATGGGCAAACCTGTAAGCCTATTTATCCAATCATTACTTGCAATGCCATGTAAAGCAGGCACAGAACCTGTGTAAATACAAGTATGTCCCGGGCCCGTGTATGAAGGCAAATAAGAAATGAAGGTATTTTCACAAGAATTGCCTTGACTAATTAGGCGGTTAAAGCCATTGTTTGAATATCTAGAAGCATATCGATACAAAAAATCGTATCTCATTTGATCTAGTACTATCCCTACAACTAATTTGGGTCGTTCAACTGGATTTTTTTTCTTAGCCGTCACACTCAATGCCGAAAAGCAGAGAAACAAGAGCAGATATCTCATTTATTTATAATTGATTTGCAAAAATGGACTTATTTGTATGAATTTACCGTTATTAATTGATTATTTTTGCGCGGATTCAATTAGAAATACAAAGTAATATGGCAGATTTATTTGAGAAATTTAGTAAGAACAAAGGATCTTTAGGTCAATATCAAGAACAAGCACACGGTTATTTTGCCTTCCCTAGATTAGAAGGTGAAATTAGTAATCGTATGATATTTCAAGGCAAAGAAAGAGTCATTTGGAGTTTAAATAATTATTTAGGATTAGCCAATCATCCTGAAGTAAGAAAAGCAGATGCTGAAGCTGCCCAGCAATACGGATTAGCCTTGCCAATGGGCGCACGTATGATGAGTGGCAATTCTGTATTACATGAAAAATTAGAAAATCAGCTAGCAGAATTTGTTTCTAAAGAAGATGCTTTCCTGTTGAATTATGGTTATCAAGGTATGGCTTCTATTGTAGATTCATTATGCAGTCGTAGAGATGTGGTTGTATATGATGCAGAAAGTCATGCATGTATTTTAGATGGTCTTCGTATGGTACCTGCCCATAGATATGTATATAAGCATAATGATTTGGAAGATCTTGAAAAGCAATTAGGTCGCGCTACCAAAATGATAGAAGAAACAGGTGGTGGTATTCTTGTGATTACTGAAGGCGTATTTGGTATGGCAGGCGATCAAGGAAAATTAAAAGAAATTTGCGCGCTCAAAGGAAAATATGAGTTTCGATTATTAGTTGATGATGCTCATGGTTTCGGAACGATGGGTGCTACAGGTGCTGGTGTTGGCGAAGAGCAAGGTTGCCAAGATCAAATTGATATTTACTTTTCGACGTTTGCCAAAAGCATGGCAAGCATCGGAGGTTTTGTAGCTAGCTCAAAAGAAATCATTAATTATTTCAGATACAATTTACGCTCGCAAATTTTTGCTAAAGCCTTACCTATGCCTTTGGTTGTAGGCAATTTAAAGCGACTTGAATTATTAAAAACACATCCAGAACTTAAGGCGAAGTTGTGGGAAAATGTAAGATCATTACAAAATCAACTTCGAGAAAATGGTTTTGATATTGGCAATACAAATTCGCCCGTAACGCCTGTATACATGCATGGTGGCGTGGCTGAGGCTGCGCATCTCATCATTGATTTGCGTGAAAATTATAACATCTTCTGCTCTATTGTTGTATACCCTGTGATTCCAAAAGGTCATATTATACTTCGATTAATTCCTACAGCAGTGCATACTGAGCAAGACATAACAGAATCAATTGCAGCCTTCAAAGCTGTCAAACACAAATTAGAAAATAAACTTTACCCTTCAGAGCTTCCTCAAATGGTATAGTAGAAAAGAATCCCATTCATGCCGAAATTTGTTTAGTCAGATTTCGGCATTTTTTTTTATGCCCCCATCATGTTTAGTTGTTCAAAGAACTTTGTACATGGGGACCCTCCGCAACATGGCAAATAAACTATGAACAAAAATCTCACGCCCGGAATTGGTTCGCGCAATACCCTTATATTTACGCTTTATCTTTATTATGCGCAACACATCAACCTTTTACTTCCTAGGCATACTCGCCATTAGCTTTATGAATTCATTTGGTCAAACTATTCAAAAGGAATTGGTTTTAAACAAAGCCATTCAAGCAGACATTTCATCAGGCGAAAAACATAGTTATTTCTTGAAATTAAACAAAGATCAATTTGTTGTTCTCAATTTGATGCAAAAAGGAGTAGACGTTGTTATCACAACCTTTGATGCACAAGGCAAAAAGCTCTATGAATATGATAGTCCTAATGGATCTTTCGGGGCTGAACCTTTTACTTTAACTTCTACCCAAGCTGGTAAGTATATCATCGAAGTTGCTCCTTTAGAAAAAAATGTTCGTGGAAAATATGAATTAAAAATTAATCAAATCAAACCGAAAGCAGTCACCCCATCTCAACAAGTGGACGAAGCTTTTTCTATTTGGGATAATGCAGAAAGTCCAGGTACTGCGGTGTCTATCATGAGGCATGGAAAAACATTATACAAGAAAGGATATGGTTTAGCGAATCTAGAATACAATATTCCAATTACATCCGAAACCGTTTTTCATGTGGCTTCTGTATCGAAACAATTTACTGTTTTTTCAATTTTATTATTGGCCCAACAAGGGAAACTTTCATTAGACGATGATATTAGAAAATACATTCCTGAGATGCACGACTTTGGAAAAAAAATCACCTTGAGACATTTGGCATCACATACAAGTGGGCTTAGAGATCAATGGGAGCTATTGGTATTAGCAGGTTGGAGAATTGATGATGTGATCACCCAAGATCAAATTCTTAAACTTGCCTATCGCCAAACTGCCTTAAATTTTGAACCAGGCGAAGAATATATGTATTGCAATACAGGATTTACCTTATTGGCCGAAGTGGTTGCAAGGGTTTCAGGTAAAAGTTTTGCAGCTTTTACGGATGAACATATTTTCAAACCCTTGCAAATGACACAGACGCAATTTTACGACAATCATGAAAAGATTGTCAAAAACAGAGCATATTGTTATCGAAGTGATTCCATAGGATTTAAAAAAAGTAATTTGAATTATGCCACTGTAGGTGCCACAAGTTTGTTTACTACTGCCGAAGATTTACAAAAGTGGGTAAACAATTATACAACAGTACAAATTGGTAGCAAGACTATCTTTAATGAGATGACTACACCTGCTAAGCTGAACAATGGCAAGTACATCGAATGTGGACTAGGACAATATATTGGCGAATATAAAGGCATGAAGGAAATTCAACATGGAGGTGGTGATGCGGGTTATCGTTGTTATGAAACCAGATTTCCTGAGCATGATTTTTCTGTGGTTGTATTAAGTAATGTGGCGGAGTTTAATCCTGTGATGATGTCGCACAAAATAGTAGATATTTATTTTGCCAAAGAATTCGAGCAAGCTCCTGTCAAATCAGTCTCATCGATAAAATCAACTTCTAGCACACAACCCAGTGTTGACTTACTCAAATCTTATGTAGGAGATTATAGCCTTGAGCCAGGCATCACTTTTATGATCAGGTTGTTGGATAAACAATTTACCTTCCAGCCTTCGGAAGGTCAACCTATGGACTTAATTGCCTTGTCTGAATCTCGATTCTCTCTCGAAGGCAGCAGTGAAGAAATCGAATTTGTACAACGTTCGAATACAAACGAATTTGACTTACAATTAGTGCATAATGGAAAAATAAAGTCGGCTACAAAGATGCAAGCCTTTGATGTAAACAGTATGAAATTAACAGACTTTGTGGGTGCTTATTACAGTAATGAATTAGCGACAGAATATGATATTGAATTCGAGAAAGGCAAACTCATTCGCCGACATTATCGCTTAACGGATGATGAATTAAGTCCCACAGGAAAAGACTTCTTTTTATACAGCTTGGGTTATATGCAATTTGAGCGCGATGCAAAAGGTGAGGTGATAGGATTTAATTTATATATCAACCGATCGAAGCGAATTGAATTTATGAAAGTAAGAAAGTAAAGAATTTTCACATGGCAAAAATTTTTCACTTCGGATGTATTTGGGTGAGGGATAGTAGCGAAAATCGCCCTGAGGCTTTGGGAAGGGCATTGCAGCGAATAGCCCGACCTTGTGGCGTGGGAACAAAAGATTCGGTAAGTGATAGTTTGCCTATGCCACAAGGGCACCTCCAAAAAGAGAAAAGATGAACGGTCATTTCAATCAGTTAGAATCACGTACATTTACATCCTAAAAAATAACGATGGGAACCATACTCACCTTGCCAATTATACTGATCTTTTTGGTCGCAGCCTTTTTTTATTCGGGGATAGTCACCGTGCAACAAGGCACCATGGCCGTGATTACAATGTTTGGAAAATATCGACGTATTATGCGTCCGGGATTAAATTTTAAAATACCGTTTCTAGAAATTATTTACAAGCGTGTATCGGTTCAAAATCGTTCGGTAGAATTGCAATTTCAGGCCATCACGCTTGATCAGGCGAATGTAAATTTCAAAGCGATGTTGCTGTATGCAGTGTATAACCAAGATGAAGAATCTATTAAAAATGTGGCTTTTAAATTTGTGGATGAGAAGAGTTTGATGCAAGCCTTAATACGCACCATTGAAGGTTCGATACGTGCCTTTGTCGCAACTAAAAAACAATCAGAAATTTTAGGTTTACGTGGTGAAATTATTTTACACGTGAAAGAACAAATTGATGTACAACTAGAGAGTTGGGGTTATCATTTAATTGACTTACAAATTAATGATATTAGTTTTGATGAAGAAATTATGAAATCGATGGCGCGCGTGGTAAGTAGTAATAACTTAAAAGCTGCGGCCGAAAATGAAGGGCAAGCCTTATTGATTACAAAAACAAAAGCAGCAGAGGCAGAAGGAAACTCTATTCAAATTCAAGCACAAGCAGAAAAATTAGCCGCTCAATTACGAGGACAAGGTGTGGCATTATTCAGAGAAGAAGTGGCTAAAGGGATGGCTTCGGCAGCTAAGGAAATGGAGACTGCTAAACTAGATGCTTCTTTCATTTTATTTTCCATGTGGACAGAATCCATTAAACACTTTGCTGAAAATGGAAAAGGAAATACCATCTTTTTAGATGGATCGATAGACAAAATGCATCGTACTGTGCAAGAATTGATGAGCATTACAGGAAATGAAAAAAATTTACAGGGATAGTCTAGTATGCAGTTTAAGGATATTGTAGGTCAGGAAGATCTGATTAAAAAAATCATACACTTAGTGGGTCAAGGGCATTTGCCTCATGCCATATTATTACAAGGCGCAGAAGGTAGTGGGGGTTTACCCCTTGCCATTGCAACTACTCAGTATATTATGTGTACTGAAAGAAATGAAACTGATTCCTGTGGGGAATGTGCAGCTTGTACAAAAGTGAGTAAATTACAGCATCCAGATATTCATTTTTCCTTTCCAACTTTCAAAAACGACTCAAGCAAAATACCTATAAGCAATCATTTTATTCCTGAATTTAGAAATTTTGTCTTGAATACGCCTTATGGGAATGATACGGATTGGTTGAAATTTATTGATGCAGACAAACAAGGCAATATTACGGCTACAGAATGTAGAGAAATAATACTGAAGCTACAGTTGCGCAGCTTTGAGAGTGAATACAAAGTAATGATCATGTGGTATCCTGAGTATTTGGGTAATGAAGGCAATATTTTACTTAAGCTTATTGAAGAACCTACTCCAAAAACTATTTTGTTTTTTGTGGCCGTTAATGCTGAGCATGTGCTTGCCACCATAAAATCTAGAACTCAGTTATTTCCATTAAAAAGAATTACCGAATTAGAAATTCAACAAGCTTTGGTCAAACGAGGTGTAGAATCTTCTAGAGCTATACAAATTGCAAGAATGGCTGAAGGCAATTTTCAAGTGGCCCTAAAAATGTTGCATGAGGTAGAAAATGATCTCATTGCCTTGTTAAGAGATTGGTTAAATGCTATTTATGCGAATAAAGGCTTAGAATTGGTGCAATGGGCCCATGCGATGGCAGATCATACAAAAGATGAACAGAAAAAGTTTTTGACTTATGTGCTGCAAATCTTAGAACATCTCATTCGCTATAAAGAAACAGGCAAACAACATGTAATTTTATTAGAAAGTGAGCAAAAAATCATTGACATATTAATTAGCAAGGGTTTAAATGCCTTTATGCTTGAAAAAATAGATAAAATCATCAATGATAGTTTGTACCAAATAGAAAGAAACGCCAATAGTAAAATTCTATTTCATTCCTTATCTTTACGGCTTCAAGAAGTGGTTGTTCCTGGGCTAATGGTTTAAGTAGTCCTTCAGGGTATCTCTTTTGAAAACTCTTTGCCTATCTCCTCTTGGGAAAAAACTTGGCTTGGAGTGCAAATATTAATCATCGTTTAAATGTAAGATAAGATATGGGATGTGGTAGTTGTGGTAGTACAAAAAATGGCGGCTTGCCTACAGGATGTAAAGATCATGGGTCATGTAAAAGCGGCGGATGTAATAGATTAAATGTGCATGATTGGCTGAGTTTAGTGCCGGTTTCTGATTTCTCCAAGCCCTTTCCATTTGTGGAGGTTAGCTTCAATCATGGTAGTCGTAAAGAATATTTTAAAGCCACCAATCCTTTAATTTTTGAAAAAGGAGATTTTGTGACTGTTGAAGGATCTGGCGGTTATGATGTAGGTGTAGTGAATGTAACTGGGGAATTGGTTAAATTACAAATGAAGAAGAAAGGTGTTTCTGAAAAAAGTGATGAGATCAAACGCATTTTACATAAAAGCACAGATATAGAAATAGCCAAACTAGACGAGAGCAAGAAAAGTGAAAAAGAAATGATGATCAGAGGTCGAGTGATTGCACGCGAGCTAGGCTTAGATATGAAAATTGCAGAAGTTGAATCACAAGCTGATGGGAAGAAAGCTACTTTCTTTTACACAGCCGAAGATCGCGTAGATTTTAGAGAACTCATTAAGCGATTTGCGGGTGATTTTAGAATCAAAGTAGAGATGCGTCAAATCGGTATTCGTCAAGAGGCGGCTAAAGTTGGAGGTATTGGAAGTTGCGGAAGAGAATTATGTTGTAGTACTTGGTTGAATGATTTTAAATCTGTGAGCACCACAGCTGCCCGTTATCAAAATTTATCGATCAATCAAACTAAACTTTCTGGTCAATGTGGTCGTTTGAAATGTTGTTTGAATTATGAGTTAGATACGTATATGGATGCATTACGTGTGTTTCCTGAACAAGCAGATCGTATCAAAATTAAAAATGGCATGGCCTTTTTACAGAAAAAAGATATTTTCAAAAACCTCATGTGGTATAGTTTTGAGAAGAGCAATACCCTGTATCCATTGACGATTGAGCGAGTAAATGAAATTTTAGAATTGAATAAAAAAGGAATTTTCCCTGATGAGTTACAAGCTGTTGAAGTGACTAAAAAAGCATCTGTGGCAGAGAAGACTGATTTTGTGGACGTAGTTGGACAATTTAGTTTGAAAGGACTTGAAAGAGCCAGCAAAAAGAAAAAGCAAAAGGCTCAAGAAGAAAGAAGACCGAATCCTAATCAGGCAAATTCGCAAGCTAAAAATGATCAAGGACCAAGGCCTCCAAGAAATCAGCCAGGCAAACCCAATCAAGCACAAGGGAATAAGCCTAATCAAGTTCAAGGAAATAATAAGCCCAATCCGAATCAACAAAATAAGCCTGCACCCAAACCAAATCCGAATCAACAAGCTAGACCCAATAACAAGCCTCCTTTCAAGAAGAAGAATCCCAACCCTAGACCTCAAGGCGAAAATAATGGAGAAAACAAGAGTTAAAATATAGACAAATCCTATTTGTTTGCTTTTTTCACGTACTTATGAATTTCATCGCTTGCTTTGTCTGTAGCTTTTTTGGCTAATAAGGCTAAACCATACGTAATTGTATTTTGCAACACACTATCGCCTTCAAGCAAGGCTTCAGTTTTAGATTTGATAGCATTTCCAAGTGTATTTTGAAGAAGATGACTTGGTGTAAATAATTCTTTTATCTCGTTCCAATTAGTCATTATTCTTGATTCGGCATCTTGTTGCCTTTGCAAAATTTCCTGCCTCACTTCTTCCAACTGTTGGCTATTTTTTATCCTCTTCATGTGATTTGAATAATTGTTGAATAATAGAATTCATAATAGGAAGTTTGATCCATTTAATTCTTGCTGACCAAATGGCAAATCCAATACATAAATATAAAAAAGCCACAATCAGAAATCCTGACCAGTTGTTTCCGAATTGGATATTTATAAAAATGGCTAGAGCAATACTAGCAAACAGCATGAAAAAAACAAACACCAAGGCTACCACAAAACCTGCAATAAGATTCGATATGAGGTGAGAAGTTTTTTCGGCAGTTTCGAATTTTACTTCATCTACTCTAGCATTAACATACTCTCTCAGATTGCCTGCTAATTCTTCTATTTTTACAAAGGCTTTTTCCACTTAATTATTTGTTTCAAATTAACTTGATCAAAACTGAATGCAATGTAGTTGATTTCAAAACAAACTTTTATGTAAAAATTCATTCATATTTATGATTCATATCAAGATTTTTTAAGTGGCAATTATTTTACTATTGTAATATTTCCTGTTTGTGTATACACGGTTCCTGAATGAACTGAATATACTATCATATAAGCATACACATCTGTGGGCAAATCTATTGGACGCCAAATGAAGGAATCATTGTATCCTGCTGCTACTTTTTGTCCCCATCTATTTAAAATAACTATAGACTTTACTTTTACATCACGCTCTCTTAAATTATCCATATTTAAAATATACCATGTTTCATTTCTATAATCATTGTTTGGAGAAACTGCATTGGGTACTATAAATGGCTTGTCACCTACTTCATATTTTAAATTAGTTCCAATATGATTAGTTGCTTCATTAGTCACAATAGGTGAATTAAAATCAAAATAAATAGAGGCATGATTTTTTATTTCAGAACCAAATGGCAGGTCACTTTTAACTTTGATTTTAAACTGTACCCACCCATGACTTTCGGGTTCGTGATGCACACTATCTAAGAGATTAATTTCATTAAAATAAAAGGTAAGAAAGCGACCACTTAAACTAGGAATGCATCTATGACTCGACCCCAAGAATTTAAAAGTGCTAGGGTCTAATGTTGCTTCTAAGGTGTCTCGAATGACCACTTTATAAGCTGTATCATTTCCAGTATTTTGAAAATGTATCGTATAGGTTAACCATTGCCCTGCCTCCACGTTGTTGGTTGGTGAAACTTGCTTTTCATTAGGATCAAAAGAATTGACCACCGGGAAACACATATTCATGGCATTGTTATTCGGATGAATATCATTGAGTACATTATCTACAGACATCGAAATACACACCTCATTTCCAATGACTGCTGATACATTCGTCAATAGTTCTATACCAAATGCAGTATTAAAATCAATTTGTGTCATATCTGATATAACATAAGTTAAGACTTGTCCATTAATACTCGTAGGACTTAATGCATTTACTGAAGGGGATACATAAGTCACAGGGCCATCATACATCAAGGTGACGGTTGCTGAGTATGGATTGCCGCATTGTACCTGATAATAACTTGCCATATCACCAGCTTGAATATTGACCACTGACATGACACCTGGTCTAAATCGGCCCATAATTGATTTAATACCCCCATCAGGACCATTACACTCAACGCCAAAATGTATATGATCCTTCATAGAATCTTGGGGCGTTAAAATTACCTGATGAAATCCATTTGTGGGACAAGTCACAGTAAATGGCAAATCTGTAGTATCAATTTTTACGGTTAAACTATCGGTATCGCCAGTATCAAATGAGTATTCACCTTGGCCTGTAACATGAGCCTGTTCGAGAAATTGATTATTTCGAAATAATTGAATTTGAATGTTTGTTACTCGATTACCAGGATTCAAACTATCTAATAAACAATTGCTTGATGTATCAACATGGACATTTCCTGTAATATTCCAAGCACAAGGACAACCTGAGGCGATCGTGCATAAGGGTGCTGAAAAAAAATTATTTGAAGTACTTAATGTATCTAATACTCTTAAATAGTTAGGTAAACATAAAATTCCTGTATTTGAAAAATTTATCCATTTCATCAATGAAGGTAATTTAGGCAAACAATTCAATTGAGTATTTCCAGAACACATAAACACATCTAATGTGAGAGGCAACCATGAAATTGAGCTAATCAAATTATCAGCCATAAATAAACTTGTTAATTGGGTTGGTAGACTTGAAGGCATAGAGCTTAAAAAGTTACTATTGAAATTAAGAGATTTTAATCCGCTTGGCAATATTGGAAGAGAGGTAAGAGAGTCGCCAATGCAATAAAGATGTTGCAAACTTGCAGGTAAAATGGGTAAAGAATCAATATCAGAAAAATTGCATTCCAAAATACTTAAGGCATTTGGCAGCACTGGTAAAATAGGCGTTTGGTTACTATTCCAAAATAAACGGTATAATGAACTTGGCAAGGTTGGCAATACATTAATGGGGTTACTACTATAATCAAGGTTTAGCAAACCTAGAGGTAAAGTAGGTAATTGGGGAATTGAATTCCAACCAACATATAAACTTAATAAAGATAAAGGGAGAACCGGAATTGTATTTAATTGGTTTTGATTCAAGTATAAAAATTTCAATGTACTAGGCAAAGTAGGTAATACATTTAAACTATTACCTGAAGCTGATAGGCTTATTAACCCAACGGGAAGGGTAGGTAATTGTGTTAGGTAATTTTGAGCGCACTCAAGTTCCATTAAGTTTGGCGGCAATGTGGGCAAGTTTGCAATTTGATTAGTATTGCAATACAAATACACTAATGAAAATGGCAAGGTTGGCAACTGCGTTAGCGAATCTTCATTACATGTTAAAAATATTAATCCAGCAGGTAATGTAGGCAAAACATGAAGAGGGTTTTTTGAAGTTTCTAATCGAATTAGTGAAGCAGGAAGTAATGGCAAACTTGTTAGTTTATTGTAATTACAAAAGAGTTCTTTTAGTGATAAGGGTAATACTGGTAGTTGATTGAGTTTATTAGAGCTGCAGTTTAAAATTGTCATCCCATTTGTTGGTAAGGTTGGTAGTGAATCTATTTGATTATTGGAACAGGATAAATCAGTTAGTGTTAAAGGAAGACTAGGAAGTTTAGACAAAAAATTAAATGAACAATTTAGGGAAATTAGGCCACTTGGCAAAGTAGGTAAAGAATCAATTGGATTCGAATGACAATCAAGCCAGGTGATTGAATTAGGAATTAAAGGTAGTTGAGATATTAAATTAATACTACAATCAAGGTGGTCAAGATTGTCGAAATATTGGATGCCTGTTAAATCTTTAATCTTCAAGTCATCGCAATTCAATATGGTTTCAGATGTAATGGAAATATCAGTGGTATCGAGCAAATTACCCACCATGGCATTTGGATAATTCAAGGCTAAAAAACTTCTGAAATTTGAATCAGGGATATTGACAAACTGGGCTCTAGAAACTAATCCAACCAATAGTAGCATACATAATATACCCCATGTTTTTGCATATTGATTCATAGTGTAACGGTTTGAACTTTTATAATACGAAGTTCATAAGCACTTTGTTAGCCCCAATATAAAAAGCCATCCCGAAAGATGGCTTTAAAACTATTCGTTGATGTTTATTTCAACTTAAATGCTTTTTTCACTTGATCTACATAATCTAATTTTTCCCAAGTAAATAATTCAACTTTCATTTTCAATTCATTCTTTTTCCCTTTGTTGAAAATTTTAGTCACCACTTCATTTTTTCTTCCCATATGTCCATAAGATGCTGATTCTGCATAAATTGGGCTTCTAAGCTTGAAACGTTGTTCAATAGCGTATGGTCTCATATCAAAAATCTTTTCAACTACTTTCGCAATTTCTCCATCATTCATACTCACTTTAGAGGTACCATAAGTATTAATAAACAAACCGCATGGCTTGGCTACGCCGATGGCATAGGATACTTGTACTAAAACTTCATCGCATAAGCCAGCTGCTACTAAGTTCTTAGCGATATGACGTGTAGCATACGCTGCACTACGATCTACT
>CAZSUF010000039.1:12004-14463 GCA_964609875.1 uncultured Bifidobacterium sp.
GGATCTTTTCCGCTGAATGCTCCGCCGCCATGTGCGCCTTTACCACCATAAGTATCTACGTTAATTTTACGGCCTGTTAAGCCTGTATCTCCATGAGGTCCTCCAATGACAAATTTCCCTGTTGGATTGATATGATAAGTGATTTTATCATTAAAAAGTTTTTGTAACGATGGCTTAAGTTGTTTCTTAACTCTAGGGATAATTACACTAATAATATCTTCTTTAATTTTAGCCAACATCTTCGCATCCTTATCAAAATCATCGTGTTGTGTTGACACGACTATTGTATCAATTCGAATTGGATTATTATTATCGTCATACTCAATAGTCACTTGACTTTTAGCATCAGGTCTAAGATATTTTAATTCTTTCCCAGCTCTTCTTGTGATTGAAAGTTCTTTTAATATTTTATGAGCAAGATCTAAAGCTAAAGGCATATAGTTGTCTGTTTCACGAGTCGCATAGCCAAACATCATTCCTTGATCGCCAGCCCCTTGAGCATTTGCTTTTGTTTCGAAACTTTCCTTTTTTACTTTTCTATCTACACCTTGGTTAATGTCTGCACTTTGCTCATGGATAGCTGAAAAAATACCACATGAGTTTGCCTCAAACATATACTCAGATTTAGTATAACCGATTTCTTTGATTACTTCACGAGCAATATCTTGCACATCAAGGTAAGCTTCTGATTTTACTTCACCAGCTAAAACCACTTGACCAGTAGTTACCAGTGTTTCACAAGCTACTTTTGAATTTGGATCATAGGCTAAAAAATGATCAATTAAGGCATCTGAAATTTGATCTGCAACTTTATCAGGATGTCCTTCTGAAACTGACTCCGAAGTAAATAAATAAGGCATAGAGTATATATTATTTAAAATTAAAGAATGCGCAAAAGTAATTATTCTTTTGACATTTTGAGTCGAAAAAAATATTGAGCAACTTTTTAGGGAAAATTAGTAATTACTTCAATGACATTTAATTGAATAGAGTATAGAAATGGCATTTGGTATGTTAGAAGTAATCCGGAATCTTTAAAATCGTAAAACAACTATATTTTCTTAGGTTTGCATAAAATTTGACGGATTCATGCAAAGAATAATCCTGCTATACCTTCTTTTCTTACTGGTCTCTTCTTGTCAATTTTTTTCTTCAACATCAAAAAAAACATCACAAGAAGGCGCTGCAGCGTTTCCAGAGACATCTAAAATCAGTAGCCGTATTGATGAAAATCCAAAAGATGCGACACTTTATTTTAAAAGAGGATTGATATTACGAGAAATAGATAAGGATTCTTTGGCCATGCTTGATTTTCAAAAAGCCATTAGTATAGATTCTACCCAAGCCCCTTTTTATAGTGCTTTAGGTGATTTACTTTTTGATCATAAGGATATTACTGGCAGTTTAGGATGGATTAAAAAGGCCATAGAACTTGACCCGGAAGACAAAGTAGCTCATCTCAAATTAGCTAAGTTATTTTTATTCACCGCTGAATACCCTAAAGCATTTACAGAAATTAATACCGTATTACGTTCAGATGTTTATAATACTGAAGCCTATTTTCTGAAAGGGATGTGTTATAAAAACATGAAAGATACAAATAAGGCCATTTCTAGCTTTCAAACCTCCGTGCAGTCTGATCCGAAGAATGTGGACTCTTATATGCAATTAGCTATACTTCATGAAGCAAAAAAAGATCCACTTGCGTTGGATTATTATGAAAATGCCTACAAAGCAAATCCAAGCAATTTAGAGCCTTTATATGGGAAAGCGATGTATTGGCAAAACCAGGGTAAATATGAAGAAGCAAAAAAAATATTTAATCGCATGATAGGGATTGACAGAAACTATCCAACTTCTTTTTATAATATGGGATGGATACTCATACAACAAGATTCGATTGAAAAAGCCATTAGACAATTCAATATTGCCCTTGAAGTTAAGCCAGATTACGCCGAAGCCTATTATAATCGTGGCCTTTGTTATGAAATTCAAGAAAATCAAAAAGCAGCGATAGCGGATTATAATCAAGCACTCAATTTCAATCCAGATTTTACACCTGCTAAAACAGCCCTTAAACGAATTCAATAAAAATAATCCTCTTATGATGCCTTTAATTGCCCCTTCATTACTATCTGCAGACTTCCTTCATTTAAGTAGAGATATTCAAATGATTAATCAATCTGAAGCCGACTGGTTTCATTTAGATGTCATGGATGGCCGCTTTGTTCCGAATATTAGTTTTGGATTACCTGTCATTTCTGCGATTCATAAAGAAGCAACAAAAACCCTAGACGTTCATCTCATGATTGAAGAGCCTGGGAAATTTGCAGAAGCCTTTTCGAAAGCAGGGGCGGATATTTTAAGTGTACATATCGAAGCTTGCCCTCATTTGCATAGAAATTTACAACAAATCAAATCTTTAGTGGGCGAAATGCTTAGTTTTACCATTTCGCACC
>CAZSUF010000039.1:14473-16671 GCA_964609875.1 uncultured Bifidobacterium sp.
TCATACTTCTGTAAATCAATTATATGATATACTTCACGATATTGATATTGTTTGTATGATGAGTGTGAACCCTGGTTTTGGAGGCCAAATATTTATTGAAAGAACTTTAGATAAAATCAAAGAATTGAAAAAGGAAATTGTTCGAAGAGGCTTATCTACATTAATTGAAATAGATGGTGGGGTAACTTTAGAGAATGCACAAAAAATTATTGCGGCCGGCGCCGACGTGTTAGTCGCTGGAAATACGGTTTTCGGTTCTGCAGACCCTCAAAAAACTATATCCTTATTAAAGCATATTGAAGGTTAACACCTCCTCTCCATCACGGTTTTTTCCACATTACCTTAGCTTCATTTCGTTTTTCCTTTTTCTTGGCTACATTTGCACTCTCAAAAATAAACCATGGGTGTATTAGTTAATAAGAATAGCAAAGTAATTGTACAAGGATTTACTGGAACAGAAGGCACATTTCATGCCACACAAATGATTGAATATGGAACCCAGGTTGTAGGGGGTGTAACCCCTGGAAAAGGCGGTACTACTCATTTAGACAAACCCGTATTTAATACTGTGGCTGATGCAGTTTCACAAGCTGGCGCTGATGTTTCTATCATTTTTGTACCACCTGCTTTTGCTGCTGATGCAATCATGGAAGCAGCTGATGCTGGCATTAAAGTAATTATCTGTATCACAGAAGGTATTCCTGTTTCTGATATGGTCATTGCTAAAGAATATATCAAGGACAAAAATTGTGTTTTAATCGGACCGAATTGCCCTGGAGTCATTACTGCTGATGAGGCCAAAGTGGGTATTATGCCTGGTTTTATTTTCAAAAAAGGACATATTGGTATCGTATCTAAATCCGGTACTTTAACTTATGAAGCTGCTGACCAAGTAATTAAGGCTGGTTTAGGCGTAACAACTGCTATTGGTATAGGTGGAGATCCGATTATTGGAACTACTACGCGAGAAGCTGTTGAATTATTAATGAATGACCCTGAAACACATGGTATCATTATGATAGGAGAAATCGGCGGAGGCATGGAAGCTGAAGCGGCGAATTGGTTAAAAGATAATATGCGCAAACCTGTAGTAGGATTTATTGCAGGCCAAACAGCCCCGGCAGGTCGAAGAATGGGACACGCAGGTGCCATTGTAGGTGGCGCTGATGATACAGCTGCAGCAAAAATGAAAATTATGCGTGAATGTGGTATTCATGTTGTAGATAGCCCTGCAGATATTGGAAAGATGATGGCATCTGTGATGAATGCTAAGTAGGCTCATAATTATTTTCTCTTATTTATTCAACCTTTTGATTCTCTAATTCATTGGCAAACGATTATATTTGCTTATCATGAATGAAGTGATTAAAGAATTAAACCACGTTGTTATTAAGTTTGCTGGCGATAGTGGTGATGGGATACAGCTTACTGGCTCACAATTCACTACGAATACCGCATTAATAGGTAACGATTTATCTACATTTCCAGATTTCCCTGCCGAAATCAGAGCTCCTATTGGCACTTTACCTGGTGTAAGTGGCTATCAATTACATTTTTCTTCAGATGCTGTTTTTACGCCTGGTGACGATTGCGATGTACTTGTTGCCATGAATGCGGCTGCCTTAAAGGTTAATTTAAAATCTATAAAGAAAGGTGGAATTATTATTCTGAATACTGATGGATTTGATTCTAAAAATTTAAGATTAGCGAATTATGCTGAAGGTGATAACCCTATAGAAAATCATTCTTTAGATAATTACACTGTACATAAAATTGATGTAACCAAACTAACTAGGGAGGCCTTAAAAGACATTACAGGACTTGGTGTTAAAGAAAAAGATCGTGCGAAGAATATGTTTGTGCTTGGGTTCCTGTATTGGATGTATGATAGATCATTAGATAATTCTATTCAATTTTTGCAAGAGAAGTTTGGCAAAAAACCTGAAATTTTAGAAAGCAATATCAAAGCTCTTCAAGCTGGATATCATTTTGGAGATACGACTGAAATATTTACTTCTAGATTTCATGTAGCCAAGGCAAAAGTTGAAGCGGGAGAATATAGAAGTATTACTGGCAATGCAGCTCTTTCATTGGGACTTGTCACGGCCGGTTATAAATCTGGTCTCAAATTATTTTTAGGCTCCTACCCTATTACGCCTGCATCAGATATTTTACATGATTTAAGTAAATACAAAAAC
>CAZSUF010000039.1:16681-18945 GCA_964609875.1 uncultured Bifidobacterium sp.
ATTGCAAGCCTATTATGGAAGAAATGGCGAATGCCCTATGCCTGTAATTTCTGCGAGCACCCCTTCCGATTGTTTTTTTGCGGCAATTGAAGCTTGCAGAATTGCCATTCAACATATGACGCCTGTTATTTTATTGAGTGACGGATTTATTGCCAATGGAGCTGAACCTTGGAAGTTTCCGCAATCAGAAAATATCCCAACTATCGAGGTAAAATTTAAAGAAGCCTTGGCTGAAAACGAAACTACCTTCTTACCTTATCAACGAGATGAAAAACTGGTAAGACCATGGACAATACCAGGTTTTGCAGGATTAGAACATCGAATTGGCGGATTAGAAAAACAAGATATTACAGGGAATGTTAGCTATGATCCTGATAACCATGAACACATGGTTAAAACAAGACAAGCAAAGGTTGATTTAATTGCTAATTATATTCCGGACCAAACATTTAACTTAGGTGAAGACAGGGGAGATATTTTAATTCTTGGTTGGGGTTCGACCTATGGCGTGATTACTACTGTAGTGAAAGAAATGATTCAGCAGGGACATGCTGTTTCTCATGTGCATTTGAGATATATTCGACCATTCCCGAAAAATCTTGGTGAGATATTAAAAAGGTTTAAAAAAGTAATTGTTCCAGAAATTAATAATGGTCAATTAATTAAAATTATTAGAGCAGATTTTCTTATTGATGCCATTGGATATAATAAAATCAAAGGCACACCCATTACTCAAGCAGAATTAGAAGCGTGTATATTGTCTAACTTAAAAGCATTATAATTTTTCGATAGAATAAAATTGCCATGAGAAATAGAATTTTAAATGATGCATGTATTGCGGCAACGATTGCAGTGAAAAGCCCATGCGCCTCGCGTGGCTTGAAACGAAAAGCGTGTGTGCCGCCCAAATTAATTTCAATAAAAAATTAAGTCCTCCCAATATTTATGATCAGAAATTATTTTCTTCTTATTGCTTGCCTTCTTTTTTCTTTTTCGATGATTTCTTGCAAATTGAGTAAGAAAAAGCAGCATCATTATATGGAGCATATTTATAAAGAAGTAAAAGAAACTTTTCCTGAGGCCACTGTAAATATTATAAATGATAGTATAAAAATTATTTTTCCAAACAATATTATTTTTAGTAGTGGTTCTGCAGAATTAATTCCTGTGTTTTATCAAAAATTAGCTCGATTTTCACAAGTACTTGCAAAATATGATCAAACCAAATTATTGATTACAGGTCATACTGACAATACGGGTGAGGAGGAATCGAATAATGCCTTATCTAAAGAAAGATCACTAGCAGTCAAAGAGAGATTATTAGAATTAAAGGTAAAAAATGAGCGAATATTTACGTGGGGCTTGGGTCAAAAATCTCCGATTGCTACCAATGAAACGGATGAAGGGAGATCTTTGAATAGACGAGTAGAATTTGTAATTTTATACAATAATTAAAACAACTAATTTAAAAAATATGAAAAGAAAAATCAACTCCCTACTAGTCTTGTTGTTTATGTTACTTAACTTAACTTCTTGCTATATGTACGATGGCCCTGTTCGAGGTCCATATCAAGCACCCACAAGAAATTTACCGCCACCACCTGAAAAAATTGTAGGCACTCCGATGAGTAAAAAAGAATACCTTGAAAAAACTTATCAGGAAATCAAAAGCAATTTGAATGAGGCTGAAGTGGTGATGATTGAAGACAGTATCAAAGTTTTATTTCCTAACAATATACTCTATCAAAACAAAGGTATTTTTCCTGACCCAGGTTATGAAGAACCGCTTACCAAATTTAGTACCTTGTTGAAGAAATATCGAAAGACGGAAATTTTAATTTCTGGCCATACAGACATCCGTGGAGATGCCGACATGAACAGAAAATTATCAAAGGACAGAGCACAATATGTGTTGAATTTTATCGAGGTTCAAGGTGTGCCTTCTGCTCGTTTAAAGGCTTGGGGGCTTGGATCCAATTCGCCGATTGCAGACAACAGTACAGAAGAAGGTCGTAAATTAAACAGACGTGTTGAATTCGTTGTTTTATATCAAGAAAAATAATTTAATTCTTACAACATAAATAAATAAGATAGTTTCTTCCATACAATAAAAAAACATCCATGTTGTATGGATGTTTTTTTTATTTTATAGATGTAAAATTATATTATGATAATACGCAAAGATATCTGTTTGTTTTTCCACTTTTGCGGGTTAATGGACAAAATAGTGCCTAGAATCTTCTATAATTCTTATTGGGCTTACC
>CAZSUF010000040.1:0-3736 GCA_964609875.1 uncultured Bifidobacterium sp.
ATAAAAAATGTGTCCACACGATAGGATCGCAGCATCGGGGGCAAAAGTGGAAAAGCTGTTGGGTATCTTTACGGATAATCATAAATAATTGTCTATAAATAGAGTCTTGAGTCTTGAGCAGCATGTTCGAGTTCAAGGCGTTCGAAGGCTTGAAATATAGGAGTTGACTTAGGTCAATGCTGTCTTCCAGTCATGGGAGGACTAGATGATAAGTCGAGAAGAACGAAGAAATCGGACATTATGGGCAGACTCTAATTAGTACACATGTTGTCCGCCGTTAATACTATAATTAGCCCCTGTAATAAAACTTGTGGCATCACTCGCTAAAAACGAAACTAAATGAGCTACTTCATGCGTACCGCCTAAACGACCCATAGGTATTTGAGCTACAATTTGTTCTCTCACTTTTTCAGGCACAGCCATTACCATATCCGTAGCAATATAACCTGGAGAAATAGTATTTACAGTAATGCCAAACTTAGCGACTTCCATGGCTAAAGTTTTAGTAAAACCATGCATACCTGCCTTGGCTGCAGAATAGTTGGTTTGTCCAAACTGACCTCTTTGCCCATTTACAGAAGATATATTAATGATGCGTCCAAACTTTCTTTCTATCATCCCTTCAATCACATTACGGGTTGTATTAAACACACTATTGAGGTTAGTATCTATAACGGCCATCCAGTCATCTTTAGACATTTTTGCTAATCGTCCATCTCGTGTTATGCCAGCATTATTTACCAAAATATCAATACCTCCCAAAGTAGCTTCAATGTCTTGTATCATTTTAGCCATCGAATCAAAATCACATACATCACCTTCATATAATTCTATGTCTATATTCTCTGCTTTCATTTTTTCCGCCCATTCGTCTGCCTTGGCTTTACTTCTATAATTGGCTACCACATGATATCCGTCTTGATAGAGCTTCTTACACATGGCAGTACCTAATCCACCTGTGGCACCTGTTACTAATGCTATTCTTTTGTTTTGCTTATCCATAATAAAATAATTTTACTATGAAGATAGAAAAGTAATTGTATAAAACGAATAAGATTTAAGTTTCTAGCTTAATTTTTTTGCTTCGTAATAAGAAGATTTGAATGGATGTCTATCTTTCCATTTTTCTCCTTGCTGTTCTTGAAAATATGAGGCCACCATTTTGTAAAACCAATTTACAATGACATTTCTGAGTTTATAAAAACTAAATCGATAATCTGGCTCACAACCTAAAATGGCTTTGGCTTCAGGGGCGGTTCTGCCTAAAATGAGTTTGCGACTATCTAAGGCTATGGCGTTTTCTAAACAATGAAAAAGGATATTAAAATACAATTGATATTGATGATTATAAGCATAATCTATCCCAATATAATTCATGTCATACTCGTCCTCATGTTTCACTACAGAAGAAAAGGCAATTAACTTATCTTGGCAAAAAAATCCATAGACTTTATATTTTTCTTTCATGACTCGTTTCAATTCACAAAAAAACTGATCATTGATATTGCCCATACTGACCAATTGTTTTTGTGAAACTTGTAAGTAAAGGAGCTCCATGTCTTTTGCGTATTGAGTAATTTGCAAGGCATCAAATTCTTCAATTCGAATTCCGTCAAAGGCTTTTCTGATTTTTTTACAACGTTGAAGATACTTATGTTTCAATTCGGCTTCATAATCTTTAAAACTCTTCCAATGTGCTGGAATCACAATTTCCATAGATACATCTTCTTGCATTTGGATATAAGAAACATCCTGTTGAATAAATGGCGCTATCGACTTTTCTACATCTTTTAAAAATATACCCGAAGCATTGGTATAATTAATCATGTAGTCTGTAGTTTCTTGGTAACAGGCTGCTTTTTCTTGATCGGTAAAATCATGTTGTAGAAATTGAAAAAACAACACATCATGCCGAAACAAATTTCCTGTAACTAACAAAGTAGGTTTTACTATACGCAAGGCTAATGATAAAGCCGCTTGTTGAAGTTTTTTTTCGCCTAAGTTAAAATGTATGGGTGTGACTGATAATAATTGATAATAAGAAAGATACACTGGCTTATCATCATGACTCGTTACTACATAATAATTTTTAATATTAGGGACTTGGGCTTTTTCAATACTATCTATTCCTACACACAGGTGTTTCACTTCTTGATGCTGATTCCAGTCTATAGGAAGATCTGCAGCAGTATCATAGATAGTATAGGTTTTTTTCATGAAGGGGCAAATGTAGCAACTTCGAAGTTGTAGACAAATTTTTCATCCTATCTTTATCTTGATGCCTGATTGAATATGTTTAATTTGCACCTCGAAGCAATATGTTAAAAAAAGCCATTCTTGTTGTATTAAATGCATTGATACAGTTTTATCAATTGGCACTCTCTCCTTTGATGGGACCGAGTAAATGTCGTTATCAACCCACTTGCTCTGAATACACCAAAGAAGCGCTTCAAAAGTATGGCGTAAGAAAGGGGCTTTGGCTTGGTATCAAAAGAATAGCTCGTTGTGCGCCTTGGGGTAGTCATGGCTATGATCCTGTTCCTTAATCTATCGGACTTTACTCTGATAAATTTAACAAGCCTATCAAAAATTGATCCATGCTGTTAAGCATTATTTCAATAAATTGCACATCTCTTATCCAGTACAAATGAAGAAGAATATCGTGCTACATGCAAAAAAATATATTGTAGGAGCCCTACTAGGTGCCGTTGTTGTTTTATTTATTCGCGCCAAAGACACAGATCCTTATTTTGAAATTTCAAAAAACCTAGAAGTCTTCACTTCCTTGTTTAAAGAATTGAATACCTATTATGTAGACCCTATCCAACCTGGCAAAATGGTTAAAACGGGTATCGATGCGATGTTGCAGGAATTAGATCCTTATACAAATTATATTACCGAAGAAGATATTGAAGACTATCGTTTTCAAACTACAGGCAAGTATGGAGGCATTGGTAGCACAGTCAGAAAGAAAGATGGATATATTGCCATCAGCGAACCTTATGAAAATAGTCCTGTGATAAAAGCAGGAATCAAATCAGGAGATATTTTATTAGAAATAGACGGAAAAAGTACCAAAGGGAAGGAAGTAGAAGATGTAAGCAAGTTTCTGAAAGGCTCACCAGGCACTCAAGTGAAATTGAAAGTTAAAGATGCTTTTACAGGCGCTGAATCTGTAAAGACTGTTACGCGTGAAGAAATTAGTGTAAGCAGTGTACCTTATTCGGGTATGATAGGAGATCAACAACAATATGGCTATGTAAGATTGACTCAATTTACAGAGCGTTGTGGTGCGCAAGTTCGAAATGCCTTAGACAGTTTAAAAAAAGCCAATCCTTCCATGAAAGGTGTTGTACTTGATTTGCGTTATAATCCAGGTGGTTTGTTAGATGAAGCCGTCAATGTGTGTAATATCTTTTTGAATACAAACCAACTTATAGTTAGCACGAAAGGTAAAATTGTAGAATCTGATAAAGACTACAAAACACAAGGTACGCCCTGGGATGAAAAAATACCTTTGACGGTGTTGACCAACAGAAACTCTGCTTCTGCTTCTGAAATTGTGGCTGGAACCATGCAAGACTTAGACCGAGGTGTTGTGATAGGACAACGTAGTTTTGGTAAAGGATTGGTTCAAGTGACAAGACCCTTATCTTTTAACGCCAAGCTAAAAGTTACCACGTCTAAATATTATACGCCAAGCGGAAGATGTATTCAAGCGCTTGATTATTCGCAT
>CAZSUF010000040.1:3746-18927 GCA_964609875.1 uncultured Bifidobacterium sp.
AGATGGAAGTGTGGGAGAAATTCCAGATTCTATCAAAACAACTTTTAAAACAAAAAATGGTCGTCAGGTAAAAGATGGAGGAGGCATAGATCCTGATATTAAAATTGCTGCCAAAGAAGATTTAAAAATCATTTCAACTTTAGCTACTAAGAATTTTAGTTTTGATTATGCAAATTTGTATGTATCCAAGCATCCTAGCATTGCGAGTGCCAAAGAGTTCAAGTTAAGCGAGTCTGATTTTAATGATTTTCTGCAATGGCTGCAAGGCAAGGACTATTCATACAAAACGAAAACAGAAGAAGCATTAGCCAAGTTTAAAGAGACTGCAGATAAAGAAAATTATTATGACGGTATTCGTAAAGATTTTGAATCTCTTGAAAAAGCCTTATCGCATGATAAAACACAAGACTTGCTAAAAAATAAGAAAGAAATATTACGCTTGCTTCAGGATGAAATAGTGAGCAGATATTATTTTCAGAAGGGAAGATTTCAAAATCAATTAAGCGATGACGATGAAGTAAAAGAAGCGATCAATATTTTATCAAACTCGACAAAATATCAAGCCCTTTTAGGAAATAAATAGATTGTATTAGACTCAGCTTTATATCGCATGATTACTTACATGATTAAATCATTTGTATCCAATGATTCGAGAAGTGGATAACTTTTATTTCAGCAGAGAAGAACCCTATAGAAGTTGTCTACTGGTTTTACGCGAATTAATTCATAAGCAAGATGTAAACATGACAGAAACCTTGAAGTATGGAATCCCATGTTTCTGTTATAAGAAAAAGATTTGTTGTTACTTATGGATGGATAAAAAAACAAAAGAACCTTATATACTCTTTGCAGAAGGGACTTTACTTAATCACCCCAAGCTAGAACAAGGTAATCGTAAAAGAATGAAAATATTTCGAGTAAATCCAAATGAAAATATTCCAATTCGAACAATTAATATGATTCTTAAAGAGGCACTAGATTTATACAAAAAGGGAATCATTCCTTCATGAATTCAGATATCTTCATGAAATAACTACTGGTTCAAAGTGATATCGAATGATAAGTAGGGCGCACGAATTTGTGGCAACGATTGTAGCGAAAACCCCGCACCCCGAGAGGCTTTCTATACTTTTGTTTAGAACCCAAATTGTTTATGCCGATTCGGGGGAGGAGTTGTAGCGAAAAGCGTGTCCGCCACCCCAAAAAAAAACCCTGCCGAAACAGGGTAAATTTTTATTTTCTTCTTCTAGCTGAAGACTTTTTCTTTACGGCCTTTCTTTTAATATATTTTGGTGCTGGAGGCGTATACTCACTGCCGGACATAATTTGAATAATCTTGTTTTCTGTGGCCGGCGTAAATTGATTGCCAGCATAATCGAATTGCGTTAATCTGTTTAAAGCACCTAATTCATTAGGTACATCAGTTAATTGATTATTCATCAAATTCAACTTATTCAATCCGCTCATCATGCCAATTTCTTCAGGCAATGTTTGAAGTTTATTGTTGCTTAAGTCTAGGTTTTCGAGTTGAGTTAACGAAGACAATACCAAAGGAAAATCAACAAATCCATTATTCGCAGCCTTCAAAGTTCTTAAGTTTTTAAGATTAGCAAACGAAGCCGGTAAATCATAAATTTTGTTCCCTGAATTCATCGCATCACCTAAATTCAAAGTTTCTAAATTGGTTAAGGTGCCAATTTCGTAAGGCAAAAAGTGAATGTTGTTATTTGATAAATTAAGTTCTTTTAATTTTTTAAGAAATTTAATATCTGAAGGCACATAATTTAAATTGCACCCACTCATATCCAAACTAGTAATATTTTTCATTTGGCGAACCAACTGTATCATTACTTTTGGATCTTTCACTTGGTTGCCACTAAATTTAAAGCTCGTTAAAGCTTGAAGGCTATTAATTTCATTAGGTAAATAAGTGATAGGATTTCCTGTGATATCAATTTCTTCTAAGTTTTTGCAATTTGAAATCGAAGCAGGTAAGGTGTTCAACTTATTGTTGCGAAGAATAATTTTTCTTAAATTTTTCATTTCTCCAATGGTAGAAGGAATGGAATTCAAATTATTATTAGACAGGTCTAACACTTCAAGTTCCTTCAAAAGAAAAATATCTACAGGCAAGCTGCTGATATTTGTGTTTTGAAGCGTCATTTCTTTTAAATTCGGATAACGGAAAATTTCTTTAGGGAAAAACTTAAAGGGTTGACTACTCATGCGAAGAATAAACACGCAATTATTATCAAAGGCTGCCGGGGGCAATTTGTCAAATACTTTATCAGGATCACAAGGATTCGCTAAAGGGTAATACTCTTGGGCATTTGCCATCAAACCACTAAATCCTAGTAACAGTCCAAAAATCAGCTTCTTCATATTTAGGCTCTAAATTTTGCCTAAAAATAGATTTTTTTTATCAAATTCATAACTTTTAGTCAAATAAAGGGCTTTTAGGAGCTTACAGCGGATTAATTTGCCACAAGAAGGGTATAAATTCACTTACTCTAAACGCTTATAAGCATCTGATTTCTGGTTGATTCGAAAGTAATTTTTGTTCAAACTCTCTATCTTTTCAATTTCTCCATTGCGAAAAATATACTCGTCGCTAGTCACTTGTTTTAAGTTGTTTCCATTGTCCTCTTCAAGAGGAAAAATACTTACCGTTTTTTGCTTAGGCTCCAAGGATGATAAGAGGATAGAAAAATAAGGAATATCCCAGCCAAGTATCGTTTGAATATCTTGGAATCTAGTGGTTTCTACATAAAATTTTTGACCTGGGTTATTTAGAGCTTCTTTTATCCATTGAGATACTCGTTCAACTCTAGCATGGTAATACATAGCAGCTTTGTATTGAACTTATCGTACAAACTATCAAAAGCAGTATGATGATGTTGAATATTTTAGATGAAGAAGGTCGTAAAAAGTCAAGCACCCAAGGTATCAGGACGAATGGAACCAATAGAAAATACAGCTGTTCGTTATAGCCCGAATAGTCTATCATCACATAACTCATATTGATGAGCAACCACGAACCCAACAAAAAAGACAAGACCACAAATAATTGTTTCCATTTTTTCGATATCACGATTTGAGCACACAATGCCATGAAACAAATGCCTAAGATCCAATAATACTGTATTAGATACTTCCCTGCTTGTAAATAGTAATCCCAAGTAAAAAGTTGTTGATAGGTTTTGTTATGAGCAAAGTCAAAAATCCAATTCATTTTTCCCGTTTCATACTCACTAGCTGTGAGTTTTTTGAAAAGGATCAATGGCATTATCAACAACAAATACGGAATATACTTTTTGATATTGTTTGTTGATACATAATCTAAGGCAAGGAGATATACACCTAGTATCAAATTGAAAGGATGACTCAGCAACAACAAAAGCCATAATACGAAAAGAAATAATCTGCGAGAGATGCTAGGGTTGTTTAGCTGTTTTAGTTCAACATAAAAAATAATGCCAATTGCTGTACCATAAAATTGCTCAAAAATCGGACAAACAAACCCATACTCAATTCCTATTAATTGCAACAATAAGAGTAGAAGCCAAGCATACACATTTTTGGTTCGCCAATAAATAAAAGCCCCTGATAAATAAAATACAAGAAGGTGCCATACCGAAAAGCTCATGGCAATGGTTTGTAAGGGAAATCCCATCTTGCTACATACCCAAATCGGGATTTCAGCTATGGCCAAAACGATACGCTGATGTTCTACCCAAAAACGACCCGTATTGAGCGTTTTGAAAAAATAATAACTAGTATCTGTCGTTAATCTTTCTTTATAAAAATAGAGTGCCATGCAGCCCAGAAACGCATAACTTATTTGAACAATCCTGTATAAGATTTTTTCGAAGGAGTTGTTCTTGTTCATGTGTATCACGCTTGATGAAGGAATTATTGAATTAATTCTGTTCAAGCAAATCGATGGCTTTTGCTTTATCGAGTTGAAGTTGTTGCTTTAAGTCATCCAAGGAAGAAAATTTTTGTTCGTCTCTAAGTCGAGCCATCAAAAAAAGTTCAACTTCCTCTCCATAAATGTCTGTATCAAAATCAAATAAATTCACTTCGATCGAAAGCACTGCTGATTCTGAAATGGTGGGCCTATAGCCAATATTTAACATGCCCTGATACGTTTTGCCAAGTACAAATACGTTCACAGCATATACGCCATGTGCTGGAATTAATTTATGTTTTTCTTCAACTAAAATATTGGCTGTAGGAAAACCAAGCAAGCGACCCCTTTTATCTCCGTGAACTACTTGGCCTTGCATTAAATAAGGCTTGCATAAATATTCATTGGCTATTTGAATTTGACCTATTTGAAGCGCCTCTCTAATTTTTGTTGAAGACACGGTAATATGTTCAATTTCTTGTGCAGGAATTTCTACTAATTCAAACCCATATATAGATTTTACTTTTTCTAAAAGAGTATAATTTCCTGTTCTGCCTTTGCCAAAATGATGGTCATAACCAATCACGAAAGTATGAGGATGAAAATGACTAATCAGAAAATCTTTGATGTATTCGTCAGCACTTAATTCAGAAAATGCTTGCGTAAAGTTCACTACCACTAAATGATCAATATCTAATTCTGCTAAGAGCTTAATTTTTTCAGGCAATGAAGACAAAAGCCAAATGGCTTGCGTCGAATTCGATAACACTAATCTGGGATGTGGTTCAAAGGTAATAAGCACACTTTCTCCTTGAACCTCTTGCGCTTTTCTTTTAATTCTTTCGATAATACTCCTATGCCCTGCATGTACCCCGTCAAATGTGCCTATCGTAACCACAGGGTTCTTAAATAGGGGCAAGTTCTCAAATCCTTGGTATACCTTCATTGTAGGGTGTAATAAATACGAATGTGACAAATGTACTATCTATGTATGTAGAAACCAAAGCTAGCGGAATGTAGAATGTATTTCACCTTTTTTCGATGAAGGATTTGGGCGGCAAGCGGGCTATTCGTTGCAAGTCCTCCCCCGAACCGGCCAGAAGCATTCAGGTAGAATTATATGTCGTGAAGCCTCTCGGGCTCTGGGCTTTTCACTACTATCCCTGCCGCATTACGTGTCCCTATTAAGTTTAATTTTCTAATAGAAATTCGCGTTTCTACAGCTTCTGAAACTTCAGCGTTTCTACATGCTGATTTCTGCTGATTTTGATAAAATACAATCCTGCATGTAAAGAGGCTAAGGATAAACTATACTGTTTGTCAAATCGAACATTCTTTTCAGCATAGCAAATTTTTCCTTCCAAACTGAGAATTTCTATATCAATCATTTCATTACTTAATTCTTCTTGACTTAAGTTCAACATTTGATCTATTGGGTTAGGAAAAATTGTAAACGGAGAAATGAGGGTGTTTTCTTCATCATGCCAATTGGTACCAATCGGTAATTGAGGTTGACTTCCTGCACAACCATCTAAAGCTTGAGCCACGAATCTTCCAGCACTATTAGGCTGAGCGAGTAAAAAATCAGACGCAGAAGATGGCGCTATTAAAATATAACCCGAAGTTGGGTTCGCGTCTAATTTTACACTACTCGATGCCGAAATCGTTGTTTGTCCTGAAGTTTTAATCCAAGTAGTAGATTCTGTAAGTGCTGTAGAATAAGTTCCTGTAATGGTAATATTCGATGGACAAATAATACAAGGCGTCAAGCAAGCAGCGCCATTTACTTTACTACGAATCAGTGCGCCAGGCTGAGGCCCGAACCCTAAACTTAAATTCACCCCTACAGATTGCAAATGGCAATAACTCATGATGGTGCCACCCGCAGCAGGATTGGCTGGAAAAGAATTGCAATTACCTTCTTGATATTGTATACTATAGTTTCCAGCACAATTATCAATACGTGTATTATTTCCATTCCAAGCACATGCATGTGTGTGTGGAGAGGCTATGTTATGTCCGAGCTCATGCGTAATTACATTTGAATTCCAAGAATACGTTGGTAACGGAGTGATGCTATTTGCCAAACTTGCAGATACACCACATTTATAATAATCAATATCACAAAGCACATCTAGCCAAGCAATTCCCCCGCCAGCAGATTTATTCGATAATAAGTGCGCAAGGTCCCCATTAAATCCATTCGCATACATTCTCGAGCTAAAAGTATCCAACATGTCACCGGTATTCATAAAACTAGCATAAGGATCTGAGGTAGTCCATACTAAAATTTGGGAAATTCCAGTCGAAACAGAATCATTTAAGTATAAAGTAGATACATTATTAAATAAACTCGTGGCAAAATTTGTAGCCGTTGTTACATTGCTACCGCGGTCTAAATAAAATTCATAATCACATTCAAAATAAATTTTCACACATTTTGTGGTGATGGTTTCAGTAACTGCCGATGGAGTCATACTCGCCGAGGCTTGGCTTCTCATGCTTTCTACGGTACCACATCTTGAAGGATTTTCAATCAACAAATCTTTATCGTTATATACAATATACTCAAGTGAATTTGTTGCATGAATATCACTTTTGCCTAATACATAATTTCCATTCACATTAGAAATTACGCCTACAATATCATCATGAAAAAAACTAATTGAGGCAATCGAATTTGGCATATTTTCTATGACCCCTAAGTAATAACCCCCATATTGATAGTCATAATCTTGAATATCTATGCCAGCTTGGGATTTTACCTGAAAGTCTTCACTCATACAAGGATTCTTAATCAAACGAATATTTCGCATGATACCATCTAAAGGCACTTGAAGAACCATCGCAGCAGGCTTCTGATTAACAAGTTGATCCAAAGCTGTTTGATTTAATTTACATAAAGTATAGGCCTTTACATCCCGCTCAATAGGTAAAGTAGGATTGTCTTTTTCTTTTTTAATTTGAAATAACTCTTTTCTGATAAAAGATTCATTCGGTGTTTGATTTAAAAGACCTTGAACAAATTGACCTTGACCTTGTGCTGTAAACGAAATCAACAACACAATATATATGCTCCATAATTTTTTCATGCTTGTATGATTTATTTTTGACCAGCTTCTTTAAGTGCGTCTACTTGTTTTTGTAATTGAATAATGTACAAAGTCAACTCTTCTATTTTCTCTAATAATTTTGCATCCATAGTCGCTACATCAATGCCACTTTTTACAACTTCGTCTGCTGATGGCACATTAGGTAAATGCTTATTTTCCTTTATAAAAGATTCTACCTCAGTAATTGGTAATAATTTATACTCATCTGCAAATACGTAGTCTGCCCAATTTCCACTTGTTTTTAAAGCTACTTTTACTTTTTCAGTTAATATTCCTGTTTCTACATATAATTTATATCCTGCAGGTTCGGTGACTGCGCCTATAGACACAGTGCCCGTAGAAGAGATGCTCATACGTGATGTATTTGCAGTGCCAAAAGAAAGCGTACTACTTTCGCGATTCACAATAGAAGCTGCGTTCCCTGTTGTACGAATATCCAATCCATCAGCCGCTGTATGACCCGTAGTAGAATTAGTAATTTTCATAGTGTCACCACTTACAGCACTATTCACATGAATATTGGTTGTTGGTTCGGCTGCTCCTCCAATACCTACATTCTCTGTGTTATAATTTACATGAAATTTGAGTTTGCTTGTTCCTCCCTTAAATAAAGAGATTCCAATATTTCCTCCATTCGAAATTAAAAATCCGCCTCCATTAGTAAATGTTGCGTAATTGCTTGCATTATCATTATACATGGTAAATCGACCAAAGCCAGTTGATAAGGCTTGTTGCATTCTAATTAATTCATTAGTGCCAGCTGAATTCGAATATACGTGCATTTTAGAAGTAGATGCAGGCACATTCGTTCCAATGCCAACACTTGTTCCCCCTATCACATTATTCCCAGAAGAGTATAATTGTGCTTGAGAAAATTGACTGATTAATAAAATTGAGGCAAGAGTTAGGAGACCTTTTTTCATGTTATGTTTTTTAATAAAGTTTAATTAGATGTTAACAAAGATAATTTAATTTACAAATAAACAAACGACTACACTTTCTTTTCATCTAAATAAATCAGGTGTTAGTCTTAATTGTACAGATTTTATTTTGAGTTTAATTATCATAAAATTTATAAATTCAATGGCAACGAAATATATTGCGTAAAAAAAGTCTATGACAAGAGAAAACGCCTTATTGCTTATAAAAAATAATCAACTGCAAATAGGACAAACATATATAATAAGTAGCGCATCGTCCTTACAGATTCCAATTTCGTTGATAGCTACAAGCGCTTCCATGTTAAGCAAAGTGCCTGAACACCGAACCGTAAAAGGCATAGAATTTGAATCTGAAAATTATGATATTCTGACTGATAAACTTACTTGTGTGGATACCCTTTCTTGTGTACTCAGATGTGAAAATAGCCATTGGCATATAATTCAAGATATTGGTCACCAACCAGTAAAAATTAAAAGTGTACAAACTATGCAAGGAAAAATTCAAGTGAATTATGCAAGAAGCTATGATAAAGTATTAAGCCATTCCTTGTCGCTAGATGAAACCTATAGTAGAAGTGAACTATGCTTATGCGCAGGTTCAAGTGTCGGAATTTCTCATTCACTTATAGAGATTTACAAAACCATCATTCATCAAGGAAAATTACAAAGAGTGTTAGCTTTCAACCAAGAATTATCTATTCCAGGATCCAATATTTGGTTTACAGTTCAATGCTCCAAAATATTTTAGTGAGATATAATGTAATAAAATAATCCGATGAAAATAAGAATAAGTATGCCAAACATGATTGTGTGAACAAAAAGAAATCTCAATACATGTTTCCACCAAATCGAAGGCATATATTTTTTCAATGCAATAAAATTATATAGAAATATATAGATAAATGAGCCGACAATAACTGAATTTATGAGGAAGTCTATCCAAGCTAAATTAAACCACGATAAGATATCGGTGAATGCCAGACTCAGGATGATCAGCAGAAAAGAAAAACAATACACATGCATAGAATAAAAAATATGATGTACATATTGATTATCATTTCTTGTAATTCCAAATAACAATAATAATAACGCGTATATAGGGATAGTAAAGAATACGACTTTGGGTATGAGACTTTTTAATTGACTGAATATAACTGTTTCTAATTTAGAATAATCACCAAAATATTTTTCTTCCACCTCTTTAGTAAAGCGATTTTCACTCATCGAAGTTAAATATCCATGTTCCATCGTTATCCCCACTTCAGATGCAATTTGAAAGGTATCTGAAATTAGAAAAAAACTAGTTGCAGCTTTATCATAAACTTCCATCGAATCAGAAAGAAACTTAAGCCTATTGATTTTTTGTTGTACTAAGGTGTCATGTAAAAACTCTGGATCCTCTTTTATTAATTTTTTTAAAACGAATAATTTGCTCGAAATCTTTAATCGTTCTTCACTAAGCTTTATATCCTCTTTATCTTTCTTACTAAGAAATAAATTAGACAAATTCTCTTCATAAGCAAAAAATAAAAAAAACAAGGCAGACAAAAACACATATAACTTAATAGGATCAATATATTTTTTTCGAGCCCCTTTTAAATAAGTAATGGTTAGATGCCCTGGCGACCAAAGCAATTTCTTTATAGTAGTAAATATCTTATTATCAAAATGAATCAAATCTGCTACATAATGATAAATAACCCCAATAAAATTATGCTTATGCTCTAAATTAGCTTGTCCGCATTGATGGCAATAATCTCCATGAATAGGTTCATCACAATTCAAACAGTATTTTTCGATTCTATACTTCTGAAATTTTTTCACGCATTAAAAATACAATTATTGTTTTAATCTCCCTTTAAATTTCAGATCTCGAACAATAAAATTGTCTACACTGCCACTATCAACTCGATAAGTCATAAACAAAGAATCTTCACCACGATTAAATTGAATCTTGATGCCAAGCGAAACATCCGTTATATATTCAGGCAATCCTAAAGCATACAAATACTCAGAGTCCTTGGGCTTACATAATTCGGCTTGAGGCTTTAATCTAAATTGTATGGTTGATAATTCATACTCAAACTTGGCTAAAATTTGATCACTATAAGTCGAGTCCCAAAGTATTTTGTTGATATTTCCTATCGAATCAACTACCTGCTTCTCATAATGAGCCACAGTGGTTCCTTCATAATTAAATTCAGAAATGGCAGGTTCTTCCTTATCGCATGACGCAAATAAAGTGAGCATAGTTAATAGAATGATGCTGTAGGTTTTGTGTATGTTTTTCATGTGCTTTTTTATATTTACAAACTAAATCTTTATTTTTTAGACTGCAATTCTTTTATCTGTTCTTTCATCACCAATAATTCCTGTTTCAATTGGGCTACTACTTTTTCGTTGTCTAGGCTTTGATGTATTTCAATATGTGAATCTTTGATTTTATACCGAACTAATTCTTTTTCTAAATCACTTTCTAGATTATCAATAAACATGCCATGACTTATATCTACACTAATTAATTTCTTTTCAGTGTCAATTTCCTTTTGTAAAATATGATATTTTGTAGCAATTTCCTTTTCAATAAAATAGTTCGCTTTGCTAGTATACATATCTTTTTGAATCATTCTATAAGCAAAATAAGAAGCAGGTATGATCATGATCAATGAAATTACCATAAATCCAAATTGTATAGGTCTGCTTGATTGAACTTCGTGTTGCTTAAATTTTAAATACCTTGTCATGATATAGGTAGCATAGCATATAAAGACGGAGTTAATTCCAAACGTATATAAACCACCAAAAAAGTAGGACCATTGTGTAGTGGCTAATCCAAATCCAGCAGTACAAAGCGGAGGAATACAAGCTGTAGCTACTGCCACACCCACCATCACCCTTCCACCTTCTGTTCGAGTAATGGCTAATATTCCAGCCAATCCGCCTAAAAAAGCAAGTATAATATCAAAAACAGTTGGACTTGAAAAAGAAAGCAATTCGGGTGTGGGTAAATGATAAGGGTTTAAGTAATAGTATAAAGTAGAACAAGCTAAACAAACTAAAATGATTCGAAAGAGGTTTTTAATACTTAACTGAAGCAGGGACTTATCAGCAGTGCCTAAGGCAAAACCAATTCCAAAAACAGGTCCCATGAGTGGCGAAATAATCATCGCGCCAATCACAGCAGCTTTTGAATTAATATTTAAACCTACACATGAAATAACCATCGCAAAGGCCATAATCCAAAGATTAGTTCCTTTAAATAACACGCCAGATTTAATTTCTTGATAAGTATGCTCCTCTGGCTCTTGGTCTGTTTTAATATCAGAAATTAATCGTAAATATCTAAGTATCGAATTCATTTTATAGTACAAAAAATTAATTAAAGAGGAAATATAATCAATCTACATTCCATTGTTTTAGTTATCTAACAAAAAAGTGTATCGAAGCTCATATTTTTTTATTTACTTTGAATCTAAATTTTTTACCATGAAATGGCAAGGCAGACGCGAAAGCGATCAAGTAGAAGATAGAAGAGGCGGTGTTTCAGGCAGACAAGTCGCTTTTGGTGGTGGCGGATTTATGATTATTGTAGTCATTATTGGTTGGCTTTTGGGCGCAGACCCTCAAAAACTCATGAATGATTTTGGGGGACAACCACAAACCTCTCAATCTCAAACCGTCAACCAATCTGAAGAAGAAAAAGCCATGGCTTCTTATTTAAAAGTGACCCTTGCAGATAATGAACAAATTTGGGGAAATATTTTTCAACAAAATAATTTGCAATACCAAAAGCCAGTGCTTGTTTTATTCAACAACGTCACTCAATCTCCTTGTGGAAATGCTTCCTCACAATCTGGTCCGTTTTATTGCCCCGCCGATCAAAAAATTTATTTAGATATGTCTTTCTTCGATGAGTTAACACAGCGACTTGGCGCTCATGGCGATTTTGCTGTAGCTTATGTTTTATCTCACGAAGTGGCACATCATATTCAATATTTGATGGGCACTACCCGAAAAATTCAAGGGATGCAACAACAAACAGATGAAGCGAATGCAAATAAATTGTCTGTTGCCATGGAATTGCAGGCCGATTTTTATGCAGGAGTTTGGGCACATTACAATCAACAATTGAATGGGGTTTTAGAAGACGGTGATATCGAAGAAGCACTCAGTGCGGCTAATGCAGTAGGCGACGACAGATTACAAAAGCGTGCTCAAGGTTATGTAGTGCCTGATGCGTTTACACATGGCACTTCTCAACAACGTATGTATTGGTTTAAATTGGGCTATCAAACAGGAGACCTAAGCCAGGGAAATACTTTTAAAGGGTTGGTAAACCTTTAATATAAAGCTATATCTCCATGCCCTTTGTAAAGCGCACCTGATTGGGTTTTGAGAATATAATAGAGTCGGGCTATCTTTTCCGAAAATCTTTCTTTTTGGTCCGTAATGTCAAAATTAAAGGCTACGGTACCTGCACGCTTAGTTTCAATAATTTTTTCGCCTTCCTGATTGACTACACAAATAAAAACACTATCCAATTGATTACAGATTAATTGAAAATTGCCATTATTTGCATTTGGATAAGCAGGATAAATAAATTTATTGGCGAGAGGCTTTGCCGAGTAGATTAAATTCTGTTTGTCAGTAAATAAATTTCGTTCTGCTGTATTCCAATCTTCAGTAAGTTGCCAATCACTTTCATCGGGATTGTTTACAGCGATTGCATTTACATCAGTTTGAGTAATCCCAAAAAAAGTAGGAAGCACCAAATCGGTTTCTGGACATTTCTGACAAGCCATAGTTAGTAACAAACCACAATACAAACTAGCGTATACAAATTTTTTAGAAAGCCATTGCTTAGACATAAAGTAAATCATAAAATAAATATACATTTTTTTTGCCCCCGTTGAACATTTTAGTTCAAAAGATCTGTATCGGCGGGGACCCTGAACCCTACGGGCTTGGTTTGTTCAGTGGAGGTTCTTAGTTTATACTTTTGCTGTTCGAGTTAGCCTTGCGCATCTCGTACTAAGAATAATACAGATTTAAATCTGTAAATATATTCATTAAAGAGCTTTGCCTGCGGATACCGAAGAGCCGAAGTTAATTAGGATGTTTACCTATGGCTAAAATAGAATAGACTCTAACTTTTGTCAACAAAATCTATACCTTTGAAGCCTTCATGCAGTATACCCTTAAAAAATCACTTGGTCAGCATTTTCTTCACGACGAAGATGTTTGTCAAAAAATTGTAGATTCCCTATCACCTAATACTTCTCACTTATT
This sequence comes from uncultured Bifidobacterium sp., assembly GCA_964609875.1. Lineage (GTDB taxonomy): Bacteria > Bacteroidota > Bacteroidia > Chitinophagales > Chitinophagaceae > OLB11. The sequence continues at coordinate 17,000 of CAZSUF010000040.1, forward strand.
AGAAATTGGTCCAGGTGCAGGGGCACTCAGTAAATACTTGATTGAACAAACTCGCGAAAAATATGTGTGTGTAGAAATTGATGCTGAAAAAGTACAGTACCTCGAAAAGAAATACCCTGCACTCCAAGGAAAAATTATACACGAAGATTTTCTCCACATGGACATTCCTTTCGATGGTCGATTTTCTATCATCGGCAATTTCCCTTATAATATCTCTACCCAAATTGTGTTTAAAATTCTAGATTGGAAAAATCAGGTAGATGAAATGATAGGTATGTTTCAGAAGGAAGTGGCGCAACGAATCGCTAGTCCTCATGGCAACAAACACTATGGTATTTTAAGTGTCTTAACTCAAGTGTATTACGACGTAGACTATCTTTTCGACATACCTGCTACATGTTTTACTCCACCCCCCAAAGTGGTTTCAGGGTTGCTACGTTTTAAGAAAAACAATAACCCTTACGAAGTAGAAGATTATATACAGTTCAAGAAATTTGTAAAAGCTGCTTTCTCTCAGCGCAGAAAGACTTTACGCAACAGCCTCAAATCAAGTTTTGCCCCAGAAAAACTTCAAGATGATTTGTTTAATCGTAGAGCTGAACAATTATCAGTGAAGGAATTTGTAGATTTATTTAAGGCGCTACAATCATAATCCAACATAAGATAAACTTTGTGAAAGTATACACTATTCATATTCTCTATACTTTCACACAAGCTTTCGTGTAACTTTGCCTAAAATCATTTTTTTTATGACCCGAATAATTTTCTTCCTTATGTTTTCATTCTTTTTCGCACCCAAGGCCTTAGACGCTCAAATCAAATCTGTGTATGATTTTAAAGTGGATGGACTTGAAGGTGGCTCCATAGACCTTTCTGCTTATAAAGGAAAAAAGATATTAATCGTGAATACGGCTTCTAAATGCGGTTATACACCTCAATATGAAGGACTCGAGAAACTCTATGAACAAAATAAAGACAAATTAGTGATCATAGGATTTCCTGCGAATAATTTTATGTTTCAAGAGCCAGGAGACAATGCAGAAATCAAAACATTTTGTCAGAAAAATTATGGCGTTACTTTTCCGATGGCCGCTAAAATTTCTGTAAAAGGAAAAAAAATGCATCCCTTGTATGTTTGGCTAACACAAAAAAAATACAACCATTATAGTGACAACTCGGTAAAATGGAATTTTCAAAAATACCTAATAGACGAAAAAGGAAATTTGGTTGGGGTGTTTGCGCCTGGCGTGGACCCATTGAGCGAAGAAATGACAAAAGCTATTAATAAGTAATTTTTCTACTTAATTTCGTGGCCAAATTGCAGCAGCCTTCTAGTTTGCTGTATTAAAAATTATCCGATATGCAATTACAGGATCTTTATCGAAAAGCCAGCCAGTTTGAATTTCTAAGTGCAGAAGAAGGCTTGTTTCTTTTTGAACATGCGCCACTTGCCGAATTAATGCATGTAGCCAATGAACTAAGAAAAATTCAAGTACCTCATGGTAAAGTCACTTGGCAAATAGATAGAAATGTCAACACCACCAATGTGTGCATTGCCAATTGTAAGTTTTGTAACTTCTATCGTGTACCTGGACATCCTGAATCTTATATCACCGATATAGACACCTACAAGAAAAAAATTGAAGAAACGATTCGTTGGGGCGGAGATCAATTATTGTTACAAGGCGGTCATCATCCTGCTTTAGGTTTGAGTTTTTATGTAGATTTATTTAAACAACTAAAGTCTTTTTATCCAGCTATTAAATTGCACACACTCGGACCTCCTGAAGTGGCGCATATAACTAAATTAGAAAAAAGTACCCATACGGAAGTGCTCAAAGCGCTAAAGGAAGCAGGTATGGACAGCTTGCCAGGAGCAGGCGCAGAAATTTTGAATGATAGAGTGAGACGCTTAATTTCCAAAGGAA
>CAZSUF010000041.1:0-950 GCA_964609875.1 uncultured Bifidobacterium sp.
GATACCTTTCCAAAGTTTTAAGGAGTTGTTTTTCCATGGCGCTAAGCGCTATAGGTTTTTCTTGATTGATATCTTTCATCTCGCCTGCTTTTCTTAGGATAGAACAAATTCTTGCATGCGTATATTGCACAAAGGGTCCAGTGAATCCATGAAAATCAATACTTTCCTGCGGATTAAAAATCATTTTTTTCTTTGGATCAACCCTCAATAAATAAAATTTCAAGGCACCTAAACCAAGTGTATTATAGAGTCGACTTAATTCATCTTCAGTAAATCCTTCTACTTTTCCTAATTCTTACGTATTTTTTTTAGCTAAATAAATCATCTCTGCCAACATATCATCAGCGTCCACCACAGTGCCTTCTCGACTTTTCATTTTGCCACTTGGTAATTCTACCATGCCATAAGATAAATGATGAAAGCCATAAGCTGAGGGAAGTTGCATTTTTTGTAAAATCAATTGCAACACTTGCATATGATAATTTTGTTCATCACCTATTACATAAATCGAAGTATCTAAAGCATAATCTTTATACTTCAAATCCGCCGTGCCAATGTCTTGAGTAATATAGACGGAAGTGCCATCGCCCCTTAATAATAATTTTTGATCAAGCCCTTCTGCAGTTAAATCTATCCACACAGAATTATCTTCTTTTTTAAATAAAACACCATCTTGAAGTCCCTTTTCAACAAGGCTTTTGCCTAATAAGTAAGTTTGACTTTCATAATACATTTTATCAAAATCTAGTCCGAAATTTTTATAAGATATGTCAAATCCATCATAGACCCATTGATTCATCATAGTCCAAAGTTCAATGGTTTCCTTGTCTCCAGCTTCCCATTTTCTGAGCAAATCTTGGGCCTTCAACATGATAGGGGCTTTCTTTTCTGCTTCCTCTTTCGTTAGTCCTGTTTCTATTAATTCGGCCACTTCTATTTTATAGGCATCA
>CAZSUF010000041.1:960-5495 GCA_964609875.1 uncultured Bifidobacterium sp.
TCGCCAGCCTATCGGCCATCCCTGACAATCTGGACACTGGCGGAATTATAGGTTCATATATTGGCTTACTGTTTTTATGCGGAGCCTTTACGGCAGTCGGCCTATTTTGTTCCACCCTGACCAACAACCAAGTGATCGCCTTTTTGATGAGTTGATTCAGGTGTAGCTCCATGTCCAAATTCAGTCCAAGCAATCATGCTCTTGCAAATATGTATACCTCTATCATTAATCAAATTTGCTTTAACCACATCATGGCCAGTGGCTTTGAAAATATTGGCCATGGCATATCCCAAAAAATTATTTCTCAAGTGCCCAAAATGCAAAGGCTTATTGGTATTCGGCGAAGAGTATTCTATCATCACCTTTTTATGATTGGCAGGAAATTTCCCGAAATCAATGTCTTGATCATGTTTGTCAAGAAAAGTAAGATAGTAGTTAGGGTGTATGGTTAAATTCAAAAAGCCTTTAACTATATTAAATTGGGTAAATAATTGGCTGTGGTTATTGATTAAATCTTGACCAATCATTTCTGCAATTTCTTCAGGCTTTTTTGATAATAACTTAGTCAAAGAAAAAGTAACCAAGGTAAAATCTCCTTCAAATTCAGGCTTGGTTTCATTAATCATGATCTGATCTACTTCACGATTTACCTTGCATAATGATTGCAACGATTGCTGCACAGCTTGTTTAATATCAATAATAATACTCATTCGCTAAAATTTGGATGGCGAAAATACAATATCTAAAACTTCCTTTTACGATTATTCTAAAATTGCCTAGATTTGCGAACGATGAAGAATTATTTATTTCCTTTTTTAGCATTTTACATTCTTTTTACATCTTGTTCAAGCGATTTTAAAGTTGGGGCAGATTATAAAGACGTTACCATAGTCTATTGTCTGTTATCAAAAAGCGATACGGCACATTTTGCTAAAATTTCAAAAGCTTTTTATGATGAAAAAGTGAATAATTTAATTATTGCCCAAAATCCTGATTCTCTATATTTTAGTAATCTCGAAGTTCAATTACAAGAGCTCAACAATGGCAATGTGGTAAATTCTTTTGGCATGACAAAAGTCGAATTGCATGCAGAAGGCATTATTAAAGATACAGGCACTTTTGCAAGTACTCCAAGTTATGCCTACAAATTGAAAAGAGCTTTAGACCCTTCGAAAAAATATAAATTAGTGATTAAAAATTTAAATACAGGTAAATTAATTGAAGGTGAAACTAACCTGATTAATGATGCCAATATGCAATTTACCAATCCAGGGCCAACAAGCAAGATCAATTTTTCTGAAGCTTCACAAGACTATAATTTTGGGTGGAATTCTCCTGCAGGTGCTGCTTTTTTTGATTTATATATGAGGTTCTATTATCAAGAAAAAAATACTAATACCAATGTCACTACGTACAAATTTGCTGATATTTCTTTGCTTAGAAATGTATTAGCTACAGGTGGACAAGTTACTGCACCTTTGCAAGGACTTGATTTTTACAGAGCCTTAAATAGTGGACTTGGCGTTACACCTTCTTATTTGTCGCGTTATGTAGATACCCCTGATTTGTTTTTGGTAGCTGGTGGAGAAGAGCTTAAAACCTATATAGATGTAAACTCTGCACAAGGCGGAATTACCTTTGATCAGATCAAGCCAAATTATTCAAATTTGTCTACAGATAAAGTCCTAAGAAAAGATGTTTTTGGTATTTTTTCATCTCGTGCTACTAGATATCAATTTGCCGTACAATTAAGTAAGGGAACTGTCGATTCGATCATTTATGGCTCTTACACCAAAAACCTTAATTTTGTAGGAGTTTCTTCTCAATAATTTATGCAGAAGCATTTTTGAGTATAATCGTTTCGGCCAATGTCAAATCTATCGGCGTGGTGATTTTGAAATTCATATCTAATCCTTCAACTAAATTAATTTTTCCGCCATCAGCCTCGAGCACACTTGCATCATCAGTAAAGATTTCTTGATAAGGTTGTTTAAAGGCTTTCTTGATTACATCCAATTTGAATGTTTGGGGCGTTTGTATAGATCTATACTCACTGCGATTCACCGCCCAATTTTTTTCTGCATTAATTTGTCTCAAGCTATCTTTCACTTCAATATTTGGAATGGCATTGCCTTTGATCAGGGCCTCTGCATAACAACGTTGCAAAAGAGCCTCGTCAATAAATGGCCTTACTGCATCATGAATGAAAACAATGCCTTCTTCCTCAGGAATGCTATCTAATCCATTACGCACAGATTCATAACGATTATTCCCACCTTGTATGAGGTCAATTTGATGATATTCTTTTAAACTAGCCAGAAATGGATGCTTTTTATCTGCATACATGGCAGGTAGTACCAACTTGATTTTTATGTCAGGATAAGAAGTTATAAATGCACGAACACTATAATACAGAATCGGTTTTTCTGCCAGCAAACAAAATTGTTTGGGTATCTCAGTTTTCATTCTCGTACCTGAGCCGCCAGCAACTATAATTGCAAATACCATGCGCCAAATATACGGGATTCTTTTTCCTTCAAATATCACTTCTGAAATTGTCTTTATTTTTTTTGGGTGGCATACAGGCTATCGCTCATACTCCTCACCACGCCGAGCCCAAGCGTGGTTGCGGGGTATCCGCTCTATCCTTGCCACAATACAACGATCTTGATAAGCTTTTAATCAAGTTGGATTATTCCTTTAAGTTGAAGTCCATTTTTGTTAAGAATCAATGCAGATTTCATTTGTGTATCTTCAATAAAAAATTACTTTTGCATATGCTTAAAGATTTTCCTGTTCAAAACGAAAAAGAAACAAGAGCCGGCTTCGGCGAAGGGATACATGAAGTGGCCCAAAAAAATGAAAAAGTAGTGGCTTTAACCGCTGATTTAGCGGGTTCCCTCAAACTGAATGCCTTCATGAAAGATTTTCCTGAAAGGTTCATTCAATGCGGCATTGCGGAAGCCAATATGATAGGGATTGCAGCAGGCTTGACCATTGGAGGCCATATTCCTTATACAACTACGTTTGCAAACTTTAGTACTTCAAGGGTCTATGATCAAATCAGACAAAGTGTGGCGTATAGTGGCAAAAATGTAAAAATTTGTGCATCGCATGCCGGACTCACTTTAGGGGAAGATGGCGCTACTCATCAGGTGTTGGAAGATATTGGTATGATGAAGATGTTGCCCGGCATGACAGTCATAGTGCCTTGTGATTTTAATCAAACCAAAGCAGCTACCATGGCCATTGCGGATTATGAGGGGCCTGTGTATCTAAGATTCGGAAGACCTAAATGGCCTAATTTTACGCCCTTAGATAAACCTTTCGAAATTGGTAAAGCACAACAAATCCATGAAGGGAATGATGTAAGTATTTTTGCTTGCGGACATTTAGTTTGGGAAGCCATGAAAGCTGTAGAAATTTTAGAGGCTGAAGGTATTCATTGCGATTTAATCAATATTCATACAATTAAACCCTTAGATAAGGAAGCCGTATTAAACTCTGTGAAAAAAACTAAATGTGTAGTCACCGCGGAAGAGCATCAAGCTAATGGCGGTTTAGGCGATAGTATTGCTCAAGTTTTGTCAGAGAATTTTGCTTGCCCACAAGAATATGTAGCTGTTCGCGATACATTTGGAGAGAGCGGAAAGCCTATGGATCTCATGAAGAAGTATGGCTTAAGTGCCGAAAATATTATTCAAGCAGTGAAGGCTGTAATGGCTAGAAGGTCGTAAAATCGGCAATTCGTAGCAATTATATCCGTTTTTATCTAATTGTTAACTTATAAAGTCCACATTTTTTAGGGTATTTCTTATATTTACTTTCTCGGCATAAGAGAAAAGTATCAATTTAATATTTAATACCTTTAAGATTGAAAAAAACACTACATATCATTCTTATATTCACCATGTGTATATTATCTGCCCAATTTAGTTCGGCAGCAAAATATGTGGAATCAGAATCTGAAAATGTTAGTGTAAATAAAACTGAGCGTTATATTAGACATACCTACGATCAGTTGAAGTTTCCAAAAATGAATAAACTCAAATATGAAGCCTTCAGAAATGGCTTTTATGGGTATTTAAATTTGGTTGAATCAGGTAAAATAACATCAAGGTCCACTTTAAGTATTTGTGATTTTACTTTATCTAGCAACGAAAAAAGGATGTGGGTAATTGATATCAAAAACAAAAAAGTCCTTTTTAATACACTTGTAGCCCATGGAATGGGAACAGGTGAAGAATATGCGGTTAATTTTTCTAATACACCAGATTCTCATCAAAGTAGTTTAGGTTTTTATGTTACTGGCGAAACCTATACAGGTAACAACGGCTATTCTTTAAAATTGAATGGCGTGGATGGCAGTTTTAATAGCAATGCCTATGAAAGAGCTGTAGTGATTCATGGTGCTGAGTATGTAAGTGAAGAATTTGCAAGAGCTAATCAACGTTTGGGAAGAAGTCATGGTTGTCCAGCCTTGCCTACAGAACTTGCACCTAAAATAATTGACAAAATAAAAGATGGGCACTGCT
>CAZSUF010000041.1:5505-6152 GCA_964609875.1 uncultured Bifidobacterium sp.
GAGGCGGCAAGAAACATTGTTACGGACCGGGTAGGCACTGCTTATTTATTCATGCCAATTCAAAACAATATGCAAAAACTTCTTATTGGCTAAATAATAAGATAGTGAATCTGCCTTCTGAGTCAGAATTGATGGAATTGAATTTTCCTGTAAAAAACAATCCTCGATATGTACAAGAAATTAATAAGAAAGAAGCAGATGTTGCAGAGGTCGATAAAAAAAATAATAACGAACGTCTAAAGGTAAAGTCAAAAGTGAATAACGAGGAATTAGCTAGTACAAGTGTTACTGCGCCATCGAAGAAAGAATATTCACCTGAAAAGTATAAGTCTATTATTGTGGTTACCAAAGATCCATTAACCGGATTGTCTGATACTTGTGTAATTAAATAAGTCTAAATTTTAAAACACTTGTTTTATCTTTAGGGCTTGCAATATTTCCTGTTCATATTTTATTTGATTTTTTTTAGTTTATTTATTTATGCGTTTAAACTAAACAAGGAAACTGGGGTGTCTTCTTGGATGATTATTTTTATTTTTCTGGCTAAGGTTATGTTTGGTTGTTTGAACTTGTATTTTCTGAATAGAGAATATCTTTATACAGATTCAACAGGATTTTACTGGCAATCGATTGGAGAATTGAGACAT
>CAZSUF010000041.1:6162-16007 GCA_964609875.1 uncultured Bifidobacterium sp.
AGCGTTTTTTAAGGAATGGCTTTTGAATTGGGGTGAAATGCAGGGACGATATAATTTTCTCAACAAGGATAATATGGTTTTTTATAATCATTTAGGCACCTTGGTTTTGATGAAGTTTATGACTTTGGCAAACATTCTATCCTTTGGGCATCAATATGTGAATGTGATATTTTTTAATGTGGTTTTTCTTTCAGGCCAATTGGCCTTATACAAAGCATTTTATCTACAAGATAAAGAGAATAAATGGTGGTATGTAGGTTGTATTTTTTGGCTTCCTTCTGTTTTATTTTGGTGCAGCGGCATTAATAAAGATGGGTTTATGTTATTTTCAATTGGTTTATTGGTGTATTCGACATATAGGTATTTGAGCAGTAAAAAAGCTTCTTGGATACTAGCTATATTGGTTTCCATGTTGTTAGTTTTTGTTACAAGATATTTTTATTTCTGTGTTTACTACCACCTTATTTGTTGTGGGTTTTTGGGAAGAATGTGAAAAATAAAGTTGCCTTATTCGGCATTGTTTATTTAGCCTTTATTTGTATTTTTTTTAATGCAAAATATTTAAATCCGCATTTGGATCCAATGAAAATGGTTCAACAAAGGCAAGTAGAGTTTATGCTTTCGAAAGGTAGGTCAGAAATTGCCATGCCAGTTTTATCATCTTCCTGGCTTAATTATGTAAAGGCTATACCTATATCTTTAAATCATGTATTTATGCAGCCATCCTTTTTTAAGTGGCATGAATTGCACTATAAGTTGGCGGCACTTGATAATTATTTTATTTTGGGCTTAATTTTCGCTTTTTTGATTCAAGTAAAAAGGAAAAAGATGAATAATTCATTTTATTTATTCATGTTCGCTTTTGCCTTAAGTTCGTATTTGTTTATTGGATTTACTATTTCTAATATTGGTGCCATTGTGAGATACAAAAGTGAATTTACTTTAATGTTGTTGTCAGCTTTGATTGGAATGGCTGATTTGGGAACCTATAATAGCCTATTCATAAAGCGAAAATAGTTTGTATGATTTTTTTATCATTTGAAAAGGAATTTCATTTGTATTGCGGCAAGGATTGTAGTGGAAAGCCCGCATTCCGAGAGGCTTTACGAAAGTTGAAGGCTAGCTAACTTATTATAGCCGAATCGGAAGAGGACTTGGAACGAAAAGCCTGTGTGCCGCCCAAAATAAATCACAAACAAATTCTCTAGTCATATTACATGATTAATTCATTATTCTGAATTTACTTTGTTTAAAATTACTATTATGAGCGAATTGGTGAATGAATTTAATGACTATAGAGAAAAAATGAATGAGGTTATTTTGTCTAAGCAAAACAAGGTTTTAGGTCGATTGTTTAACCTAGACACGAATACTTATATGGAAGGGGCTCTTTCTGTAAAGACTAAAGAAATGTTGGGCCTAGTGGCGTCTATGGTGCTTCGTTGTGATGATTGCATCAAGTATCATTTAGGTAAATGTCATGAACTCGGCATATCCACAGAGGAAGTGTATGAAATATTTGCTGTTGCCAATATTGTAGGAGGTACAATAGTAATTCCACACACTAGAAGAGGGGCGGAGTATTGGGAAGAATTATGTTCAGTCTAGGATTATACAATATCGATCTCAAAGTTGACTAAATCTACAAATTGATTGAGTCTGTTCATGATATCTTCGTTGCTTATTTCTTTCAATTTAATTGTACCGAACTTTTCTACGACAAAACTAGCCATAGCTGAACCAATAATGATGGCGGTTTTCATGTTTTCGAAAGAGATATCTTTAGTTCTTGCTAAGTGTCCGATGAAACCACCTGCGAATGTATCTCCTGCTCCTGTAGGGTCGAAAACATCTTCTAGTGGAAGGGCTGGGGCGAAGAATACATGATCTTTATGAAATAGGAGGGCGCCGTGTTCACCTTTTTTGATGATGACATATTTTGGGCCCATGTCCATAATTTTTTGAGCGGCTCTTACAAGAGAATATTCTCCACTTAATTGTCTTGCTTCGCCATCATTTACCATCAGTAAATCAACCAGTTTGATGGTTTCTTTAAGATCGTCCATGGCTATATCCATCCAAAAATTCATGGTATCCATGATAATAAATTTTGGACGAGTTTTAAGTTGTGTGATGATTTGTTTTTGAAGAGCTGGCATCAGATTGCCTAGCATTAAAAACTCGCAATTTTGGTAGCTGTCGGGTACCTGTGGATTGAATTTGGCTAACACATTTAAATCTGTTACTAAGGTATCACGTGTGTTCATATCCATGTGATATTTTCCGCTCCAGAAAAAAGATTTTTCGTCTTTCACTACTTCTACTCCTTCAAATTGAACTCCTCTGCTTTTTAAGGCGTCAATTTCTTCTTGTGGAAAGTCTCCGCCGATAATGGAAATTTGTTGAATAGGCGTACTAAAATGAGAGGCACTCCAGGCAGCATAGGTAGCAGATCCGCCAATGATTTTATCAGTTTTTCCAAAGGGAGTTTCAATAGCATCAAAAGCCATAGTTCCTGCAATGATTAGAGACATAGTGTATACGTTTTAATTGAAACGCGAAGGTATTTGCATAAGTCTGCATGTTCAAACAAAAAAGCAACTATTAATACACATTTGATTCACGAATTTGCAAGCTATTATTTTTGAAAAATTTGTCAAGAAGAAATTAGGTTTCAAAAGTTATCTTGACATTACATACCTAGGTTCAACAAGAGTTTTAACGATGGTTTTGAATGATTTCTTTTTGTAACTCAGGGAAATAAGCCATGTATAGAGTTTGTAAGGCTTCGTAATTATAAAGAATTTGATTCATTGCCTTGGTAGGATCTCCTAAGCGCGGAACCCTTTTACATAGGCCATGAATAGATCTACTCAATCCTTCTTGATGTTTATAATGGTAAAGCCAATCATATTTTTTCATATAATGGAAAAATTCAAGCATACTTTCATTCATCACATGTTGGTGATCGTGCAGGTCGGCATATACTTCTTGCGTAAAGTTTTTGAGCATAACCTCATTGGCAAAATACGTGGTGTCATTAGCGAGAAAATGATCGAAAAGAATATCCATGAAAATGCCTGCGGAAAGCGGAAAATCTGGCTTTAACAATGAAATGGCTTGTTGAACTAATTTATGTTTGTCTGTGAAATGATCTATGGCTCTGTGTAAATTTAATCCGATTTGAATATTTTTATCAAAAGTTTGGATTTGGTTTTTTTTGACAAAATCTCCGATTAGATTTCCAATTCTAATTGAAGGGATGTTAGGGGATAAAAAAGCATGTGCTAGATAATTCAATGCTTAGAAGGATTTTTGGAAGCGAATAATATATTTCAAATGTAGCTTATGTATTTTTTTGAAAAAAATATTTGTAAATTAGAATTGAATATATACATTTGCAGTCCATTAAAAAGTAGATCTTAATTTTTACACAAAAACATTAGAGAAGACAATTCGTTTGTCTTTGCTTCATATGTCTTTAAGAAGCCACTTTAGCTCAGCTGGTAGAGCAACTGATTTGTAATCAGTAGGTCGCTGGTTCGATTCCGGCAAGTGGCTCTTTTTTTTTGTAGGGTAGTTGTCCGAGTGGCTAAAGGAGGCAGACTGTAAATCTGCTAGCGTAAGCTTACGGTGGTTCGAATCCATCACTGCCCACTGGATTGAATTGGTATACAATTCATTGATTGATCTGCGGAAGTCGTATAGTGGCTATTACCTCAGCCTTCCAAGCTGATGACGACAGTTCGATTCTGTTCTTCCGCTCTTTTTAAGTCTTTGCTCCTGTTGATTGTAAAATCACAGGAGTCTTTGTTTAAGGGTCTCCTTTTCGCCTTTGTGGCTCAGTGGTAGAGCACTTCCTTGGTAAGGAAGAGATCGTGGGTTCAATTCCCACCAAAGGCTCTTCTTTTTCTCGGCTTATCAATTTTCATGGTATTGCCACTTAGATGTAAGTATGATAATTATCATATTCTCTAAATAGCCCCTTTATAATTTTTAGATTTTCGTTAAAAGCTTTACCTTTCGCAAAAATATTTTTATGGCAGATGAAAATATCATGCTAGAGAGCGTTAGGTATATGTTTGTAATTGATGATGATCCAGTTCAAACTGAGATGATCAGTGATTATTTGAAAGAGCGTTACATTTTCGAATTAAAGACGTTTGCAAATGGCGAAGATGCTATGAAGGATGTGGCCTCATTAAACCCTGAGATTGTGGTGCTTGATTACCATTTAAATTCGAACAATCCCAATGCTAAGAATGGCATTGAGATTTTGAAGGAAATTAAACAAGCCAGTCCTGTAACAAAAGTAATTATGTTTAGTGGTCAGGATAATATCAATATTGCCTTAGAAAGTATGCGTAATGGGGCTTATGATTATATTATTAAAGGTGAGACTGCTTTTAATAAAATAGAGAATACTGTGAATCGATTAGGGGAAATGCATAAAATGGAAGCAGTAAACATTGCTCAAAAAAGAACTATTATCTTTTTGGCAGTAGCACTTTCTATTTTTATTTTATTAGGAATCTTATATGCTATTTTTGGAGCTCCTATGTTTGAGTAGAAATTATTTTTTGATCACTTTTTGATAGACTTCATTTCCTGTGCTATTTGTAAGTTTTAGGAAATAGACCCCAGTAGCAAGCGTTGAATTAAGGTTTATACTTGGGTTGATACCATAGATTTCTTCTGTATGCACTTGTTGTCCCAATTGGTTTAGGAGGGTGATATTGGTTTTAGAATCTGAGTTAAAATCACCTTGAATTACTAGCTTGTCATAGAATGGATTTGGATAAATAAGCAATTCATTTGAACGCGATAAATCAACTTTGACCATATTGGAATAATTGATTTGACCGTCGATATCTTTCATGATAATTCTATAGAATAAGGTGGTGTTTTCTTGATCTTGAATTGGGTCTAAGAAATTGTAAGTTTTAATTAAATCTAAATTTTTTTGAGTTTCAATTTTTGAAATATCTATAAAATGACCTGTTTCATTTTTTCTTTGAACTATGAAATAATCGCTATTTGTTTCGTTTTCTGTTTGCCATTGTAATTGAATTTCATGTTGATTATTTTCCCAAGCGTGCAAATTGAAATTTGACGCTGGAAGTGGATTATTGCCAAAAGTGACATTGCCGAATTTAGAGTAAACTAGTCTTGTTTCATCTATCTCGGAAGTTAAAAGTTCATTATCTAATTGTGTTCTATTAAAAGCTTCGAAGTATTGATGTTTAGTGATTGTTTCAATATCTTGATACCATTTGTGGGAAAGTATAAGACAAGTGTCATGGGAAAAAACAAGGTCCTTATGTAATGTTTTCTGAATTTCAATACTTGAATCTAGATTCTGCTTAAAATAGTATCTTGATTGAAAATCTGGCATTTTATTCTGCTTAGCTTGGAAACAAACTGTCGGATATATATTTGACAAGAGGTTGATAGGTTTAATTATTGGAAAGCTGAGTATACTGGTATCATAACTAATAAATTGTTGAATTGCATCTATATATCTACTGACATAATGATTTTTTTTAATGACTGAAATTTGAAAATTATTTAACTGAGTGGCAGAAATAATTGAATCTTTCCAATAAGAATTAAATGTGAAGAAAGAATCATCTGCGTATTCAGAAGCATATCCACTTCTATTCTGAATGACCCATTCATTACCTGCTTGATATTTTATTAAGGCTAAATCCATTTCGCTTTTGTCGAGAATATATCGAGGTTTTTCTAACAGACTGAAAATGGCTCCTGGATTAATTTCGTTCGTTGAATAATATTGCTTCCATAAATTAGGTACTTGAATGAAGCCATTATTTTTACTGATGATGATATCAAAATTTAAATTGAAACTATTATAAGGTATTGAATTTACATAGCGTTGCATATGAATGGTTTTTAAGCTATCTAAAGTACCATTCACCATGCCTGTTTCTATCTTTGTGACAAAAGCTCTATAGCTTGAACCATAGGTATCTATTTCTTGCAAATCCCAAGTTTCATTGAGTGTAGCTTTTGTCTTTATCAACCATGAATGGCCGTCTTCTAATTGATAGGTTTCATCACCATTATTTTTGCGTATGAAATTTTTGCCTAACCAACATGCTGCTAAAGTATCTATGCAGGGTTCAAAGTCGAGGGTGACCAAACCTTCGTGCTTCCTTCTGGCAGTTGGATAAAAATAAAAAATGCTATCAAGGCCCATTTGTTTGGCAGAATCTAGATAACAAATCGCCAAAGCTTTTTTCAAAGGGTCGGCATTGTAATCTGCACTATTTACTATGTAATAGCTGGTGTCTTGTAGTTTCACCGTTTTCCAATCTTGTCCAAATGAAACAAAACTAAAGCCTATGCAGACTAAACAAAGGAAGATTACTTTTTTCAACAGTTGATAATTTAGAATAAAGTTAATTAATTCAGATGGAAAACTTAATTTATTCTTTGCATCCTATACTAGTTCAAGCTTCTGTTAAAACTATTTCTTCTTAGCAGGCTCACTCACTTGTTTTTTTAGTTCAAGTGCATTGTTTTTGTATTTGCTGCTGCTAGCTAATTTGTTTAAAAGACTTTCAGCTTCAGCAGTTCTACCCAGCTTTAAATAGGCTTGTGCCAAATGAAATTGAATATCTTCTAATTCAATGCCAGAGGCTTTTTTTGTTGCTTTTTCAAAAAAGCGAATTGATTTTTTATAATTACCTTCATTATAAAAGCCTAAACCTGTTTCATAATCTGACTTTGAGCTAGATTGTTTGGCAAGTGCTTTGGTGCTTTCAATATCCTTATCACGTAGATTATTGTTGTCGTTATTGTTGTTAGAATAGGTCGAATAATTCAATTGATTTGCCACAGGAGATTGTTGAATAGGTTCGTCTTTGCTTTTTTTCATTCCTCCTGCTGAAGTTTTTTTCGATAAAGGCGTTTTGCTTTCTGCAACTACTTTCTCTTCTTGTGCATAATTATTCCCATTGTTTTCATAATCAATTTATAGTACAGATTCATTCATATTGTTTTTACTAACTTCGGGAGCAGGGGCAGCTGCCTTTTCAACAATTTCTTTGGAGGTGGTAACTGGAGGAGGCGAGAAGCTAGGAATAGTGGCGCTTTGTGCTAAGGACTTATCATCAACTTTTGATGTAGGCGTTTCTTTTATTTTAGGCTCAAGTTTAGTAACTTTTTTACTCTCCTCTTCAATGGGTACATTGTTTTTTAAACTATCGGCAGAAACTTCTACATGTACCACTTCGCCAGTTTCAGCATTTTCAGGCATTTTGTATGGAGCTTCTGCAGCAGATTTGCTATCCTTTTCTTGTAAGGCTAATTCCTGATTTTGTTTACTGATATAGGAAAACACCGAATAGCCACCTAAGCCAATTAATAGCAATACACTTGCGGCTGCTAACCATCTATAGGTTTTTTTAAATGTGAAACCTTTTGATGTTGTTGAAGAAAGGGTAGAAGCGGGTATCGGGCTCGATGATTTAGGTCTTAGTTCTTCTAATTTAGTTTCGACATGTTTTTTAACTTCAGTTAAATGTTGCTTGCTTAATTCAATATCTGCTTCCATGAATCCTTCCAATGCCTCACTACAGAAAGGGCAGTCATTTAAATGAGATTCAACTGCATAGACCTCTTCCCGCTCCAATTTTTGTTGGATATAGGCAAGCAACTGAGTTTGACTCAGGCAATGACTAGGATTCAATATGTCACTAAGGTCATTCATTCAAGTCTTCGTTTATTTTTAATTTCAAATTCCTTTTGCCATTTTGGATATAGCTTTTTACTTGCATAAAGTTAAAGCCTGTTTCCTGCATAATTTCAGTATAAGTCTTTTTTTCAAGATAAAATAATTTGATACATTTCTGTTGATCTGGGTTTAATTCCTCTAAAGCAGACTCCATTTTCACCAAAACTTTTTCTTTTTGCATCGCCGGATGCATGGTATCTTCATATTCCACACTGTATTCTGGAAAAATATCTACTGATTTCACCAAATGCTTGTTACTTCTCAGTTGCATTAAACAATGATTTTGGGCCACTCGATACAACCAAGCCTTAAAAAGTTGAACATCGTGTTTGTGCAAATCTGTCAATAATTTCTCGAAAACCTGCATAGTAGCATCTTTGGCTAATTCAGGGTTTTTGAGGTATTTCATACTGACACCATATACTAAGTGGGAATATCTTGCATATAAGACGCCTAAGGCCTCCGTAGTTTGTTTACTACGAAATAAATACACTAGTTCTTCGTCACTAAGATTTTTTAAATTGGTTGGCACAGAAAAGATTGGGACGAAAATAATATTTAAGTCGCATAAAGTTTGTTAAAAAATGGCTCTTTTCTAAAAGTGACCACGATAAACAGACAAATTATTTAGTAATATTACTTCATGAATAAAATGTATTGTAGTGTTTCTGTGGGCAATGTAAAGTTTGAGGCAAATCATAAAAGTGAATTATTAACCCAAGTATTATTTGGCGATAGGATGACTTTTCTCGACAAGGAAAAAAATTGGGTTAAAGTATCGATTGATGAAGAAGATACAATAGGATGGATTTTACAGGCTCAACTTTCCATCTTACCCGATGAATTTGTTGCTAAAGAATCAAACAAAATTCTTTTCAAAAAAAAATGGGTGAATGTTTCCGATCAACAAGCCTTGAATTTGGTCGAAGGAACATATTTAGATATGCTAGATGAAGCCATTATTCAGGAAGATGAAGTCGTGTCGATTAAAGATGTTCGAAAAAGTGCCTTTAAAGAAATTCTTACTGTTCATCATCAAGTGCCTTATTTATGGGGTGGTATGACAAGCACTGGGATAGATTGTTCGGGATTGAGTAAGTGGTTCTATCGGTATTTGGGCATTAGATTACCGCAATTAGCATCTGCTCAAGCGAACTATGGAGATTTTGTAGATTTTTTACAACACAGCCAATGTGGCGATTTAGCCTTTTTTGACAATGAACTTGGAGAAATAAACCACGTAGGGATTTTATTAAACGATCGAGAAATTTATCATGCCTCTGAAGTAAATGGTTGTGTAGATGTTGATTGGATTGATCAAGAAGGAATCGTCAATAAAAAAACCGGTAAAAGAACCCATAAACTTAGAATGATCAAAAGACTTCTTGACTACTGATTGTTTTTTAAATCAAGTATAGTTTGCAATTCATTGGCTTTATCTTCTTCATTTAACTGATTATAGACCTGAATCAGGGCTTCAATTTCGCAGAATAATATTTCCTTATTTGATAAAGGGTAAATCGCATCATTTTCTAATGTGAATCCATATTTTTTAAGATAAACATCCACATCATTTTGCGTGTAAATCATGCCAGAGTTCGGATCTACATAAAATTGAATGCCTGCAAAGGGAGAATTGTGTTTTAAAGTAATATCATATCTCGTATCATAATAGGCCAATAAAAATTGATGTGGCAATTGCACTGAAAACACGGGAATGTCAAGCATTTCACAGAGAACTTGGTAAAGTATGCCCAAAGAGTAATTGTTGCCAAAGTGACTTTCAATCACCTCATTCATGTAAAAATGCGCCGGTTTGTTTTCATCCAAATCAAACCCTTTGAATTTATACATGCTATAAAAGATGCTATTAATAATGGTGACTTGCTCCAGCGGTGTGAGATAATTATTTAATTCAAGCCAGCAACTTTGGTAGATATTTTTAATTGTCTTTCTAATCTGATCTTCTTCTAAATCTGGATATTTATAGCGAGCTAAAAGGATGGCGCCATCAAGCAAGTTCGGTTTGTGGAGATTGAACCATTGCTCGAGTCCATGATATACATCACTAAAATTTACTTTATGA
>CAZSUF010000041.1:16017-18663 GCA_964609875.1 uncultured Bifidobacterium sp.
GCAGTACGGTCACTTCAATTCTTTCCTGAACAGTATTGTCGGTAGTTTGTTCCCAAAAAGACTCAAGATTGGGTATAATATCTTTACCATAAAAAAGAATCTTTTCTGACACAGAATCGAAAATTTCGCGATCAGGATCGTCAAGTAAATGAAGTAATGCTTTTATTTCTTTTGAATTTTTCATACAGATTAGATCCTCGATCAGTATTCGAGGCGAAATATAGAACTTATTTGTTCATACGTATCATTTATGAAATGAAATAGTTTTAAACATATGGTAGATAAAATTAATTCATGGAGAAGCAGGGCTAGCAGATATAATTTTGCCACGGAATGAAACATCCTTAATTTTTTTTATACTTTTGCTAACATTCAAATTTTAGCGTTCGTCTAGGATGCAAACAAAATTTTTTTTTATTATGAAACTCAAATTTATCCTTTTCATTCTTTTTGCATTTATCTCGGTTAAAATGCAAGCTCAGTGTTCGGCAGCGTTCACTTATTCAGCCTCTCCAGGTGGTGTTGTCACTTTTACTTCAACAGGAAGTAATTCAATGTTCACATATTATTCTTGGACATTTGGCAATGGGTCTGCTGGATATGGCACCACAACCACAGCTACTTACAATTCACCAGGTAATTATGTAGTTTGTTTGTATGTAAACGATACTATCGGAGGTTGCAGTGACAGTATTTGTCAAACCATTAATATTTCCGGAAGCACAAGTTGTCAAGCTAATTTTTCCTATATCTGTAATGTAAATGGTACCGCATCGTTAACTAATACAGGTACAACAGGAAACACAATCACTTATACTTGGTACGATAATAGCGGCATTTTTGCCACTGGTTCGAATGCTACATATACCAATACGCCTGGTAACCATCAAGTTTGTCTTGCCATAGAAGATACATTAATGTCATGCACCGATACAATTTGCCAAACCATCAATTTAGTAGCTACTAGCAATTGTCAAGCTAACTTTTATATTTACCCAGATAGTTCTGCACCTCATACTTATATTGGTGTAAATACGACTCTAGGTAATTCATCAACAACCTACACTTGGACTTGGGGTGATGGTACATCTTCAACTGGTCAATTCCCAACGCATACTTATGCTGCTGCAGGAAATTATACCATTTGCTTATACATCAATGATCCTTCAACGAATTGCAGTGATAGTCTTTGTGTACTTTCTACTATCAACAAAACAGCTGCGATGTATTCAATTACTTTTGCCAATCCAACAGGCCTTGGTTCTGTAGCTAAAGAAAGAGCCAACCTATATCCTAATCCTGTGAACGACCAATTTATAGTAAAGGGTGAGGGAAGTCAATCTATACAAGTTGATATTTTAAGCCTAAATGGAAGCAAAGTAAAAAGCTTTAATACACAATATAACCAAACTATAAATATTAGCAGCTTGCCAAGCAATTTATATGTTGTGCGAGTAATAAACAATAATGGTCAAGTGCAATATAGCAGATTGATTAAAGAATAGAAGTTTGTTTTTTATAAATGTAAAGGCTGCCTTAGGGTGGCCTTTTTTTATTTGGGCGGCTGACACGCTTTTCATTGCAAGTCCTCTCCCGAATCGGCAATGAAATGTTGAGTATGAATTTAACAAAGGTGAAGCCTCTCGGGATGCGGGCTTTTCATTGCAATCGTTGCCGCTAGGTGTTCTTATAATACTTTACAGCTTTTCGTGTTTCTCTGCTAATCCAAGTGTATTTTTAGTACAACGGCTAGCGTAGGTTTGCAACCTATGCTGCATCTGAAGAAATTAATACATTTACTATAACGCTTCAATTTATGTCATTAGAAAAGTATTGTTGAAATTTATTTTTTCATGATAGTATTTTTAGATTTGCTAAAAGCAAAAGAATATAACTGCGAAGCGAAGACGCTTCGCAGAACGAGTGCTGTTCGAGACGTTAGCCCTGCGCATCTCGTACTTTGAATAATACAGATTTGAATCTGTGCGTATACATTTCACATTTGTTCTTCTAAATACGCAAATAAAATGAATTTTCTTCGAATCGTTTTTGCTACGTAGAACAGGTTTTTTAAATGATATAATTAGAATAGCCTTGTTAAAATTATTTTTATAATAGTATGTTCAGATTTGCTAAAAGCAAAAGAATCATACTCCGAAGCGAAGACGCATCATAGAACGAAATGCTTATTTCATGATGTAATGGAAAAAAATATACATTCATTGGGCAAGACAATGATCGGACAGATAAGCCCTAGCCCTGATTGTAGCGAAAATCCCATCTCGTTCTTCAAAACGAGATGGATTGCAGCGAAAAGCAGGAAATAGCTACAAAAAAAATTAAAGAGTGACTGTCAGTAAAGAATGCGTAGTGCCAATTCGATGTTGGGTGTTTTCTACTTTAAGACCCGCTTTTTCGATCAGTTTGATAAAAATTCTGCTATCATACATTTGACTATTGCCATTGGCGATGGTGGTAAAGTACAAAGAGGTCATTTGCAAGGAATACATGGCTGCATGGAAAGGTTGTTGATCCCAAAAAGTTTCGTTGATGAATATCTTACCGCCAGGGTTCAGTGCCTTTTTGCATTTGTGTAAGATATTGATAATTTCTTCATCAGAAAAGCAATCTAAAAATTGACTCATC
>CAZSUF010000042.1:0-18540 GCA_964609875.1 uncultured Bifidobacterium sp.
GTAATAGTATGTCTTTATGGGTAAGCGCATACTCTCGCATTTTTGTAAACACTCTAATAATCTTAATATTTACCTCAATTGCAGTTTTACTGTTTAATATACTTGATAACATAGCAACGCCTTGCTCAGTAAAAGCCATTGGCATATAACGAGAACCTCCCCAACTTGAGGTCGCAATTTGCGTCCTCAAGTTTAGCCACTCTTTTTCATTTAAAACGAACATAAAATCTTTTGGAAACCTATCAAGGTTTCTTTTAACAGATTCCTTTAATCTTTTTGTTTCGACTCCATACATTTCTGCTAAATCATTATCTAGCATTATCTTTTCGCCTCTCACCACATAAATTCTATTCAGTATTTTTTGTTCTAATACTAATGCTTGTAAACTATTTTTTGCAATTTTGTCTCGATATTTTGTAAATGTAATAGTTATAAATTGGAGCTCACAAATTGTGAACGTCAATTATTTTTTCTTATCCGATTGGATAATATTGTTTCGGCTGGCGCAGGTTTGCAACCTGTACCACATCTAAACATTATCATTTCTGATGATAGGAAGTGTCTCAAATGCCTCATGAGGTAATAAATATTTCTTAGGTTTGTCTGTTAAGGTTTTTTGCGCCATTACCTCGCTAGCAAGTGGAAATTCATCAGTATGTTTTGTTTTTAAATTATAATTAAAAAGCGAGTTGCTATTCAAAGTTAGGAACAAGCGGGACGCTTGCACCATAGGCGCCTCTGTACCTTTTTATTTTTTAGATGATTTTGTTTCAAAGCCAATTGGAGTCCTTGGTATCAATGGCTTTTCGCGCTTCTCAATTAATTCTTTCAACACAGCAAAAATATTTTCTATGTCCTTGCTATTGCCTTTTGTTTCCTTCTCAAGTTTCGCAAGATGTAATAGTATGTCTTTATGGGTAAGCGCATACTCTCGCATTTTTGTAAACACTCTTATAATTCTAATATTTACTTCTATGGCTATTTCACTATTTAATACACTAGACAACATAGCTACACCTTGTTCGGTAAAAGCAAAGGGCATTTTTCTTACACCTCCCCAACTTGATGTCACATTTTGTGATATCAAGTTGGCATATTCCTTCTCATTTAATTGAAACATGAAATCTTTTGGGAAGCGCTTATATTTCTTTTTATAGATTGATTCAAAGTCCTTGTTTCAACACCATACATTTCTGCTAAATCCCTATCTATCATAACTTTCTCTCCTCGAATAAAATAAATTTTATTTAATATTTTTTCTTCAACTACTAATGCTTGTAAACTAAGCTTTGCCATCCCATCTCTATATTTTGTAAATGTAATAGTTATAAATTGGAGCTCACAAATTGTGAACGCTAATTATTTTTCCTTATCCGATTGGGTGATATTGCTCCGGCTGGCGTAGGTTTGTAACCAGTGCCACATGCAAACATTGTCTTCTCATATGCTAAGAAGAGTCTCAAACGCATCATGCAGCAATAAATACTTCTTAGCTCCGTCTGTTAAGATTTTTTGCGCCAAAACCCACCCTCAACCTAACCCAGCCTATCTTTAAGGTAAGCCGTCGCATGTAAAAGCTAAGCCAGCTTATCTTTAGGGTGGGTACCCCCACCTAGTTAGCTCCTACGAGCGAGCTCAAAGCTCGGTCGTCGGAGCTTTTGCCTACCCCCTCCCCACCTTAAAGTTGAGCTGGCTCAGGTAAAAGCTGAGTCAGTTCGGGTTTGGGGTAGCTCCCCCCACCCATAGGGGTACCCACATTCGGCAAAGTGGGTGATTTCTCAGTTCAAGAATGTTACAGACCCTGAGGTTTAGCCCTGATCGTAGCTAGCTACCGTGTAGCGCGAAGAGCAGGAAGATAGCCGAACAAAGTGAATCTGCTGAGCTTCAAAATAATTCTGTACTCGAGTCCTTGCTTTTTTTTACCTTTGGTTTCTCGTGAAAACCCTTGATATCATTTCGCTTGCTCGTAAAGCCATTAAAAGCAATACACTCAGAGCCAATTTAACTATTGCCATTATTGCAATTGGTATCACAGCACTCATTGGCATCATCACGATTATTGAAGTGCTGAAAGGTTCTATCATGACCAACTTTTCGAGCATGGGTTCGAATACCTTTAATATTAGTACACAAAGCATGGTGTCTAATTCGAAAAAACATGGGAAAAGAAAACGAGCAACCCAGAATGAAGTGATTACACCCATCAAGCTCGAAGATGCAGAACGATTCCGTAGCTTATATCAATTTCCTGCCAGTGTAAGTATTAATATCATGGTCAATGGAAATGCTATTGTGAAGCGCAATCAAAAAAAATCTAACCCCAATGTCATTGTGTTAGCCGCCGATGAAAATTATTTAAAAGTATCAGGCACAGGCTTGGCCGCTGGAAGAAATTTTAATTCCATGGATGTAAACTCAGGAGCTAATAGTTGTATACTCGGCAATGGTTTGGCGACTAAATATTTTGGTAAAGCAGCCTTAGCCGAAAACGGAATTCTATATGTGGGTAATACGCCTTATCGGGTGTTAGGTGTGATGGAAAGTAAAGGGGCTAGTTTGATTAACAGAACAGATAATATGGTACTGGTAGGCTTGCAAAATGCACGAAGAAATTTTAATATGAATCAAAAATCATGTGTGATTAGTGTGATGGTGCCTGATATCAAATTCATGGATCTTGCTTGTGATGAAGCAGAAGCTGTGATGCGAACCGCCAGAAAATTACGACCTGAGGAGATGCCTAATTTTTCTGTAAACAGGAATGATGAAATTGCTAATTCACTGATTGAAAATTCAAAATACATCACGCTTTCTGCAAGTCTTATAGGATTTATTACCTTACTAGGCGCAGCGATCGGATTAATGAATATCATGTTGGTATCTGTGGCCGAGCGCACTCGTGAAATTGGCTTAGCCAAAGCTATTGGTGCAAATGCCTCTACCATTAAACTTCAATTTTTATTAGAGTCGGTGATTATTAGTTTACAAGGAGGCCTCATAGGCATTTGTATTGGGGTGGTGATTGGCAATTTATTGTCTTTAGTTTTTAAAGCACCCTTTGTAATACCTTGGCTTTGGATAGGCTTAGGCTTAAGTATTTGTTTGGTAGTTGGTTTAGCTGCAGGTATTTATCCCGCATTAAAAGCAGGTAAATTAAATCCGATCAATGCACTTCGTTACGAATAAGAGAACTTGTTTATTGTCAGGGAATACTCGACTACCCATAGACCTAATACAGAAAAAGATGAATAGAATCAACATGCTCAATGACTTCCCAAAGCCGGCATAAGTTCTATACATTGTTGTGCGATTGGCATTTCTATTTCGCTAATTTCAATTTACGTTGATCTAAGTGTTTCTTAAATTCAGCAAAAGTCATCCCTTTGGTTTCCTTAGCTATTTTCTCTTTGACTTCTCTGAAAAATTTAACCGTGTCAAATTCTTTTTCCTTTACGTTAGGTTTACTATTCATTTGTAATAATTTCTTTTGGTGAACGAATATCTAATTGTATGTGTCCATTCTTAATGTTGATGGCATTATAGCCACGAATCCTAAAAACGTTGACAATGTGCTTAAAGTTCCAACTAATTAAATAGTCAACCTTATTTATTGTTGCGCAGGCAATATGTCTGCAATCGTCAATACTTGTTTCCCCTACAACTTTTTCTTGAATATACTCTTCTGCAAGCTGGTTAATTTCTTCTGTTATTTCTAAGAATTCTGTTTGATGTTGATTAAGACTTAAAAAATGTTCCTTAACTTTTTCCGGTGCATTTTCTAGTTCGTATTCGCATAAGTCTGAGTACACGCAAATTATTTGGTCATCTTTAACCATCTTAAAAAGTAATTCTGTTTCGTGCTGGAATTCAATGTCATAAATTCCACCAAAAACAGAAGTATCAAAGTATAATCTTGGTTTACTCATTCAACAAATATATTAAAACTAATTTCAAAATTACGCTTATGTGGGCATCTCTACCTGATTTTTAACGCTGAAGCTCAACTCCATTTTTATTTATCAGTATCATGCGCATATAGATTAAACTTTTGTTTATTTTCGTGCACTTAAAATAGTTGAATGAAATACCATACCCTAGACTCCAAATTGTTTACACAAAACAGAACTCGCTTTGCCAAAGCCATGAAAAAAAATGCCATCGCCATTTTTCATGCTCATCCGAATTTGCCTGAAAATGGAGATGCACAATATCATTTAAAACAAAACTCAGAAGTTGTTTGGCTTTCTGGTGTGGTACAAGAAAAAACGATGGTGATTCTTTATCCAGAAAATCCAGATAAAAACTTTCAAGAGGTATTGGTTATTTTACGACCTAATGAAGTGTTGGAAAAATGGGAAGGACACAAATTAACGAAAGCTGAAGCTACTGCCATCTCAGGTATCAATACCGTAATTTTTCTCGATCAATTAGACACCTTATTACAAGCATGGATGCATCATGCTGAATATGTGTATTTAGATTCCAATGAAAACGACAGACTAGATTATACACTTCCTCGAATAGATCTGATTTACGTAAATGAAATCATGAAAAGATTTCCATTGCACAAGTATGAAAGAGCTGCTAGGATTATGAAAGAACTTCGTGCGATCAAAACCAAGCAAGAAGTAGAAGTATTACAACAAGCTGTAGACATTACCCATAAAGCCTTGATGCGTGTTTGCAAATTCATCAAGCCTGGTGTGATGGAATATGAAATTGAAGCTGAAATTACCCATGAATTTTTACGCAATAGAGCTACTCGTCATGCTTATGGTTGTATCCTAGCCAGCGGTGATCGTGCTAGAATTTTGCATTATGTAGAGAATAACCAAGAATGTAAATCAGGCGAATTAATCTTAATGGATTTTGGTGCTGAGTACGGAAATTATTGTGCAGACTTAACTCGAACCATTCCAGTAAATGGAAAATTTACCAAGCGTCAGAAAGAAATTTATGATGCTTGCTTAGCAGTACATATGCATGCAAAGAAATTATTAAAACCAGGCATAACTTGGTTGGAAATTACAGCGAGTGCAGAGTTAGAAATGAACAAGCAATTATTGAAAATTGGCTTGTTGACAAAAGAAGATATTAAAAACGAATCACCTGATAATAGAGCTTGTCGAAAATACTTCTACCACGGACTCGGACATCATTTAGGTATTGATGTGCATGATCTTGGTACAAGAAATACGCCCATCAAAGAAGGCATGGTATTTACCATCGAGCCAGGCATTTATGTGGAAGAAGAACAAATAGGTATTCGAATAGAAAATAATTTCTGGGTAACCAAATCTGGCAATCTTGATTTGTTTAAAGCGATGCCAATCACTACCGAAGAAATTGAAAAGGCTATGAAAAAATAAACGTCACTTGAAAGCATAAAAAAAACCACCCATAAGGTGGTTTTTTTTATACGTTGTTAAGTAAAATTTAGAATTTAAATCCAAGATTCAATCCAAATCCACGGAAGCCTAACATACCATATTTACCACCAATTGTACCTCCATTCGGGTTAGTAGAATAAGTGATGTCATTGAAGGCATTAGAGGCATCTTTAATATCTTGGAAAGTTGATTTAATATCAGCTTGGTCATTGGCGCTTAAGGTTTGTGTTGTTTTCAAGGTGATATCACCATTCGTAACACCATATTGAATGCCGATAATATACCAATCTAAAGTAACCATAGGTCCTAAGTTAAACTGACTACCTATCATCAAACCACCAATATATGTATTGAATTTTCCAGTGGCTGTAACATTTTGTTGCTTATTATTATCATCAACGTAGTTCACGGGCAAATCTACATTCATGTTGCGATAACGGAAATAAGGGGCTAAGTAAAATCCTTTACCTGCATGTTTAGGATAAAATCTAAATTCAGGTGCAAATGATATACTTCCTGCTTTCCAATCTCCTAAATTTACAGAATCTGAACCTGAAGCATTATCAATGGTGTTAGAAAATACAAGTGAGGTTTTAGGCATTAATCTCACATTACAAGCCACAGAAATTTTGTTTCCTAAAATACGCTCATATTGCAATGAAATATTTTTGAAGGCTAATGAAGTAAGATTTAATTTGACAATATTGGGTTTTGCCATTGGGTCGTATTCCGAACCTCCTCCTTCTCTGCCAGCGCGACCTTGTGCATTCATGTGAAGTTGACTGCCAAGTAAAATCATGATGGCAATTGACATGTTGACTAATTTTCTCATTGTAATTTTATTTTTATGAGAGCAAATGTAGAGCAAATAATTTATGAAAACATACCCTCTAAATGGTATTTTATTTATTTTCTATAGCGAGAAGCAATACCTAAAGAATTATAAATATAAGTTTGTGCTTTCTCTCTTACGCCTCCATTTCGATTAATGGCTTTGTTTTCTGCACTCGGATATGTTCGATTTGATAAAAAGACAAACAATAAATTATTTTCAGGATCGGCCCACACACAAGTACCCGTAAATCCTTGATGACCAAATGCTTTAGTGGATACATTTTCTGCACAAGGATTTCCTCTGCCTGCAACTGATTCGGGTTTGTCGAATCCTAATCCACGTCGGCTAATTGAAGATCCTTTGGCAGTAAACAAATCAACCGTGGCACGTTGAAAGTATCTTTTGCCCTGATAAATTCCTCCATTTAAAAGCATTTGAAAAAGTATACCTAAATCGCCTGCAGTCGTAAATAAGCCCGCATGTCCACTTACCCCGCCAAACATTGCAGCACCCATATCATGCACATACCCTTCAACGGTTTGGTACCTGAAATAATCATCATTTTCTGTAGGTGCTATTTCTATATTAGCTAAATTTCTTTTTGGTTGAAAGGCGGTGAATTTCATCCCTAAAGGTTTGTAAAAATTTTCTTTCACATATTCATCTAAAGGTTGCTTTGAAATGGTTTCTACTACTTTTTGAAGAATAATAAAATCTAAATCGCTATACACATATTTGCCTCTGTTTTCTATTGGAGAATATAAAATTCGTTTCCACATCGTATCAACCCAATCTCGTCTCATGTATAAATTTGAAGCTACTTTAATCGTATACTTTCCAGATTCTGTTTTGCTATATATGGCAGGGTCGGGTCTTTTAAAGCTATCTAGTGTTTCTTTATAAAAAGGGATCCAAGATTTGAGTCCTGCTTGGTGTAGCAAAATATCTTTGATGACTAAATATTCTTTATCAGTTCCTTTTGTGCTAGATAAATAACGACCTAATTTGGCATTCAAATCAAGTTTACCTTCTTCATATAATTTCATCACCGCAACAGTTGTTGCCGCAACTTTGGTTACAGACGCAATATCATATACGGTATTAATATCTACTGTGTTTCGTTTATCATTCTTGAGATAACCAAATGATTTATCATAAAACACTTTTCCTTCTTTGGCAACCAAAATTCTACAACCTGGGAAAATTCCACCTTTCACAGCAGAGGCTAAATAGTCGTCTAATTTATCAAGTTCCTGAATATTGATGCCAAGTGCATTTGGACTTACACAACATTCTAAGGGTAAGTCCTTTTTAAATATATTCGAAGATTGAAAGCGTGGATCTTGTTGTATAGTTTTATTTTGCTTACTGTATTTTAAAGTATCCACCACTTCGCCCAATGAAGTGGTTAATGAAACGATACCTTCGCCAAATCCATAATTTGGACAAATACTTACAGGCAGTTTTCCTTTAGTTTTGATTTGTCCTGTAATAATCTTTGCAGCAGCTTCCTGTGTTTCTGTGGCTTCATCATAGGCTATCATTAAACCTTTGGTATCACAAAAATATTTCACGGCATAAGGATTGCCGAACAACACAAACATCGATTTTTTCAGTTGATTAATTTCCTGCACTAAGGCGATTTCATTTTTATCTAAACCAAATTGCTGATTTGGATATCCAGTTAAATTATGGATGCCTACAATAATAACTTCAGCTTGATTGATTTCTCGGATAAAAGATTTGATATCACTTGCATTCGTCGGTGCAAATCGAATATCAGCTATGCCATAATCTTTTAATTTTTTAGTAAAATGGGTTTCGCTACTTGTACCGATTCCAACATACACAATTTTTTTAGTAGCATTTCTTTTAATCTTATCAATAACCTGATAAGGATCATTCAATAAAGTGATAGCCGCCTCCGCTACTTGTTGTCTGATAGGAGAAATATATTCATTTAAATCATCGTTGATAGAAGTGGTATCTATATTTTTATAAGTATAAAGACCTGCTTGATATTTTGCCATTAAAATTTTCTTCACGCTTTCTTCTAGTCTTGAGGCTGAAATAATTCCTTCATCTAATGCATCTTTAATTTTTTCTACACCGGTAGGTACATCTTGCGAAAAGAGTAATACATCATTGCCAGCCTGAAAGGCTTTTAAATCAATATCTCCAGGCGTATAATATTTAGCAATGCCTTGCATATTTAAGGCATCTGTAAAAACTAATCCCTTGAAGTGCATATCATTTTTTAATAAATTAGTGATGGTATTACTTGATAAGGTAGTGGGTGTATGTTCTTTTTTATCTAAAGCAGGTACTTGTAAATGAGCTACCATCATAGATTGAATGCCATTGTCTATCATGGACTGAAAAGGGTAGAGCTCAAGGTTTTTAAGTTCAGCTAAGGATTTATTGATTTCTGGTAAATCTTTGTGCGAGTCTGTTTCTGTATCCCCATGTCCAGGAAAATGTTTGCCACATGCCATGATGCCATTGTCTTGCAATCCACGCATATATTGTAAGGCATAATTAGCCACCTTATATTTATTCTCCCCAAATGATCTGAAATTGATCACTGGATTATTAGGGTTGTTGTTGATATCTACCACTGGAGCAAAGTCAACATGCACACCAAGTCGTCTGCATTGATTGGCAATGGCACTACCCATTTTATATACTATAGTACTATCTTTCATAGCGCCTAACATAATTTGTCTAGGCATATCTCTTATCCCTGTTAATCGCATGCCTAAACCCCATTCAGCATCCATGGCAATCAACAGTGGGGTTTTCGAAAGGTGTTGGTATTTGTTTGTCTGATTGGCTTGTGCTGCAGCCGTGCCTTGCATGAAGATGAGTCCACCAATACCATTTTCTCGAATTAATTTTTCAATGAGCGTTTGATTGTATTTCTCCCCACCAGAATAAGCCGCCACCATAAACAATTGTCCAATTTTTTGCTCCATTGAGAGAGAAGAATAAATACTATCAACCCAATTTTGTGCTGGGTCTATAGGCTTTGGAAGTTTAACAGTTTTATTAGCGGGTTGAGTGAATCCAAGTTGAACACTTAAAAAATAAAATCCAATAAATAGAATAATATGCTTTATAGGCATAGGGTAGTTTTTTGCCAAAAATACTTTTATTAATTTAGAATCATACAGAACTCCCAAGCGATTTACTATAATTATGATGTTTAACATCCTCTTTGTGTAATATTCAATAATCAAGTTAAATTTGTAAAAAAATACACATGAAAAAAATACAAATCAATTCATTGCTTATCATCAGTGTACTTATGTTGTTGGCAATACAAAATACATCAGCACAAGGTTCAGCAGAAAACGCATCAAAACCTCTTGGTAAAAATATTCTTTCGTTTTGTCCTGTATATGCCATTCCTGATAATAATGTTGGTATTGGGTTTTCCTATGAAAGATTAGTCAATGAATACATCGGTTTATCGGTTCCTGTGATGATAGCATTAGGTAGCCCTTATACCAATGTTGGTTTAGAAATTAAATTGTATCCGACTAAAAATACAGGCACTGCACGTTATGCCATTGCACCTTCTATTATGTATGGAAGTGGTAAAGAAAAGAAATTCGATTATGTGTATGATCCGGCAACAGGTATCTCAAAACAAGTTGATATTATAACTAATCGCCAACACTTTGGATTTTTATTAAACCAAACAGCCAATTTTACTTTAATGAAACAATTCTATATTGGTATTGATGGCGGTATTGGCATTAATTATTATGATAGAAGAAAAACAACTAGCTCTGATTTAAACAATGTCACTTTTGCCGCACAATTTCATATGGCTTTAGGCTATAGATTCTAAGTTTTATCCAATAAGGATTTTGAAGCTCAACCAATTAACTCTATTCAGCTTGATTCCTGCTTTTCGCGCTACACGGTAGCTTGCTGCAATCAGGGCTAAAACTCAGGGTCTGTAACTTTCTTCAACTGTTCTTACATTCAATTTGAAGAAATGTGCAAGGATTTTATAATTCAATATGGTATGACTTATTATTCATAAGTACTGTAGCGCCTGTATCACAATTGCCATCTCCATAATCAAGCGAAATCATGGCCTTGCCTTGAGCTTGCAATTCAATTTTACCTTTTTGTACATATCTACAACCTTGCTCTTTGACTAAAGGTTTTGAAATCACCATGGAATAATACATTTTAAACTCGTTCATGCCATTACCTGTGCCTGTCCATTCATATACATCATCACCCCAAACTGGTGTTTCTGATCCTTGCGTCCAAGTTCGGATACGGTCTGCATTCCAAACTAAAGTATCTAATACATTGGGCTTAAGGAACTTGCCAGCTACTTTAATATCATAATAAGGTTGGCCTAATAAATTATGACCTCTATTGGTGACAGTTTTAGTGCCAAAAACCTGATAGTCATTCACAAAATATTGATCAAATTTGATCGAAACTTCGCCATTAGAATCTAGATATTGATTGCCAGTATAGCTTACAACTATTTTCCCTTTTCGATTTCGTCCATCATTGCACATACAATTAATAGGACCGAAATCTATGATGATAATTCTTGGCATGCTTACATCGTCGTGCGTAATACTTGCACAATAACCACTAGTTTTAAAATTAGATAAATTTTCGCCAGTCTTTTTTGTGGCTGCATCATCTGCAATCTCTAAGGCATTTGAATAAATAAATTCACCCATCACTTGTTGCTCAGCCACAGAAACATCAGTATCTCTTTCTCGTACACAAGAAGAAAGTTGAAATAAGCCTGCAAAGGCAGCTGCTAGGAGTGAGAAATGGAGAATACGGTGCTTCATATAATGCAAACATTGAATTAAACGTCTAAAATAGTACAATTGAAGGAAATGGGTATAGTTTTTTACTTAAAAATCTAGTTCTATATAAAAAAAGCTGCCTTCTACACGAAGGCAGCTTGTACTACAAACTTCTTATATTTAGTTTAAAGTAATATTATAAGTCACATTATTGATCGTTACTGTAGCCTGATTGTCACATCCTCCAGCACCAAAATCTATCTGGCGGACCGGTCTGTTGGCTGGTTGTATGTCTATTTTGCCAGATTGAATCCAAGAACAAGCAACTGCTCTTACTAGTGGTTGCGTTATTGTCATGGTATAGGCAGTTCCATTGGCTCTTTGACCACTGCCACTTCCAGAAATTTCGTATACATCATCGGCACGCATCATAGTTGATTCTCCTTGAGTCCAAGTTCGGGTACGATTTGAATTCCAAATGACTGAATCTAAAGTAGTAGCTCTGATGATTAATCCATTGACAACAATATTAAAATAAGTTTGTCCTGACGAATTCAATCCCATATTCGTCACTGATTTACTTCCTAAAACTTGATTGTCATTGACAAAGTAATTGTCGAAGGTGATGGTATGTAAATGTCCGGCATCACGATATTTTCCGGTGTAACTAACCAATATTTTTCCTCTTCGGTTTCGGCCATCATTACATAAACAATTGGTTGGACCAAAATCAACAGTTATCGTTTTGGGGGTACTTAACGTATCATGGGTAACAACAGCACAGTTGCTTGATGTTTTATAACTTCCTAAATTATCTCCAGAATTCACTGTAGAAGCATCATCTGCAATATTTAAGGCGTCTGAATAGACAAAATCACCTAAGGCGTTATCCTTAGCGGTTTCTGTATCATTGTCTTTAGAGGATGTGGTTTTTCGGCAAGCGTTGAAAATAAGGCTAGTGCCAAGTGCAAGGATGATGAGTCCGAATTTCATTTTTTGGTATTTCATGATATTAATTTTTTATGGCGCCTTTGACTGAGAGATTAACCAATGGTTTAGTTAGTCTTTTGAAAATTAACAAATTGAATTCAACATCATTAAATGATATTTGAATACAATCCTTGTTGATAAAGGCTTTGGGTAGAATATGCTTCAAAGAATCGCTTTAGTTCATGGGATAAAAGTATGAAATATGTCGACAAATCCTCCATTTATCTTTCATCATGTTTGACAAACACTTTGAACTGATAGAATTATCTTGCCTGACGATTATTCCTTTTCTTGTTATGATTCAATCTTTGTATTTTCGCGACTCATTTTTGGGAAAAGAGTATATGAAGAAAAGAGTCGCAATTTTTGGCAGTACAGGTTCTATTGGAACACAGGCTTTAGAGGTAATCAATGCCAATACAGATTTATTTTCTCTGGAAGTAATTTCTGCACATAACAATGTTGAGTTATTAATACAGCAAGCCTTGACTTATCAGCCAAATTTGGTAATTGTTACAGAAGAAAAAAATTACGAAAAAGTAAAAACAGCCTTAAGTGGTCAACCAATCAAAGTATTTGCAGGCGAAGCCTCTCTGATAGAAATTGCTGCGAGTGATACTTATGATATTTTGCTTGCAGCCATAGTGGGCTATGCAGGCTTGTCTTCTACCTTAGCAGCTTTAGAACAAGGTAAAACAGTGGCATTAGCTAATAAGGAAACCTTAGTAGTCGCAGGTGATTTAGTAACGCAAGTGCTACATGAAAAGAAAGGGACCATTATTCCCGTGGATAGTGAACACTCAGCCATTTTTCAATGCTTGGTAGGTGAAGCACATAACCCCATTGAGAAAGTTATTTTAACTGCATCCGGAGGCCCATTTTTAGGGAAAAAACCAAACTTCCTGATTAATGTAAAAAAGGATCATGCACTTGCACATCCGAATTGGGTGATGGGAGCTAAAATTAGCATCGATTCTGCAAGTCTGATGAATAAAGGATTAGAAATGATTGAAGCCAAGTGGTTGTTTGGATTAAAGAACGAACAAATTGAAGTAGTGGTTCATCCGCAATCTATTATTCATTCTTTAGTGCAATTCGAAGATGGAAGCTTAAAGGCCCAACTTGGTTTGCCAGATATGAAATTGCCAATTCAATATGCCTTAGGTTTTCCGCATAGAATTCCAAATGATTTTAAAAGATTTCAATTTAAAAATTTTGCTTCATTAACTTTTGAAGCAGCAGATACTAAAACCTTTAGAAATTTAGCATTAGCTTCTGATGCCATGTTCAAAGGAGGAAATTCGCCTTGCGTTTTAAATGCGGCAAACGAAGTCGTTGTGGAAGCTTTTTTAAAAAATAAATTAGGCTTTCTTGAAATGAGTGATATCATTGAAGCTTGTTTAGAAAAAATGACTTTCATCGAAAAACCAACTTTAAACGATTATATACATAGCAATACGGAAACTAGATTGCTAGCAACTTCTTTAATTAAGTAACAACATATGAATTTATTACAAATAGAATGGGCGGTAGTAGGTGTAAAAGCAGGACAATTGCTTTTGTCTTTAAGTATTTTGGTCATCTTGCATGAATTTGGGCATTATATTACGGCTAAATGGTTTGGTTGTCGTGTAGAAAAGTTTTATTTATTTTTTGATCCTTGGTTTTCATTATTCAAGAAAAAAATAAACGATAC
The DNA here is from genome assembly GCA_964609875.1 of uncultured Bifidobacterium sp. GTDB lineage: Bacteria > Bacteroidota > Bacteroidia > Chitinophagales > Chitinophagaceae > OLB11. Next base: position 13,708 of record CAZSUF010000042.1, read on the forward strand.
AGAATATGGTATTGGCTGGCTTCCCTTGGGAGGTTATGTGAAAATTTCTGGAATGATAGATGAAAGCATGGATAAAAATGCCATGAATGAAGAGCCTAAACCTTGGGAGTTCAGAAGCAAACCAGCTTGGCAAAGATTAATTATCATGTTAGGAGGTATCATTGTGAATGTATTGTTGGCCATCTTGATTTATGCGATGGTTTTATTTGTATGGGGTGATACAAAAATCCCGATGAATAGTCTGAAATATGGGATTGCCTTTCAAGATAGTTTATTGTATAAGATTGGCTTAAAACCTGGAGATCAATTGATTTCTACAGATGGAGAACCTGTGGAGTATTTTAATGATGCAACCTATAAAGTCTTTACTAGCAGCACGGCTGTTGTGAAAAGAGATGGTAAAGAAATTACACTAAAATTTCCCGAAAGTTTAATCGGTGATTTAATAGAAAATAAAAAGAAAGGCATGATGATAATGCCTCGTGTGCCTGCTATTGTAGGAAAATTTGGACCGGACAGTTCGAATTACAGACATTTTGGTGGATTAGAAGGAGATGTCATTAAAGCTATAAACGGACATCCTATTCAGTATTATGATGAAATACGATCTACATTATTATCCATAGTTCCTGACTCAGTAGATTTTTATATTCAATGGGTAGATAGATTGAAGTTTAGAATTAGACCTATGTTAAAGGAGGTAAAAGTAGATCTTGTGCATGATGGTAAGCCAGCACAAATTCGGGTTGATTTAATGGATGACCTTCGACTAGGTATTCCAATTGTAGGAGATTTTGATGTGATGGATAGTTTAGGTTATATTAAACAAGTGCACAAAGACTATAATATACTTGAATGTATTCCAGCTGGATTTACTTTAACCAAAAGTAAGTTAGCCTCTTACATTGATCAATTTAGATTGATCTTTAATACCAGAACAGGTGCCTATAAAGGACTAGGTGGCTTTAAAGCCATGGCCAATGCCTTTCCGGGCGTGTGGGATTGGGAATCATTTTGGAGTATGACAGCCTTGCTTTCCATCATATTGGCCTTCATGAATTTGTTACCTATTCCTGCATTGGATGGAGGGCATGTGGTATTTACTTTGTATGAAATGATTACCAAACGCAAGCCAAACGAAAAAGTGATGGAATATGCTCAAGTAGTAGGCATGGTGATTTTGCTTGGATTGATGTTAGCAGCAAATGCAAATGATTGGCTCGGCTGGGGACGATAGTAAATGTATAGGTTAAACTTTTATCATCATACTAAATAGCTTAAAAACAACACATTCTACTATGAAAAAAGTAACAGGCATTGGAGGCATTTTTTTTAAATGTAAAGATCCCAAAGCAACGAATGAATGGTATAAAACTCATCTTGGATTTGATACCACGCCCTATGGAACAAGTTTCGAATGGCGCGAATTAGAGGATAGTACCAAAAAAGGAGTCACCCAATGGAATCCTTTTAACGAGAGCACAAAATATTTTGAACCTTCAGCCAAAGACTTCATGATTAATTATCGAGTCGAAAATTTAGAGGCCTTAGTCGAAGAATTAAGAAAAGAAAATGTAACCATAGTCGATAATATAGAATCATTTGATTACGGCAAGTTTGTACATATTTTAGATCTCGAAGGAAATAAAATTCAGTTGTGGGAGCCTAAAGATTAAGAAGGAATTAAACTCTATGTTGGCTTTACTATATATGGTTTTAAAATAGTTTGGGCGGCACACACGCTTTCCGTTCCAAGTCCTCTACCGAATCGGCTATCATATGTCGTATCAAATAAAGTTTTGAGAAGCCTCTCGGTATGCGGGCTTTTCACTGCAATCGTTGCCGCAATACAAGCAACATCATTCATTCTTGATCTCATTCATTTTAATATTACTTTATACATCAACGCTGTTCGAGTTTAAATGAAAGGTCTCTTCATTGGGTTAAACTCGAACAGCACTACTGGTTTTTAGACAAATTGAAATCTGTATTATTTCGAGTACGAGATGCGCATCGCCAACATTCTCGAACAGCGTTGTGCGCACTTGATTGTACTGCAAACCCTCGGTATTCAAGGGGAGCAGGAGGAAGATGCGGCCCTATGTGATGAACACGATGACACCGGGGCCGAAGGGCAGGGATTCTTTGACCTAGGGGAGGGTGAGGGTGTAGTCGCGGATGGTTTCGATGTGCATGAATGCGTTAATTCTTATATAGCTTCAACAGTGCCAGTTGACCATCCAATCCGGTCACCCTGATTAAGTAAAATCCTGAAGGAAGATCTGCAATATCAAGCAATATACTTCTTGAACCACCGTTTAAGTGACGCGTGGGGCGTTTTTTTCGGCCGTGGATATCCAGCAAGTCTATACTGCTGATTCCCAAATCAAATGCATCTATCTTAACCATATTGCTAGCTGGGTTCGGATAAAGGCTTATGCGTTTCTTCCCAATGGTTTCCGGAATTTCTGATGCCGTATTGTCTCTGAAAACATATACGGTTCCTTCAAGAGTGTCTTCACCGGGACAGCCGGCAACAAGGGTTGTGCCATCTAGGCTGAGGTCGACCCCTTCACCGAAGCGCTTTCCAGGAAAGGGTGAATTGTCTGGTTCTAAAGGCAATCCAATGGGTGCCCAAGAGGTGCCATTATAGGCAAAAATGTAGGCGCGACCTGCGGGTGCAACCATAGGAGCCCCAACCACCAGCAAGGTTCCATCGGCACTCAGGCCAAGGGTTTTTCCGAATTGGGTGAGGCCAGCCACTGGGCAGGTTAGTTTGCTGTCCTGTGTCCACGTATTCCCGTTACGGCGGAAAAGATATACAGCTCCGGCTTCACCGTTTTCACGATAAGCCCCTACTGCAGCTACCTTCCCGTCGGCACTTAGGTCAAGGAAGTGCCCCAAGTGCGTACTTGTGTCTGCCCCCAGGCCCTGAATTTTAGGGCCCTGTTGAACCCAACTTGCTCCCGATCGGCTGTACGTCAGCAGCGAACCTAGTCCACCCAGATCATCAGGAGCGCTCACGAGCAGTAAGTTTCCATCAGCACTGAGGGCCAAGGAGGATCCGAAGGCAGCAAACATATCCAGACCACTTGGTTCCAACACATTTCCCGATTGTTCGTAGGTATTATTGACCATATTGTCTTCAAAGGTCCATACTCCGCCACTGACGAGGTTGTGGGCCGGACCGCCGCAAACCACACGTTCGCCTTTGGCGCTCATGGCCATACCAGTGCCCATATATATCAGACTTCCAATGGCCACCGATGGCATAAGAACGCTGCCGTACTGGCTCCAATTTCCGTTGTTTCGTTTATACACGTAGGCACCGCCAGGTATTCCTCCTGCTGCTGAAAAGTTAGGACCGCCTATGGCCATAATCTGGCCAGTGGCACTCAAGACAATGGATCGGCCTAGCTTGGGATCCACATTCGTCAAATTCCCAATCAATTCGTGTGCTTCCTCCTGCCAAAAACCGTTATGGTGAAAAATCCATCCTGCACCGTCAAAACCAAGGTAATCTGGACCGCCGGATGCAATGAAAAAACCATCGGCATTGGCCGCTACTCGCGTGCCCTGGGCACTTGGGTTCGGACTTGATGAAGTTCCAAGCAATTTTCCTCCCCATGCCGAAAAGGTCGGAACCTGCTGCGAAACAGTAAATGGATTTGAGGAGCTGGCATTACCTCCGGGTGTGGTGATCTGTAAATTGCCGCTGTTGCTTCCCGGCATCAGCAAGGCTGTCACTGTCGTGTTGTTGTTTTGTAGGATAAGGGCGGGCACGCCTCCTACGGAAAGAGTATTTGCACTACCCAGATTGGTCCCATTTATACTGAGCAATGTGCCCGGCCGGCCAGAACTAGGGGAGAAGGAAATGATTTGGGGTTGGCTGTAAACCTGCAAACCGAAGAGCAGGAACAACAAAATAGCAGGTGACCACAACTTGGCGAGGTTGAACCAATAGTATTTCATAGAGAATCCTAAGGAATTTGAAGCCAAATATATTGAATCATCGTATTTATGCCTAATAAATATTTTACCATTGTTAAAGTTAATCTACTGAATAATCTAGTCCTGAAGTATCTTAAGTTGAGCTTGTAGCAGAATTCATTGAGATAGAGTTGTATATACTTTAAACTTATTTTTTGATAGATTTCATTGAAGATACGCTTGGCGTTGCTAGTTGCAATGTGTACCCATTTCAGTTTACTCTTAGTTGTTTCTTTACTAGATAATTCAGTGTAATGAACTTCCATTATGTCTTTTAAATCAATAGTGCTTGTGCTTTTATCTGAGAAAACGATGCATTTTGGTTCTATCATTTCGCCAAAAGCTTGTGTTATTTCCTTAGATTGATGTGTTTCCATAACTTTCATTTTGTTAAAGCCACAATGTTTACTTTCCTTTCCATTTGCATCTTACAAAGGTGTTGACTCTACAACCACTAGTACTAACGCTGTTCGAGCTGTTAGCCTTGCGCATCTCGTACTAAAAATAAAGCAGGTATATACCTGCCAAGAATATTAATTTTTTTTCGAAAAAGATGGTCTTTTTTATGTAACGTTTATTGTTCGGCAATGGATTGATATTTTATTATAAAATTGTATGTTGATATCGTATTGGATAGTTTTAAGTATGGTCAAGAAATTAAAGAATAAATTTTTTTGTAAGTGTCATGTTGTTAAATCATATTCACTTGATAATAAAAAGCAATCAACATAATTTAAGTGATAAAATCAAAGTTTTTAAAAGTATGCAGCCTTTCAAACTGCCCAGGCAATTGATAATAACAACGCTGTTCGAGATGTTAGCCCTGCGCATCTCGTACTTGAA
>CAZSUF010000043.1:0-3142 GCA_964609875.1 uncultured Bifidobacterium sp.
TCTTCAGTTTTGGGTGCAGGAAACTGCTGCTGAATCTCAGTATCTGTGATAGAAGGATTCGACGCTTTGGCAAATTCGGCGATAAGATCATATACATCCCTTGTGGTTGAATCTTCAATCATAAATTGGGTAGGCTCATAAAATCAGGTAAATATAAGGGATATTACTTATTTTTTACATTTGTAATGGTTTCAATTACATTTTTAAAAGCAGTTTCAGGTTGAATTTTAATAAAATTCGATTGATGATTAAACCATGTGATTTGTCTTTTTGCGTAATTGCGTGTGTGTTGTTTAATTTTTAATACGGCTTCTTCTTTGCTAGTTTGGCCATTAAAAAAATTAAAAAGTTCTTGATACCCAACGGTTTTTAAATTTTGAAGTTGTTGGTAGGGAAGCAGTGATTTCACTTCTGCTTCTAATCCGGCAACCATCATGGCGTCTACTCTGTCTTCAATTCGTTGATATAATACAGGTCGTTCTATATTGAGATTAAATTGTAGGATCTGAAAAGGTCTTACTTTGATTTGCTGTTGTTGATACTCTGTAATAGATTGACCGGTTGATTGAATAAAAGTGAGTCCACGCAAAAGACGATGTGGATTTTGTTGGTCTACGCTAGAAAATAGTGCAGGATCAAATTTCTTTACTTCTTCTTGCAGCCAGCTCAAGCCATATTTTTCATATTCAGCCAACAGTTGTTTTCTGATAATTTCATTGATAGGAGGCATTTCATCGATACCTTCGCAGAGCGCTTTGATATAAAGTCCTGTGCCGCCAACACAAATGGCTATATCATGTTGTTCAAATACCTTGGATAATATATCAAGGGCATATTTCTCGAATTTTCCGGCAGACACTTCATCATGGATACTATGCGAATTGATGAAATGATGTTTTACTAATGCTAATTCTTCGGGACTAGGTTTAGCTACGCCAATATTCATTTTACGATAGCACTGACGACTATCTGCCGAAACTATTTCTGTTTGAAAATGGGTAGCTAGTTGAATGGCTAAATTTGTTTTGCCACTAGCTGTAGGTCCGCCTATTACGATGAGCAATTTCAAAGCGACATGGATCTAGATAAAAAATTAAATTTCATCTGTGTAAGAATCATCAGCACCTGAGTCTTGATCTTCTGTTGTTGAATCTGTATCATCGCCTTCGTCGCCAAATCCTTCTTCATCGCCGGCTAAATCATACTTTTCTTCGATTTCTAACACAGCATCTTTTTCTCTGCCTGTAATACCAAATTGACTTGGAGAAACACCTTCGCTTTTTACGCAAATAGGGTAGTTCTTCATGATTTCAGGCACTGGTTTTAACGAGGTGATTTCTAAATGGAAACACCATTTTTTGACATGCAAACAATCATAAATAAATCGTTGGTCGGGCTGAATGACAAGAGCGCCCAAGGGTGTGCGTTTCATGCTTAAGGCAGGTGCATCGCGTAGATTTTTTTCAACTGTTGAAGATATTTCTTTTTCTCTAAGCCATTTGTCGTTGCTTACAAAAAAAGAAGCTTCCATATCTGCAGGAAGTAAAAAAGCTGTTTTTATACAAGTGTGTAATTCAAAGAAATTTTGGCTAGAAACAATTTCTATATTGCGAAAGGTAGCATCATCTTCTTCCCAGCTTACTTTAAATTTTAGTAAAGACATAATCTAGTGTTAGTTTACAAACATACTACAATGGTTGAATATTTAATTCTTTTGCCTTTAGAATCATATAATCATAGGCCTCTTGATAATTATTACCAATGAGTCCATCTAAAATCGCTTCTCGAACTGCAATTTTAATATCGCCCACTATTTTGCTTGGTGATAGTCCAAAAGTTTGCATAATAATTTCACCAGTAATAGGTGGTTGCCAATTACGAATTTGATCAGATTCTTCTACTTCACGAATTCGTTGACTAACCATGTCGAAGTTTTCTCTAAAGCGTTGTACTTTAACTACATTCTTCGAGGTGATATCAGCGTTACAAAGTTTCATTAAATCATCTATCTCTTCGCCTGCATCAAACAATAATCTTCTGACTGCACTATCTGTGATATTATCTTTAGTTAAACTTACTGGTCTGTGATGAAGTTGAACAATCTTCTGCACATAACGCATATGCTCATTGAGTGGTAATTTAAGTTCTTTAAAAATACTCGGAACCATTTTAGAACCAATCCATTCATGTCCGTGAAAGGTCCAACCATGGCCTGTTTCAAATTGCTTAGTGGCTGGTTTTCCAATATCATGAAGTAAGGCTGCCCAACGTAACCATAAATTTTCCGTATCATGACTGATTTGATCTACCACCTGAATGGTATGATAAAAATTGTCCTTGTGTCCTATGCCATCTTGATAGGCTGCACCGGCTAAATCGTTGAGTTGAGGAAATATGATTTTTAATAAGCCCGTTTGAAATAAGTGATCGAAACCGATGGAAGGTTTTTTAGAAAGTAAAATTTTATTTAATTCATCACAAATTCTTTCTTTAGAAATAATGCGAATTCGTTCAGCCATATCCTTGATGGCTTGCCAAGTTTTCGGCTCAATAATAAAGTTTAATTGTGATGCAAATCGTATTACACGCATCATTCTTAATGGATCGTCACTAAAGGTATCATGAGGATTTAAAGGGGTTCGTAATATGTTCGATTCCATGTCAGCCAAGCCCTGAAAAGGATCTAAGATTTGACCATAATCTTCTTTATTTAAACTAACAGCGAGTGCATTGATGGTTAAATCTCTACGATTTTGATCGTCTTCTAAAGTGCCAGGTAATACATCAGGGTTGCGACTTTCTTCACGATACGATTCTTTACGTGCTCCTACAAATTCAATATCAACATCATCCACTTTTATTTGAGCTGTACCATAATGTTTAAACACAGCCACTGTAGGTTTAGATTTGAACAATAAGGCTACTTGTTCAGCTAATTCAATGCCATCTCCAAGACAAACAATATCAATGTCTTTTGTTTTTCGGTCAAGGAGTTTGTCTCTCACAAAGCCACCAATAACATAAGCTGGCAAATTGAGTTTACGCGAAGCAAATGCCACTTTTTCAAGTATCAATAATTCATCTTTTGAACAAGGGATTTGCATGCAGCGAAGGTATAAAATTTGAAGTCTAAGTGAAAATG
>CAZSUF010000043.1:3152-11231 GCA_964609875.1 uncultured Bifidobacterium sp.
AAACCAATATTAGTACTTGCATAGTTTTGTATAACTAAAACAAATACATCACCCTCGCACACCAAGTATTATTGAATTGTTGCTCTCTGCCGGTAATGTAATTAGAAGCCTTCCGTATCGAAAGCAACGAATATTGAAAACGGAGATTAAAATAAAATCCTTGCCAAACATGGGCATTCCCGCTCATGACAAAATTTAAATCATACTTTCTAAAAGGGAATAATTTAGCTTCTTTTTCATAAGTGGCTCCAGAACCATCTTTATAGGTTTCTCTGCTAGATACCAGTTGCCCATAGGCTAATCCAGCACCAAAATTACTTTTTCGCTTTTCGAAATAATTCAACAATAAAGGAAATTCGGCATAGCTTAAACGTATTTTATAATCAGTAATGACTGTTTGTCTATCATTGGCAAGTTTAGGTACTTGATTGTTTCCAGCCCTGCTTCCTTTTTGCGAATAAAGTATTTCAAAACTCACAGCAATTTTTTCGCCAATGCCCGTATACAAAATGGCACCTGCATTCCAACCTGCCTTATGATAACCTGCAAAATTATCTCCATCAACTTGCGTAAAGTTACCGCCTCCTACAAGGCCGCCCACAAAGAGGTTTTCATTTTCGTAATATTGCGATTTTACAGATAATGTGTATAAGTTCAATACAGTAAAAAGGAGTAAAAATGGGATTTGTTTTACCTTAGCCATCTTGGATCAAAAGTTTTTGTCAACGAGATAACGCAAATATATGAGTTTAAAGTATTCACCTACCACTTTAAAGAAAATTGAGAGTTTATACGAAGAAATCGGGTATATCATTCGTTATGAAAAAGGAAATTTTCATAGTGGATATTGTATTTTACAAGACAGAAGAATAGCCGTCATCAATAAATTTTTATCCTTAGAAGGTCGAATTAATGCCTTAATTGATATTTTACCCACGATTGAAGTCGATTTAGATAGATTAAGCGGTGAAGGAAGATTGTATTATGAACTGATGATGGCAACGCCTTCCGATAAATCTTAATTCTGACCACTTACTCAACCATTTTCGCCAAATTCAGCAATTTATCAGCCAGAAACTAATTAGGTAGCTGTTTCTTGCTAAAACTTGTTCAACTTTGTATCATTATTTGAACCTTTCATAGAAGACAAAATTTTTATCATGAAAAAATTACTTTTAATATTATTATGCGCAGGAATCTCAGCAACTACTTTTGCCCAAAGAGGTTATGTGCGCAGAGCCGTTAAAGATGACATTGAGAAAAAGCAAGAAGAAAAATATCAAGATGATCGAGATAAAGGCGAGAAAGCCGTGGATGAAAGGCTTGATGCTTGGGATGCCAATGATAAAAAAAATCGTGCTGGCATACAGCCATTCCCAACCATGAGTATGACCCTGGTGATGGATTATCCTGAGAAGCCAAAAAACAATGGACAAATTGATTACTACTATAAAAACTATGATTGCGCAGCCGTCATGAATTTTGAGAATAATAAAAAAGGCAATGATAGAGTGATCATGAATTTTAAAGAAGGCAAAAGCACCATCTTAATGACTGATAAAAGGGGCAATAAAACAGGCATGACCATGGATCTAAAGATGATTGATTGGGCAGCCAAATCAGCGATAAAAAAAGATGAAAAAATGCTCAAAAATGGCGAAGCCACTTTAGTCGAAACTAGCGAATACAAAACAATTGAAGGGTATAAATGCAGAAAGTATTTGTACGATAACGATAAGTATCAAAATGAAATTTGGATCACCAATGACCCTAAATTAAAAACAGCAGATTTAAGTCGCGCCATGAGCAGTGCATTCATGCACAATGCAGATCCAAACCAAACAGTTTACGCCAAGGCTGGCATGAAAGGCGTACTCATTCAAACGCACATGATTCCTAAGACTAAAAGTTTAGATGAGTGCATCATGACATTTAAAAATTTTAAATTAGGCAATGTCAACGAAGCCATGTTTAGCACTGCAGGATATGAGATTTCAGAAATTCCAAGCATGAGAGATATGTGGAATGACGCTAAGCAAGAGAAAAAATAAAGTCTTTTTTTGGGCGGCACACAGCCTATCCGCTGCAAGTCCTCTTCCGATTCGGCTATAATCTATTTATCAAGGTTCAACTGTCGTGAAGCCTCTCGGAATGCGGGCTTTTCGCTACTATCCTTGCCGCAATACAAATCAGCCTTGACTTTCATCAAATGATCTTGAAAAAATCCAAGCTTTAAAATTTTACGAATTCAATAGGAAAAGTGATAGGTTGAGATTTACCTTTGATGCATAAATTGTTTCCATGAATTCTATTAAAAAATTAGGTGTCATGACTTCTGGCGGAGATTCCCCAGGCATGAATGCAGCCATTCGAGCAATCGTTCGAACTGCTTATTCAAAGGATATAATTCCATTTGGCATCATGCGTGGCTATCAAGGTATGATAGAAGGGGATATCAAAGAACTCAAAACTACTGATGTGTCCAATATTATTCAACGTGGAGGCACTGTATTAAAAACAGCAAGAAGCAAAGAGTTTATGACGCCCGAAGGAATGAAAAAAGCCTATGAGCAAATAAAAAAACATGGGATAGAAGCTTTAGTCTTGATTGGTGGTGATGGCACTTTTAGAGGCGCTGTAGAGTTCTTTAAACAATATCAAATTCCTGCAATCGGCTTACCGGGTACCATCGATAATGATTTGTCTGGAACAGATGAAACTATTGGGTTTGACACGGCTGTCAATACCGCCATTTGGGCCATCGATCGAATTAGAGATACAGCTGAAGCGCATGATCGATTATTTTTAATTGAAGTGATGGGACGAGATGCAGGTTATATTGCCTTGCATAGTGGCATCGCATGCGGGGCAGAACAAATTTTTATTCCTGAGCAACAAGAATCTATTCAAGGAATGATAGAGGCTATTTTGAAAGATCGGGCAAGAAAAAAACTCACCAATATCATTGTGGTGGCAGAAGGAGATGAATTTGGTGGGGCACTTGGTTTAGCCGAAATTATCAAACAACAAATGCCTTTAATAGAAAATAGAGTCACTATTTTAGGGCATATTCAACGCGGAGGTTCACCCACTAGTAGAGATAGAATTTTAGCTAGTAGGTTAGGATTTGCAGCAGTTGAAGCACTTTGTCAAGGAAGAACTCAAGAAATGGCAGGTATGATCAATAATCAAGTGGCTTTTACTCCGTTTTCTTCTTGTGTAAAATTGAAGAAACCTATGTCTGAAGATTTATTAACGATGATTAAAGTTTTAGCAAGCTAAGGGTTCATCAGATTTATTATAGTCTTGAATTGTGTGTTTCTGATTTGCCTAGAATACCTTAATTTCGCGAGGTTAAAATAAAACAACAAATTTGACGTTCTAATACTACCTTCAAATTTAATTCAGTTTTGTAGCAGTGAGGTATCTCTTTCTGATTACCATTTGAATTATTTTTATGAGGTTTTTGAAGGTGTCATTCTCAGAATTTACTATGAAAAAGCTGATTTTCATTTGTTTACTCTTCTTGTCTCTAACTGCTGATGCGCAGCGATTTTATCGTCGTTCAGAGTTTGGCATTGCAGGTGGAGCCGCAAATTATTATGGCGATATCAATCCTAATTTCGGATTGAAAGGAATTGGATATAGCGGAGGATTGTTTTATAAGTATAATTTTTCTAAGTATATCGCCATGAAGTTTGGAGGCAATTATGCTAAAATTGGAGCTCAAGATAAGAACTCTACCAATTACTTTAAACAACAACGAAACTTGAGTTTTAAAACAAGTATTTACGAAATCGGAGTGAGTGCAGAATTCTCTTTCTTTCAATATCGCCTTCAAGATTTTGAATATCGATTTACACCATATGTAACTCTTGGATTTAATATGTTTTGGTATAATCCTTATACTGAGTATGAAGGGAAGCGATATTATTTGCGTCCATTAGGCACAGAGGGACAAAAGTATGAAGAATATAAAGATAGACGATACTCTAATCATGCGTATGCTTTGCCTATTGGTGCAGGCTTTAAATTTTGGGTTACTAAAGGAATTACGTTTAACATGGAGGTAGTGCATAGATATACCACCACAGATTATTTAGATGATGTGAGTAAAAGTTATGTAGGCAAGGATAAATTTAATGATATTGAACCATCGCCTTATCCTTCGGTTTCATCTCTCTTACAAGATCGTTCACCAGAAGTAACCGCCAATCCTATAGGCGTAGAAGGTCGACAAAGAGGCATCAGTTCTACACAAGATCAATATTTAATGATGCAAATTGGCATTTCATTCAGGTTGCCGACTTATAAATGCCCTGATGATTTATAATATTTCTTGAGGAATGAAGAGAAAATTCTCTGAATCATTCAAGTTCGTGGCATTTGTTTCACACATGTTTCCATCACGATCAATTCCTTTTAAACAATATCTGTATGAAGCCATGAGCGCTAAAAGCTTCTGATGTTGAGCAGGATTTTTTTGAATGATAGCTTCATTGAGTTCAATCATGAGGGTAGGTCTTATATGTTTCAAAATATGAGACATGCCTAGTAAGGCCAGATATTCAGCACCTTCTATGTCCATCTTGATTAAATTGATTGTTGATATATTATTTTCTTCAACAAAATCATCTAGTGTAATGCAAGGTACTTTTTCTATTTGACCTGTTTCTGCATCATGATTGAGCATGCTAGACATGCCCGTATTACTTTGATTGGACACATTTAATTCAAGATGTCCTTTTTTATCTGCTAAAGCTTTTTGAATTAGTAAAGTTTGGGTAAAATGATTGAGCGAATAATTATACGTCAATTGTTCAAATGTTTGATGCACAGGTTCAAAGGCATAGACTTTTCCAGTTGATTGCACTTGCTTTGACGCAATTAGACTAAAGCTACCTATGTTCGCACCAATATCTATAAAAATATCGCCTTCTCGAAGTGTATTTTTTAAATACGTAATTCCGGCTAAGTCGTAATATCCAAGAAAGAAAATTTGTTGTTGAATGAAATCACTTAGATGTAATTGGATCTGAATGTCCTGATCGTATTTAATTAGAGGAGTAGAATGCTTAAACCATTTTAATCGATCTAAACAGTATGCATAAAAAGCAAAATAATGTTTTCTGAAGAAGTTGAATTGAAACAGAAATCTGAAAAAATAAATCGGCATGGATGTCGATTAAACTGCTGTGAGTTGCGCATAGCCATAACTAAACCTAGCACTTTCTGGAACCATCAAAATAATGACATCCCCTTTTTTTATTTTGCCTTCATTAAAAAGTTCTTCAAGCATTAAATAGGGAGAAGCACTTCCAATATTGCCAACGCGTGTTAAATTAGTAAACCATTTTTCTGCAGGAATTGGATAGCCGATTGTAGCTAATTCGTCCATGATTTTTGGGCGAAAAAATTCTGAAGATAAGTGAGGTAAAAAATAAGTAAGTTTGTCTAGCTCGATTTTGTGTTTTTCGCAAACCTTTTTCCACATTACACCTCCCCATTTTACAATATTTTCTCCAAGTAATCGTGTGTCTTGTTTGAAAGCAAATATGCTTTTTGCAGCCCAATCGTGAGGCTTCATTTCGGCCCAACCAGTCAGGGAGCCATCTTCATTTTTTTCACAACCCGCATACATACATGAATCAATTTGGTTGGCATAAGAAATGACATCAACCCAATCGACACGGAGAGAAATACCTGTTGGATTTGGTTTGTTCTCCATCAAGGCGGCACCAGCACCATCACTTAGCATCCAACGTAAAAAATCTTTTTCAAAAGCAATGATTGGATTTTCTTCTAAATGTTTTAAGTCTTCGGCTTCATCATCAAATTTATCGGCCTTTAACCAACCTGACACTTTTTCAGAACCTACAGCAATGGCATTTGAACTATTGCCACTTTTCACACTCATAAAGGCATATTTGAAAGCCTGTATACCTGCACAACAAGCAGTACTAATCGATACAATTTCGGTTGGAGGGCATTTTAATTCGCCATGCACCATAGCCGCATGACTAGGTAATAATTGATCTGGTGCTACACAGCCACAAGCCAACAATTCAATATCTTCTTTGGTAAAATCTTTGTCTAACAAACCTTCAATGGCTTTGGCAGCTAACTGATAATTTGTATGGGTACTCTTTCCAGTATGTTTTTCGAGGGCATAATAACGAGTTTTAATTTGATTATTTCTTAAAATAATGCCCTTAGCCTTCGACGGTCGTCCATCAATTCTCCCAAGATAATCTTCCATTTGATCATTACTGATTGGATCATTTGGCAAAAACTTGGCTATTCTGTTAATATAAACCTCACTCATTAATCGGGACGAATTTGGGCGCAAGTTAGGAAAGTTCACCTTAAAAAACGAATTCCTTAAATCGCATTTTCTTTATACACTATATTTTTAAAATATTCTGCCTCTTCGGCGAGCTTTTTTCTATTCACCAAAGCAGAGATGCTTGCAGTGAAGGCGAGAGGATAAATACACCTATAAAAAGCAATCGTTGAAATAGAACTACTCTTGGTTTTCTGTCAGGGTGGCCTCTTTCGCCTTTTTCTTTAATGAATACAGAAAATTTTCGGAAATTTTTAATGGCTCTTTTTTCAAGAACTATCAAAGCTGATTTTAATTCAACAGCTTGTAGAGCGAGTAATTGATGTTGAAGTGTGGCGAATGTTTGATGTTTGATGGTTTCAAGAATGGCTGGGCCTAATCTTCTGCAATTATCAATATCTTTAGCTTGAACCCCTGCTGCAGGAAGAAAACGGCTCGCTTCTTTTTGGCCTTTAAAAGACAAACGTATGATACTCAGTTCAGATAACAAGTTGGGATTTCGATCGATAAGAACAATATTGCCTCAGAGTGTGGCACCCAGATTATCTAAAGCGATTTTTGTTTTTTCCTGTGCATTAAGCCACATATTTCTCGAGCCAATGACCGTAAGCACTTGTTTGCCTTGAAGTACCTCTGCTTGTTTGCTTTGTAAAAAACTATTAAACGGGATAGAAGGAGATAAGAACCAAGGTTGATACCCTAAAATGACTAAATCATAGGGTTTGTCTTGAATGTGTAAAGGCAGAATAGGTTCAGCAATTTGCAATACACTTTCAGGCATGCAATCGAAGAATGTATGGGCTGTCCATGGAAATGGAAAAGATTTTTCTGGTTGTATCGCATAAAAATCTATGTCGCATTGTTGCTGAATATCTTGAAACAGACTATCAAGAATTTCACGAAGTTGACCACTTTGAGAATAATATACAACCAGAATTTTTGGGCTCATTGAAGCAAAAATAGCTGATTTGTAATTATTATGTGCAATAGAAATTCGGTGAAATAGTTGAATGTAAATTTAATAGACATCAAGCTCATGGTGTGGTGTATTGCGGCAACGATTGAACGGATACCCCGCACCATGTCTCGTTCCTCAAAACGAGACGTGGGCGGAGTATGAGTGAAAGCGTGTGTGCCGCCCAAAGTAAAGTGTAGTATCAACGTTGTTGTTAAAAAATATAGCTATTTTGCTTGAAAGCTTCGAAGCGTTTTTGCTTTTGGATTTGATGAATTACTTTTGCGCTCAAATTAAATATTATCATATGAGTTTTATTACACATGTTCATGCAAGACAAATCCTTGATTCTAGAGGAAATCCAACAGTAGAAGCTGAAGTATTTACAGACGAAGGCGCCATGGGAAGAGCGGCTGTGCCTTCGGGAGCAAGCACGGGAATCCATGAAGCGGCTGAGCTTCGTGATGGAAATAAGAAGCAATATTTGGGCAAAGGAGTTTTAAAAGCAGTGAAAAATGTGAATACGCTTATTCATCAATCTTTATTGGGCGTTGATGTGAGTAGTCAAAATGAGATTGATCAAATCATGATTGATTTAGATAAAACAGCCAATAAAAGTAAGCTTGGTGCCAATGCTATTTTAGCGGTAAGTATGGCGGCTGCAAAGGCTGCTGCTGAAGAAAGCGGTATGAGTCTTTATCGATATGTGGGCGGAACCAATGCCAAGACTTTACCGGTGCCTATGATGAATATTTTGAATGGGGGTGCACATGCCGATAAT
>CAZSUF010000043.1:11298-16120 GCA_964609875.1 uncultured Bifidobacterium sp.
GGTTTTGCACCGGATATTCAAAGTAATGAAGAAGCGATTGATACAGTGATGTTGGCCATACAACAAGCAGGATTTAAGGCTGGATCTCAGATTGCGATTGCGATGGATGCTGCAAACAGTGAATTATGGGATGCCAAGCAAAAATGTTATGTATTTAAGAAATCTAGCGGCAAGAAAATGAAGAGTGAGGAGTTGGTGAAGTTTTGGGAAAATTGGTGTCGCCAATATCCAATTGTTTCAATAGAAGATGGTTTGGCAGAAGACGATTGGAAAGGATGGAAAATGCTGACAGATGCTGTTGGTAAAAAAGTACAATTAGTAGGTGATGATTTATTTGTTACCAATGTAAATCGTTTAGAAAGAGGTATTAAGGAAGGGATAGCGAATGGCTTGCTTGTGAAAGTAAATCAGATTGGAACTTTAAGTGAAACAATTGATGCAGTTACGATGGCTCAATTTGCTGGGTATAATACCATTATGAGTCATAGAAGTGGTGAAACCGAAGATGCTACCATAGCTGATTTGGCGGTGGCTTTAAATTGTGGTCAAATCAAAACTGGTTCTGCTTCGAGAAGTGATAGAATGGCTAAGTATAATCAATTATTAAGAATCGAAGAAGAGTTAGGTGCTCAGGCAATTTACTTGGGGAATAAATTAAAATTCGGGAAATAAAGAATTGACATACATGTAAAAAAAGCGGCACTTGTGGCCGCTTTTTTTGTGTACAATACTATTCCTTTTGGGTTATGAAAAAGATTATTATTTAATAAGCCTTGTAATTTACGGTAGTGTTATCATGAAGAATGGTGTAAAAAAAACACCTCCTAAGAGATGTTTTTTACAAATTAAAACTACCTATGAAAAATTATTCTTTGATGAATTTAGAAGTTAAGAATTGATCACCATTATTTATTTGCAAGATGTAAATACCTTTTGTGAGGCCAGCAATATTCATGCTTGTTGATACGTTATGAATGGGTTGAGAAGCAACTAGTTTTCCATCGATAGAAAATAGGGAGGCTGTGGCCTTGTTGTTAACTTGTTCAAGTGAAAAAGAAATTGATTTAGTTGCAGGATTAGGGTAAATAGATACTTGATTGGTTTCGGTCATTGAACGTATAGCCAAAGGATATGAAGCGTACATCTGCTGTACTTCAGTGTCAGTTGCTTTTTTATTATAGATTTTAAATTCATCTAGTTTGGTCAGCTGATTGAAATAAGTCGGGTTAAGATGTCCGAAGGCCATTTTGTCCGTAGCACCAGCTAAAGATGGAAATGTGAATTCAACATTTGAGTTATTGTATTGATTTCTTATGCCATTCGTATAAGTTCTAATGGAATCTGCAGATTTAAAAGTGACTGTTACAAAGGTCCATTGGTTATTCGGAACACCTACTATAGCATGAGCATAGTTAGAAAAATTTGTATTATAGGCATAGAAACTTACGGAAGTGCTATCTGTTGAACGAGTCTTTTTAAATTGACCGCCACTTGTGTCCGAAGAAAATCCTTTATTAAGTTCAATAGACCAAGTAAATTTTTCAGTAGTTGAACTATATCCTGAATTTAGAGATTTGGCTGAATTCCAGTAATTCGAATCTGCTTTTATCCAAAATGAAATGGACATTTCTTGGTCATTTAACTGAGTGATTCCATTTACAGAATCTTTGCCTGAAGTAGCAGTACTATCAAAGTACATACATTCATTCATAGTTCCATTTCTGTCGTAGCCAAATAAATGGCCATATCCGCTTAAATGATAGTTGTTACCAGAGGCATCATTCAAAGAATTGTTAAAAGGATAATGGGCTACCAGGTTGTTGTTGATTTGTGCTTGTGTTCCAAGCGCTAAGCCTAGGGCGAATAAGGCTGTGTAAATTTTTTTCATTTCATTTGTTTTAGAATACAAACTTACTTGTGCAGGTTAAGCTTAAAATAGTTGTTTTGCCAAACACTTCTAAAAGTTTATGAAAGCGGGAAATTAATTTGTGTGAAGTAGTTAAAATTTCAAAAGGAATGATCAAACCATGAATAATAAAATGTCGGTTTAAGGGGAAGAATATTTTAATTCAATTTCAACTTTGATCGTAATCTACTTGAAGAGAGACTTTTTAATGAAGTAATGCTGTCTGATTAAGGGGGCTGTATTTACCAACTACCACTGGCACCTCCGCCATCGAAGCCATCACCACCTCCTCCAAAACCTCCGAAGCCACCGCTGTCGCCAGAAGACCCAGAGTTGCCCCCACCGAAACCACCGAAGCCACCAAAGCCGCCCATAGGTACATCCCAGCCATTATCATTGTATTTGTAACCACGTCGACTTACATACACCCCTTTTCGTCGACTACTTAAAAAGAAGAAAAGAAATACGATGATCATAAAGAAGATTAGGAAAAAGATAAACATACCATCGCCAGAAGCGGCAGGAGTTTCGTCGGCAATAAATTCGCCTTGTGTAGCTTCCATGATAGCTGTGGTTGCTTGATCGATGCCTTCATTTCTAAAATTTGGAACGATATAATTTCTGATAATTCGGTTGCAAGTAATATCAGGGAGTGCACCAGATAAACCATATCCTGGAGAGATGTTGATTTTCCTATCATTTTTCGATGCAAGAAGAATAACGCCGTTTCTTTTTTTATCTTTTCCAATATCCCATTTTCGTCCTAGTTCATGGGCAAAAGTGGCCACATCTAAATCGCCTAATTCCATGACTGTCACCACAGTGATTTCATTGGAAGTTTTCTTTTCGAAAGCTAAAAGTTTAGCTTCTAAGTTTAAGGTTTGTTGGGGACTCAGCATTTGAGCAAAGTCGTTCACTAATCTAGGTGGGTTAGGAATTTCGGGTATTTCTTTGTGAAAGGTTTGTCCGAATATTATTTGAAATGAAAATAATAAACAGATGAAGAAAGGGATGATATGAAGAATTATTTTCCTCATTTGCCGAAAATAATATCATCAGGTAATTCATTCTTTTTTTCGCCTTCAAAGGGAAAGTGTGTATGGAGGCAATCACCCACTTGCTCGATACATTTTAAAATGCCAGACAAATAATCTTTATGATAAAAATGATAATTGAGTCTTTTGGCTTCTTCGCTCCAAAACTTTACAGGTGCTTTCTGAAAAATTCCACCATCACCAAAAAGTGCAAAGTCTTTATCTACATGAGCAATATAAATAATTACGGCATTTCGATCATCAGTTGCATTCATTTTTAAGGCATAAAATAATTCTTTAGCCCTTAGTAAGGGATTCATGTACGTGCATTTGGGCTCAATAAACAAACGAATTTCACCTGAAGTTTTACTTTCCTTCAGACGAATAGCCTCAAGAATATTTTTATTTTCAGCTTCAGTTAGAAAGGGTTTAGTATTGCGCGAAAAGAACATGTGAATAGGGTTCAATTAAATTTAAAATTGAACATTAGGCGCTTTTTGTGCGGCTGCATCAGCTTCGAAAGTAGGTTTAGACTTTAGATTAAAAATGCCTGCTAATAAATTCATTGGAAATTTACGAACACCGATATTAAAGTCTTTTACAGATTCGTTGTAGTCGTTTCTGGCAACAGTAATTCTGTTTTCAGTGCTTTCTAATTGTACTTGTAAATCTTGGAAGTTTTTATTGGCTTGTAAAGTAGGATATTGCTCACTCACCACCATTAATCTACCCATGGCTTGGCTAAGTTGCCCTTGAGCTGCTTGAAATTCTTTTAATTTTTCTGGGGTTAAGTCTTCAGCATTTACCACCATTTTAGTTGCATTGGCTCTTGCATTGATCACATCAGTTAGGGTTGTTTTTTCGAAATTCGCTGCACCCTTCACTGTATTTACTAGATTTGGAATCAAGTCTAAGCGACGTTGATATTGGTTTTGAACTTTAGCCCATTTTTCTTTTACGTTTTCATCTTTAGGCACCAAGCCGTTGTATGAATTCCACATCCAAAGTCCAAGAATAGCGATAATTACAAGTACAATTAAACCTTTTTTCATTTGTTAGTTTTTATTGAGAATGAATATTTTTTCAAATCTTTACAAAGAAAATGAAAAAAATGTTATATATTATTAAAATCTTGTAATACTTTTGACGCATAAATATTAAAACAGAAATTATATGAAAAAAGTAATTATCCTTTCTTTAATGATTGTATCAGCATTTTCTGTTGATGCGCAGAGAAAAAGAACTCGTACAGCAACCTCTATGGGTAATGTTGTAGTTAGATTAGGCTTAGGCGTAAACTCAAAGAAAGTTGATCTAGATTTAGATACAGTATACACTTCTACTGCAGTTCATTTCAAGCCATCAGTAGGATATATGGTTGTAGATAATTTAGAGTTAGGCGTTAATTTTGGTGTGAATTATATGACATCTGAAGATGTGTATGTTCAAAGTCCAACAATTTCTAAAACTATGTATGATGCAACAGATGTAAATTTTGGTGTATATGTACAAAAATATTTCCCATTAAATAATTGGTTTGCTTTTACTACTTCTGCTGATTTAGGCCTTTCAACAGGTTCATTTAACGAAGATGATGTATTAGGTTCAGTAGTAACTCCAGATAGAGCAAGATCAGGTAATCGTAATGGTGTTGGTGGAGCTATCAATTTTGGTATGGCTTTCACTCCTTACAATGCATTTTCTTTACAAGCTAATATTGCTGGTTTAGGTGTTCAAAATCAAAAGTCTGATTACGACAATTCTAACGATACAGTGAATACTACAGATGCTGGATTCAATGTATGGCGTCAAGCTTATAGCTTAGATTTCGTTTGGTATTTCGGACGTGGTCTTTGGAAAAAATAATTAATTAAATTGATTG
>CAZSUF010000043.1:16130-18363 GCA_964609875.1 uncultured Bifidobacterium sp.
TTAAAGAAATGCAATTGATAAGGATGAAAGATATGTCTCATGCTGACTTATCGGCATATTAGTAGCATTTATACATTAAAAAGACCAATTGACACAAAAAGTTCAACTCGAATACTAAAAGTAATTATATTTGATTTTGATCACCCTATGTTTTTCAGCTTAAAATATAATTTGCTTCTATTATGTATTTTGGGATGTCTTGTCTGTTTTGGACAAGATAGAAAAGTGTATGAAACAAGGCGTGTTTCTGAATTGTTTAAAATTGATGGAAAATTAGACGAGGCTTTTTGGAAAGAATTACCTGTTGCAGAAAACTTTACCCAAACCATTCCCAATATGGATAAACCTTCTAATTACAGAAGTGAAGTAAAGATTGGGTACAATGATCATTCTATTTTAATTGGCGCCAAATTATATCAACCTGCCTCTATTCATTCCAAACAAATTACAGCGAGAGACCAATTAAACAATATTAATGCTGATGGCTTCACTGTTTTTTTTGATACCTATGATGATCATCAAAATGGATTTATGTTTAAGGTTTCATCTGCTGGCGTGCAACAAGATGCTAGGTTAAGTGGCGGAGATGAATATGGAGATATCAGTTGGGATGCTGTATGGGATGTAAAGGTTAGTACCGAATCTGATGCTTGGGTGGTAGAAATGGAAATTCCTTTTGCCGCTTTACGATTTGCCAAAAAGGAAGATTTAATCTGGGGAATTAATTTTTTAAGAAGTGTAAGAAAAATTAATGAAAGCAGTTATTGGAATCGCATTGATGTGCAAAAGCAAGGTTTTCTTGCGCAAACTGGCCTGTTAAAAGGATTACATCAAGTCATCCCACCAACACGGCTTTTTCTATTTCCTTATTTATCTACAGGAATGGTTCAACAAGAAGAATCTGGAGTGACAAAGCAACGTTGGTTAAAAAGTGGTGGATTAGATATTAAGTATGGTTTAAATGAATCCTTTACGTTAGATATGACACTCATTCCAGATTTTTCGCAGGTGATCAGCGATAATTTGGTGCGAAATTTATCTCCCTTCGAACAATTACTTACTGAAAACAGACCCTTTTTTACTGAGGGAACTGAAATGTTTAATAAAGCAGATCTTTTTTATACGCGAAGAGTTGGACAAACTCCGACAGACTATTATAATATCAAAGATTCATATGGTGATACGGCTAGATTTGAAATTAAAAGAAATCCCAATGTGACTACTTTATATAATGCCTTTAAGCTTTCAGGAAGAAATAAAAACAAACTTGGACTTGGGATATTCAATGCCATTGGAGCACCCATGTATGCTCAAGTGAATGATAAACAACAAGAAGAAAATTTAAGAATTAAAACTGAACCACTAAGTAATTACAATGTGATTGTGTTAGATCAGGCGCTTAAGGGTCAGTCTAGTCTTAATTTTACGAATACCAATTTAATTCGTGAGGGGAAAGCAAGAGATGCCAATGTGAGTTCATTGATCTTAAATTTGTTTAATAAAAAAGAAGATCATGTGTTGATGTTGGTATCTAAGTTAAGCAGTATTTGGGATGCTAAACAAAATGTTGGAACTGCCTTGGCCATAGCTTATTCAAAAATTTCTGGACAATTTACCTATGATATTATAGTGGATAGGCAATCTCCGTTTTTTGATAAACGAGATATGGGCATTCAATTTGATTTTAACCAAACCAGGCAAATGCTGAATCTGAATTATTCGCAGTTTAAGCCTAAGTCTAAAAAAATGCAATTGTATAAAATATATAGTAGTCATACCATCTCACAGAATAGTGTTCCATTTGCTTTTAGACATTATGAAGGAAGCCTGAGTTATTTTATTTTATTTAAAAGCTTTTGGGATGTGACTTTTAATTTAGAATCTAAACCCTTTGCACCCAATGATTATTATCAATTAAGAGGGTTTAATCAAATTTTAAAAACGTATCCTTACGTGTTTGCAAGCACCAATGGTAGTTCAGATAGTCGTAAGAAATTGTTTTGGGCATTTTATGGAGGCTATGGTCAATCTAACGAAAGGCATACTCAATACGTCAATTTGAATCAGACCTTGAGGTATAGATTTTCACCAAGATTAGATGTGATTGTTAAAGGAGACTATACAACAGATAATAATAATATTGGCTATGCATACTACGATAATACCTTGAATTTACCGGTTGTTGGTCGACGTGATGTGAGAGAGTATTCGGCAGAATTGAGTGTAAAGTATA
>CAZSUF010000044.1:0-296 GCA_964609875.1 uncultured Bifidobacterium sp.
AGAAGAATGAGCGTCTTCCTATAACTAGTGATTTTGTTCATGATGGTCCTTTAACCCAATACGCTTTGGTTCTGAATGCGGAGCCTGAATCTGAAGTAGATTCATATCATTTAAAGAATGTTCAAGCTGTTACAATAAATGAGAATACTGCAGGTGTCAATCATCAAGGAGTCCAAATTCAAATTAAAAAGGATCCACATACTTTAATGGATTTATATGTCAATCCTTTGTCATTATCTAACCAAGCAACATCTTTAAAAGAATTATCTCAAAAGAGAGGTAATGCGCAAACATCA
>CAZSUF010000044.1:306-989 GCA_964609875.1 uncultured Bifidobacterium sp.
ATTCGACTCGTAATGAAAATGCCCTAAAAGTGAATCAATATAATGTTGCATCACCCATAAAGAATAGAGAAGCAGGAAATGATATTTCTACACTAGAAACCAAAGTGAAGGAGGATGAAACCCATGTGAATTCAAGTGCTCATGAGCCTCAAGATGTAGCTTTATCAGAAATTAAAGAACAACTTAGATATACGTCGAAAAAAAAGCAAGCTCACGAAACGCCAGTAAAAAAGGCTCAGGAAGCTCAGCTTTCATCAGTTTCTCCTTTGAATGAAAGAATGAGTCAAGCTAAAGCCAAGAAAGTAGAAAAGTTGGCTAAATTGCCCAAGCCAGAAGAATTTAAGGCTGATGAGCTTAAGCAAAAAATTCTTAAGGAAGTTGATAAACTGCTTGATGAAAAAAAAGCTGAAGCCAATCGAACTGGTGATAAACCTAAAATTAAGGAGGATGAAATTAAGTCTGTAAAGTCCACCAGTCAAAAAGATATAAAAGAAAGAAAGAATAAATCCATAGGTGACATTGAAGATACCCACAAAGAAAAGCCTAATGAATCTTTAGTGCCAGAAAGAAATAGTCAGGAAGAAGTAATTGAAGACGCTGGAGCCCCTTTAAAAATAAACAATACCGATCGTGCTGTAGCTAAACCTATCCCTGAGGAGCGAATTACCTTAGAAAAGGAATCT
>CAZSUF010000044.1:999-7253 GCA_964609875.1 uncultured Bifidobacterium sp.
CTTCTGACAATTATCGACTCGTCGCACTTTGCGATGTGGAAGAAAAACAACTTGAAGAATCAGAGGAAGAACAATTTACAACGTCATTAAATCAAAAAAAAGAAAGCCAAGCAGAAGCTAGCAAAATAAAAAATGATTATCAAGAAGTTGAAGCGAATTTATTAAGTAAGGACAAGAAATCTATGCATTTTGCAATTACATCGAAGATTGATGAAATGCATAAAATTCGAGACACAGAATTTATCCATGTAAACACCGATAAAAATGGAACTAAAACTTCAGATGAAACTAAACGAAAAGACGTAGCAAATCACATTGAAGGAATTTATTCCAAAGCAGAGAATTCTGTCAATGATAAATTAGCATTATTAGAAACTACTGTGAATATTGACTTTGATAATATCATGAAAGCAGCGAATGATAATTTCAAAACAAATGTGAATGATGCCCTCGATGATGAGTTTTTCTCTGAGTTTATTTCTAAACGCCTGGATCGCGATGATTATAATCGGAGGGTACATAAAGTATTTGTAGCAGAATCAATTCGGTATACTAATGATCTTTCTTTAAGTTTAGATCCTCTTACAAATAAAATTGCAGATACTTTAAATGCAACACTGCATGAGATTCAGGCAGCAAAGGATGCAGTGATTGTGTTTGTGGAAGGTCTTGAGCCAGGGCTGCAAGATATTGGTGTGCAATGTGCTAAATCTGTGCTAGAAAAATTTAATACCTTGGAAGAATCTGTCCGAAGCAAAGAATCGTCCTTATCGAGTAGTATAGCTAATAAATATGCTGAAGGAGTTGCTGGTTTAGAAAAGGAGTTCCAGAAAATTATGGACTCCCGCAAGAGTTGGTTAGAAAAGGCTTTGGATGCGATTGTAAATGCCATTAAAGCTATTTTAAATTTGTTAGCTGATCTTAAAAAAGCCTTGGAGCAAGCCGCAAGCTATGCAAGTAAGATTATTAAAAGTCCGATAAAATTTTTCAAAATTTTAGCTAATGGTGTAGCATTAGGGTTTAAACAATTTGTGAAAAATATAGGCAAGCATTTGTTGCAAGGTGCCTTAGAATGGGTTACTGGCGAAATGGCGGATACAGGTATTCAACTTCCTGATAAATTTGATTTTAAAGGCATTTTAAGTATTGTTTTTCAAGTGCTTGGCATTACAGTGAATCATGTGAAGGAAATTGCGAAGAAAGTTATTGGAGAGAAGTATGTAGCAAAATTGGAGAAAGGAGTTGATCTGGGAATAAAGGGAGGCGAAAAAATCTTGAAAGTTTTTACCATCATCAAGAAAGAAGGAGTCATTGGTTTATGGGAATTTATTAAAGAACAATTCAATGATTTGAAAGAGAAAATGATGGAAGAAGCAAAGCAATTTGTGAAAGATGAAATTATTAATATCGGTACAAGCATGATATTAAAACTTTTGGTTCCTGGGGCTGGTTTTATTTTTGCCATTAAATCTTTAATAGATTTTATGATGACTTTATTTGCAAAAGCTCGGCAAATTGTTCAAATTATCACTGGAATTATTAGTACGTTCGGTGAAATATTGGCTGGTAATTTAGCTAAAGTAGCCAACATGGTTGAAGATGTGTTGGCTAAATTTTTAAGTTTAGCAATTTCCTTTTTAGCCGCCATAGTAGGTCTTGGAAAAATCGGTAAAAAAATATCCGACATCATTCAGAAGAAAATAAAGGAGCCAATTCAAAAGGCCATAACAAAGATGATGGAGAAGCTGAAGGTCGTCATGACCAAATTGGGCATATTTAAATTATTAGATTCCGTAGATGATAAAATTCAAAAAGGGAAGGCTTGGGTTGATGATAAGAAAACTAAAGCAAAAGAAAAAGGGAAGGCTGCATTCCATAAATTTAAATCATTCCTAAAAGGGATTTATAACAAATATGTTGATCAAGGTGGAGAAACACATACGCTGAAATTTCATGAAACTGAGTTGTATAGAGAAAGTGTAAGTGTGAATCTGGGAAATTATTTGACTGAAGTTAGAAAAGAAATGGAGGCTATTGTTGATAAGGATGAACGCAAAACGCACCTAAAATTAGTAGATAAAGCAAAAGAATATCATATAGATATTATTGGTTTAATAGGGAGAACAGTAAAAGAAGGGGCACAAGGAGAATTTACAGGTTCGGATAAGAAGTTTAATCAAAATATTGGAAATGAACTTAGAATTTTATTGCAAAAAATAGCAGCAATACTTATAAAATTGCCTTCTGGAAAAGGTAGAAACATAATTCCAAAGACAATTATTAATTATAAGGCCAGTGAAAATATTCATACAAAAATAGGTGGCAGTTTGGATGGTTCGGCTGCGAATGCAGAACTTATTTCCTTAGATTCAGATATTTCAGGAAGTAAACCTTCTGGAGACGGTTCGAATTTGTATGAAGTAACTAAAAAGGCTATTATAAAGAAAAGTGATTCTGCAAAAGCAACGAAATTAGTACGAGGTCATTTAATTAATGATGAACTTTATGGCACTGGCACAGAAACATATAATCTTGCACCAATTCCTAAAAAAGCCAATAGTGCTATGCTAAACGGTTTCGAAACAAAAGCGAAGGAACTTGTGCATTCAAATGTGATTATCTCATTGAATGTGGTTATGATGTATGGTAAGCCAAATGATACAAAATGGGCTGGAAAATCTTATCTTGAGAAGGAATTAGGTTCTGAAACTAAATTGCCTACTAAAATTAAATATTCCTTGCAAGAACAAGCTTACACGGGTAAAATAACGGACAAACAAGATGAAATGAATAAGCCTGCAAATTGGAAAAAGACAGGCTTTTCAAAGAAGGATACCATTGATATAAAACACGACGATTTTTTTTAATTATGAAAGATAATATTCAATTTATTGCATTTAGAACAAACATGGAGACTGCCTTTCCAGATATGTTTGAAAATTCTTCAGACATGGAAAATCTGGGAATCCTACTTTGTTTGATGCCAATCGTTAAACCAGATTTGTTAGATATGATGATGAAGGAGCAAATAAAAGGCGATGCAGAGATGCCATCAATGGGTGGAATACGAGGAACGCAATTTAGAGGAATACTACCAACTGGTGAAACATGGATGAGCTTGGTCTGTGGTGATTCTGTAGATGCTAGAATTAAATTTATTCAGGATATTCCTGCCTATGTTTGTGCAGAAAATACCTTGCTTCATCTCGAGCCTAACCTGCCTGGCGAACCTTTTCTTTCAGGGAAATTGAGTTTCAGTAAAAGAGGTAGGCAAAAATTTCAACACTATCGTCTTGTGTACGAGCAAAGACTAGCTAATTTACAATTAGGACATTTTATTACATCAAAGCTTTCAATCCATGATTTAGTTTTAAGTGAACATATACTTCAGAGCATTGAAGAGATAAAGCAATGGCAGTATTTTACAGAACATCCCTTTGAAGATGAAGTGCCTTTTCTCAAAAGAATAAAACCCGGACTTAAGGTGTTATTTTATGGAAAGTCTGGTACAGGAAAAACAGAAACTACAGCTATTCTTGGAAATATATTGAGTAAAGAGGTATATCGAATTGATATCTCGCAAATAGTTTCAAAGTATATTGGTGAAACAGAAAAAAATCTTTCTCAAATATTTGATATTGCTGAGCGAAAAGATTGGATACTTTTCTTTGATGAAGCAGATGCAATTTTTGGTAAAAGAACTTCTGTAAGCTCATCGAATGATAAGTATGCAAATCAAGAGGTGGCCTATTTGTTGCAACGTATTGAAGACTTTCCAGGCATCATTGTGCTATCGTCTAATTTAAAAGATAATATTGATCAGGCCTTTACAAGAAGGTTTCAAATAATTTGCGAATTTCATTTGCCTGATGAACATGATCGATTGAAAATTTGGAAAAAATTATTGAACGAACTTCAAGATACCAGTATGGCTTTGAATGATGAGAATATGCTTAAATTAAGTCGCTACGAAATAAGCGGTGGTGCCATCACGAATATTATTCAATATGCCTTGCTCAAGGCGACGTATCATAAAATACCTATTGATTTTAAACTATTGCTTGAAGGTCTCAGAAGGGAATTACGCAAAGAAGGAAGAACCTCAAGTATTATGTCGGATTAATTTTTTTTTGTCCCCATTGATCTATCAATTTAATTTTATGTTCCTGCATGGGGACCCTAATGATCCGGAGGGTCCCCATCTCCGAAGATCACTTGACAAGCCTGATGCATGGGGGCATAAAAATCTAAAATTAATTTGAATCTACATCATGAATAAATTCAATGACGCCTTGCATGAAAACTTGCTGATCCTCCCAATTCTATACTATCATCATAATTGAAATTAGTAGAAAGTGAAACTGACTTATTCGCACCTTCTTTTTTGCATCAGAAAAAGAATATAGCAACAATAAAAATGAATACATGGCGCAAGGGAATTTGAATGTTTATTTGTGTTTTTGAAATTCTATATCCATACTTGTTTTGTCTTCTACACTTACATATTGACGAGCAATTCTGTTCTCAGGTTTTTTGTCAAAAGTATATAAGATGATCAAAAAGAAAATTTCTATTGGTTTCATTAAATAGTAAATAATATCAGCTACAAATTTATTGTTGAAGATGCCATAATATCGATGAATAAAATAACCTACTTTATTATATTGTTTACGTATGAATTTATGCAGGGTAGGCATGTTTTCTTGAATCAAATCTTCAAAGGCATTGGATACTAAAAGTTGTCTATTGCAAATGATAGGTTGCCCATGTCGAATCCCATATCTAATAGGTTTTACAACAGGCGTATGTCCTTTAGCCGCAACGGAACACAGATAATGTCCGCCACAAGAAACATTATCACACTTGTAATCCCATTGCGAGAATCCGTGTTTATAAGTATCCGTAAAAGCACGAATGAGTGAGTCGGGTTTTTGTCCGAATAAAAGAAGTAGGGTAGTAAGAATAAGTAACAAAGGCAGACAAAGTAAAAATAAAATGGGAAATTTAAGGATAGGTGCAAAGTTCAAGATTCGGAAGGCTATAGATTCAAGTTTGTTACTTGGATTGAATGGGCGTGATTTAAAATCTTCGATATAGATGCGCTGGTTTTTTATTAAAATTAAAATGCCAAGTAATATGATAGGTAAATTGCCAAGTATAGCCAGAAACATTTCTTTAGTATGATAAGCGATAAAAAAATTAAGCAAAATACCCATGCAAATGAAGGAGTTAATTAATACTTCGATGATAGGGGGCGATAATTTTTTTCGATAGCTTGAAAAAAAGTAAGCGAATAAGCAAAGAAGTATAATAACAAGCATAGTAAGTTGATGATTGGGTGAAAAGACAGCACTTTCATTGTCGCAACAATCATTCTTGTCTCCAAAACCGCCATATAGAAAAGGTAAAACAAGCAAAGAAGCAATTTCAGTCACGCGTAAAATAGGAAGAGGAAGTATTTGCCTATGGGAAAATAAATAACCTATACATTGAATCAGTATAAAAAATAAAGGTGCTCCAAGAAGAATAAATAAGACCATATGGTATAGGAATAGTTGTTAAGTATTTTGATGTATAGTTGACTAAAGATACAAGAAAAAATAGCACATCCAAATTAGATAAAATAAATTCATATCAATCAATTGTGTATTAAATTCGCCATCTTAACGATTAAAATTATATGAAAATATTGATGGTGTGTTTAGGAAATATATGTAGATCGCCCATTGCAGAAGGGGTATTGCAAGCTTATGCAAATAAGGCTGGTTTTAATTGGCAGGTAGACAGTGCAGGTACAAATCAATTTCATATTGGTGAAGCTCCTCATCAAAGCTCTCAGAAGGTATGCAGAGAAAATGGCATTGATATTTCTTCACAAAGAGCTCGTCGTTTTCGTAAGGAAGATTTTGTTGAATATGATTTTATTTATGTGATGGCTAATGATGTCATGAGTGATGTGAAAAAGCTGGCTGGGGATCAATTTAATAATCAAAAAATTGATTTTTTTCTGAACGAATTATATCCTCAAGAGAATAGAGATGTAACAGATCCTTGGTATGGAACTGAAGATGGATATTATGCTGTATTTGACGAAATTGATACATGTTGCAAGGCTATCATTCAGAAGTATCAAAGCAATGCCGAATAGCAGCTGAAATATGATTGATGACATCGCTAGCTAAAAGCGATTCTGGGGCTATTTTTTTAATGGCTAAATCTGCCGACATGCCATGTAAATTCATAGATAGGAGGGA
>CAZSUF010000044.1:7263-9750 GCA_964609875.1 uncultured Bifidobacterium sp.
ATTTTTAAAAACAATTTTCATATCTTTATATTGGGCATAAAAACCTGTAATCATGCCTGTAAGCACATCACCACTGCCGCCTTTAGCCAAACCAGCATTACCGGTGATGTTGAAATAGCATTCGCCGTCTGGTGTAACCAAGCAAGAATGAGTTCCTTTAAGTAAAATATAGATTTGGTGTTGCTTAGCCATTGTCTTTTGTACTTCATGTCGAGCATAAGAATTTTCATGTGTTCCAAATAGTCGGTCAAATTCTTTAGGGTGGGGTGTAAGCACACTTTGTGTTGGAATAGCCTGTAAGAGTTCCTTATGTTGAGCCAATAAATTAATGGCATCCGCATCTATTACAAGAGGAATTTTAATTTCTTGCAACAACTTTTTAAGTAAGTCAAAAGCTTCTTCTGTGGTTCCCAGTCCAGGTCCTATCCCAATAGACTGATAAACTGAAAAATCGATCTCATTCATAGAGTCTTGATGAGTAGTCATTGCCTCAGGCACACTTATTTGAATGATATTATTTTCTAATGCAGGTATCAGACAAGTTAAAAGTCCAGTGCCGCTTTTTAAGCATGCTTTGGCAGACAATATACAAGCACCCATTTTGCCATGACTTCCTGCAATAAGCAAAGAATGTCCATAACTACCTTTATGCGTGTATGGCTTTCTTTTTTTGTAAAAAGCTTTCAGCATAACCTTGTCAACTAGGTAATTTGTTGAATGAGTTTGCTTCAAGTATTCTGCATGCAGCCCTATAGGAAGTATGACAATTTCTCCACAAAATTTTCCTGTTTCTTCAAATAAACATGACTTTTTATATTGCTCGAAACATAAGGTGTATGTTGCTTGAATTATTGCAGAATCTGGTATATAATTATCGGCCATAAGACCAGAAGGTAAGTCGATACTAATAACTGGATGATTAAGTAAATTGACATGCTTAATTATTTCTGCTAAGTTTTCCTCTAAGGGTCTGCTTAATCCAGTACCGAATAAAGCATCTATCAAAATTGACTTCTCTTTAAATAAAGTGTTATTATCTAAAGTAGTTATTTGGTCAAAGTGAATTTCATGAAGCCGACTCAAATTTTGTAAATTGTCTTCACTTCTTTGCTCATGTGGCAAAAGAAAAACGTCTACGTCGAAGCCTGCATGATGGAGCATTCTTGCCAAGGCTAATCCATCGCCTCCATTATTACCATAGCCACAGAGTATGCTAAAGTGTTGTGTTTGTGCGAACTTATTAGCAATCCAATCGAAACAGGCTAATGAAGCTCTTTCCATGAGTTGTATTGAAGAAATGGGCTCATGCTCAATTGTGAATTGTTCCCAAGATCTGATTTGTTCTGCTGTAAATAAGTATGGCATAAAGAATTATTGATATCTTGGATGGAAACGATGAAGGGTATCTCTTAAAAACTCTCGATCTAAATGTGTGTATATTTCTGTGGTGCTAATACTTTCATGACCAAGCATTTCTTGTACAGCCCGCAAATCGGCACCTCCTTCAACTAAATGGGTAGCGAAACTATGTCTAAGGGTATGCGGATGTATGTTTTTGTCTATTCCTGCCTTCTTTGCAACAGCTTTAATGATATAAAAAATCATCACCCTCGATAATTTGCCCCCATGTTTATTTAAGAATAAAATATCATCACAATTCTTTTGTGGTATATGATGCACCCTATAATTATCTTTATATATACGAATATGTTTCAAAGCTGATTCACCAATGGGGATAAGTCTTTCTTTATTCCCTTTGCCTATCACTCGAATAAACTCTACATCTTCATAAATATTCGTCATCTTTAGTTCTGTAGTTTCTGTTACCCTGAGTCCACAGCTATACATAATTTCCAGGATGGCTCTATTACGTGTACCTTCAGAAGTACTTAAATCAATACTTTGCAACAATAAATCAATTTCTTCTACGGATAAGGTATCAGGCAATTTGCGACTTGTTTTTGGAGCTTCTAATAATTCGGTGGGGTCGTGCTGAATAATATCTTCTAATAATAAATACTTGAAAAATCCTTTTAAGCCCGAAATAATTCTCGATTGTGAGGTGGCTTCCATACCGAGTTCATGAAGCCATTGTATACAAGATTGAAGCTTTCCTAAATCTATTTCTGCCAAACTTATTTCAGGGAAATGTACATTCAAGTATTGATTTAATTTATCGACATCTCTTATATAGGCTTCAACAGAGTGTAGACTCAGTGATTTTTCTAATTGCAAAAAGGATTTAAAACCTTTGATGTAGGGTGTCCAATTCAATGTTGTCTAATCATTACTTCACTCAAAACTAAATCATTTCAACAAGAACGGCTAACTTTGCTACGTTTCTCCATAAACTAGAAAAAAATCAGCAATGAAAATAAGCATCATCAATGGTCCTAACCTCAATTTAATTGGCACGCGTGAACCTGATATTTATGGACATATTTCTTTAGATGAATATTTAAAAGCCATCCAAGCAAAGTATACTGA
>CAZSUF010000044.1:9760-10975 GCA_964609875.1 uncultured Bifidobacterium sp.
CACCTTATTTCAAAGTAATATTGAAGGCGAATTGATCAATGAAATTCAACTACAAGGTAAAGATGCTGATATGATTATCATCAATGCAGGCGGATATACCCACACTTCAATTGCCATTGCAGATGCCCTAAAAGCTGTGAATACCAAAATCATTATCGAAGTACATATCTCTAATATTTTCGCAAGAGAGCCTTACAGAAGAGAATCTAAAATAAGTGAAGCTTGCACTGGTTGCATTTCTGGCTTAGGTTTAAAAGGCTACGAGTTAGCTATAGACTATCTACAAGTATAAGTGGTGTTGTTATTATTACATTACTTGCATTTTTAGCTTCATCTTTCATAAACATCGCCCATCTAAGGGTATCTCTTTTTAAATGAGCTGTATCGGTTCTTAATAAAAGCAAAGCGGCAGGATACTCCACAACGATCACACCCTTAAGCCCATTCTTAGGATTAAATTTTTCTGGAATCTCAGGAATTCTAAACGGAATGGTATCGCCAGAGCGACTATCCATTAAAAACAAATTATCAGTACCAAATCCAATATTTCCATCCCCATCTTCAAAATCAAACCTGATTTTAATAATGGTATCTCCACCTGCCTTTACCAAATTATGAGAAAGGTCAAGAAAACTAATTTTTGGGATATTATTGTATTTCGTTTCTTTGCGGCAAGAAATAGCTAAAATAAGAACGGACAATAACAGAATTAGTTTGTTCATACTCTCAAAATTACTGATTCTTTTATGACATTAACGCAAATAAGGGCACAATTATTCTCCTCAAGCTCGATTAATTTCGATGAATTGGCTTTGTCCTTGTTTCGAATACAGGCTCAGGAAGTAGAAATATATAACGCTTATATCAAACAACTTCGGATCGACGTAAATTCCATCAATCAAATTAATGAAATTCCTTTTTTGCCTATTCATTTTTTTAAATCCAATAAGGTAGTTCTCAATAAATTCAACAAAGTAGACTTGCCTTATTTTCAAAGCAGTGGAACAACTAGCTTGCATGGTAGCAAACATTGGCTTGTTGATGAAAGTATCTATATTGATTCCTTTATGCAAGGCTTTCATTACTTTTTTGGCGACCCAGATCAGTTCGTTATTTTAGGTTTATTGCCTTCCTATATAGAAAATGGAAATTCTTCTTTAGTGTTCATGGTCGATAAACTTATACAATATAGTATGCAGCCAGAAAGCGGTTTCT
>CAZSUF010000044.1:11022-14760 GCA_964609875.1 uncultured Bifidobacterium sp.
GGCGGAGGAGTCGGAATTGGCGTAATAATTGGAGTAGGTTTTACAACAATTGGAAAATGAGAATAAGCAAGTTTTATTGTTCGGGGTCACGTATGCCTTACTAGATTTTGCAGAAAAATTTCCTCTATCCTTAAAGTATACCCAAATTATTGAAACAGGTGGTATGAAAGGCCGTCGAGAAGAATTAACTCGAACAGAAGTGCATCAAAGACTCAAAAATGCTTTTTCTTTATCGCATATTGGTTCTGAATATGGCATGACTGAATTATTTTCACAAGCGTATTCAAAGCAAGATGGAATATTTTTTTCGCCACCTTGGATGAAATGCCTCATTCGAGATATGAACGATCCTTTTGACATCGCCACTCAGGGCAAGGGGCTGCTGAATTGCATCGATTTAGCTAATCTGTATTCTTGCGCATTTATTGCCACTGACGATCTCGGTGAAGTTTACCCAAATGGTTCTTTCGCAGTCAATGGCCGCTTAGATCATAGCGAATTGCGTGGATGCAGCTTGTTAGCCTTATAAATATTGGCACACGCGCTCTTCGTTCCTACGCCGTTCCCGTCTCGTTTTTAAGAACGAGTCGGGATCCGGGGTATCCACTGCGATCGCTGCCGCAAATACAACAGGCTAGTTCAAATATTGCTTTTTGCCCAAATCATGAATCTTATTCAACCGAACCTAACTAGAGTTCAAGTTCAGAATATTGAATAAATTTGGCATCATGTGTAGATTAAGTATTTGGTTTCGAGCAGGTTTAATACCGCTCCGACTTTTTAAAAACACTTAATGTGACAATTATTTTATATACTTGCAAAATTTCAGTAAACAAGCTTAGTGAGAATGGCAAAAAACTTATTGATCGTAGAAAGCCCTGCAAAGGCAAAAACAATTGAGAAAATTCTGGGTAAGGATTTTCAAGTCAAATCTTGTTTTGGACACATTCGTGATCTGGAAAAAGATGAGATGGGTATAGACATCAAGAATAATTTTAAGCCTACTTATAAGGTATCAGACGATAAAGTAAAAGTGGTAAATGAATTACGCCAACTTGCCCGAAGCTCAGAAGAAGTTTGGTTAGCATCGGATGAGGACCGTGAAGGTGAAGCCATTTCTTGGCACCTTTGCGAAGTGTTGGGTCTAGATCCTGCCAAAACAAAAAGAATTGTATTTCACGAAATCACTAAATCTGCCATTCAACACGCCGTTGACAAACCTCGATTAGTAAACATGGATTTGGTGAATGCCCAACAAGCCAGAAGAATTTTAGATCGAATCGTGGGGTTTGAATTGTCACCAGTGCTTTGGCGAAAAATTAGCCGAAGTAATTCCTTGTCTGCTGGTCGTGTTCAATCTGTGGCAGTTCGATTAATCGTGGAACGTGAAAGAGAAATTAATAGCTTCAATGCGGTAAGCACATTTAAAATAGAAGCTTTGTTTCAAGCTTTGGATATCAATCAGAAAGAAGTTTCATTCAAAGCCGAATATGCAAATCGTATTCCTAGTATTCATGACGCTAAAAAGTTTTTAGAAAATTGTATTGGCGCCAATTATAGCGTAGAAGATATTCAAGTAAGGCCAGCCAGAAAGTCGCCTTCAGCACCTTTTACCACATCTACCTTGCAACAAGAGGCAAGTAGAAAATTAGGTTATTCAGTATCAAGAACCATGCAAGTGGCTCAACGTTTATATGAAAGTGGAATGATCACTTATATGAGAACGGATGCCGTAAATTTATCGCAAACAGCGCTAGATAATATCCAAGAAGAAGTAAAAAATAGCTATGGCGATAAATACTATCAACATAGAGTCTTTAAAAATAAAAACGAAAATGCGCAAGAAGCGCATGAGGCCATTCGTCCTACAAACATGGCCACTAGGCAAGTCGAAGACATGGATCAAAATCGTTTATACGAATTGATTTGGAAAAGAACCATGGCTTCACAAATGTCTGATGCTGAATTAGAAAAAACGACTGCAAAAATTAATATTTCTACTCAGCCGGAAAAATTAACGGCTTCTGGTGAAGTGCTTAAATTTGATGGCTTCCTTAAATTATATATGGAAAGCAAAGACGAGGAGGAAAATGATGATGAAAATCAAGAAGGTATGCTTCCGCTGCTTAAAGTCGGACAATCTTTAGACATTCAAAGTTTGTTGGCTACAGAGAAATTCAACCGCCCATTGCCAAGATATACCGAAGCCTCTTTAGTTAAGAAGCTTGAAGAACTTGGAATCGGTCGTCCATCTACCTATGCACCTACCATCACTACCATTCAAAATAGAAATTATGTGGTAAAAAAAGATAAAGACGGAATTAAAAGAGCTTATCGAGTGATGGCTTTACAAGGAAATCAAATTAAAGAATCGAGTTTAGAAGAAAATACAGGCGCAGAAAAGAATAAAATGTTTCCAACAGATTTAGGAAATGTAGTGACAGATTTCTTGAAATTACATTTCTCTCAAGTAATGGATTATCAATTCACAGCCTCAATTGAATCTCAATTTGATGAAATTGCCAGTGGAAAGAAGGAATGGAGCAATATGCTAGGTAATTTTTATTCTCCTTTTCATGAACTTGTTGAAAAAACCATGGAAACTGCGGAAAGAGCAAGTGGCGAACGTGAACTAGGCATAGATCCTGATTCTGGTAAAAAAGTAATTGCACGTATCGGTCGTTTTGGACCTATGATTCAAATCGGTCATGTGGATGATGAGGATAAACCACGTTTTGCTACATTGCGCGGTCATCAAAGTATAGAAACAATTACCTTCGAAGAAGCGATGGAGTTATTTAAACTTCCATTGACTCTAGGTATTTATCAAGATCAAGAAGTGTTGGTTAATATCGGTAGGTTTGGTCCTTATGTAAAATGGGGTGAGCAATTTATTTCATTACCTAAAGGGGAGGAGCCAATTCAAGTTACTTTAGAAAGAGCCATTGAAGTAATTAATTTAAAGCAAGTTGAAGATGCACCAATTGGTCATTATCATGAAAAGCCTATCACCAAAGGGAAAGGTCGTTTCGGTCCATTTATTAAATGGGATGGCTTATTTATTAATATACCTCGTGCCTATAATTTTGATACCATTAACCAAAAGGAATGTGCAGAATTAATTGAGAAGAAAATAGAAAAAGAAGCTAATAGATATATTCTTAATTTTCCAGAAGAAAAATTGTCTGTGGAAAATGGAAGATGGGGGCCTTTTATTAAATTCAACAAAAAAATGTTGAAACTGATTAAGGCTGAAGGGGGGAAATTTACAGCAGACGAAGCTGCGTTACTTAGCTTAGACGATGTGAAGAAAATGGTTGAAACACAAATTCCAAATGCCTTTGTGAAGAAAACTAAACCTACGGTGAAAAAAGCAGCTACTAAATCTGTCACAGTGAAAAAAGCTGCGGTGAAAAAGGCAATAAAGAAATAAGCTGCTCGTTTTTGTTTATTGAATTCATTAGTTGACTTATGAATGAAAGGAAATCGTCAAGTGAAAAAGTGTATCAAAGCTTTCGTGCTTCAGTAGATATAGCTATGGGTTCCTTGTATTTAACTATTTCATTTTTAGGATTTAAATTTCCTGCATCATGGAGTCAATTTGGAGGTATGACAAAAGATACGGTCTATATTATTTGTGGTGGATTTGCCGCCTATGGGATTTACAGAGTTATTAAAGGAGGTCTTAAATTGAAAGAGATTCTTAAACTACATGAAAGTAAACCTTTTGTCAAGTCC
>CAZSUF010000044.1:14770-18357 GCA_964609875.1 uncultured Bifidobacterium sp.
ATAAAGTAAATTAAAGCGTCATGTTGTCTTTATAATTTTATCCAATTCTTAGAAAACCTTTTAAATCCATAGTCTAATGAAAATCTTACAATCAATCTTGCTACTTTTTAGTTTAAGCGCATTTATTACTTCTTGTGATGAAGGCACCACAAAAGACAATCAAACTTCAGGAAGTATAAAAATTAGTATTGACGAAACATATAAACCAGTCATGGAAGAGCAACTTAAAATTTTTACTTCCCGATTTCCCAATGCAATAATTAAGGCTGAATATAAGCCAGAGGCAGATTGCTTTAAAGATTTTTTTGAAGATACAACGCGTGTTATTTTTGTAACCCGAGAATTGACAGCAGAAGAGAAAAGCTATTGCACAAGCAAGCAAATGGTTTTTAGAAGTCTGCCAATGGCAAGGGATGCAATTGCATTCATTACTTCTAAAAATTTTAAAAATCCTAATTTTAAGTATACCGAAATGAAAGACATATTGGCTGGTAAATCTGCAAATCAAGATTTGCAGGTTGTTTTTGATAATAAGGCATCAAGCACTGTTCGATATATCAATGATTCTATGTTGAAAGGTCAAGCTTTGTCAAAAAATGTTTTTGCGACAACAAATTCAGAAGAAGTCATTAATTATGTGGCAGGAAATGATAAGGCTATTGGAGTCATCGGGGTGAGTTGGGTTGCAGATCATGCAGATTCAACCACTGAAATGTTTTTACAGAAAATACAAGTCGCTGGCATTTGGCCAGATAATGATTCAATCATGGACTTTATAAGACCGTACCAAGCCTATATTGGATTAAAATCATATCCATGTACAAGAAATTTTTACTTTATTTCTAAAGAATCTTGGACAGGCTTAGGAACTGGATTGGTAAACTATCTTTGCCGCGATGGACAATTCGTATTCAAGCAAGCAAAAATGTTTCCTTTGCAAGTCAATGTATTACTTAGAGAAGCCAATGTCAATCAATAAGAAGCGTTAAAGTATTCATTAAATAACAACTGAATTACATTCAACACACAAAATAATTATATGTTTATGTCTTGAAATAAACTTTATCGATTTAATAAAGTCTATTGAAGCCTTTAAACAAATTTAAAAAATGAAAAACACAAATTTTAAAAGAGCCCTCTTACTCTTAGCACTAAGTTCAAGTTCATCCTTATTTGCTCAATCTATCGACGAAGCCATTAAAATGTATCATTATGATAGATTTTCTACAGCTAAAAGTATGTTAGAGCCAATGTCTGCTACAAATCCATTAGCAAACTATTATTTAGGACTTTGCGAACTTGGTTTAGAGAATAAAGAAGCAGCAAAAACAATATTCCAAAAATATCCAGATGACGCAGCCAATTCTGCAGGCATAGCACGTGTGATGATTATGGAGAATAAAGTCCCTGAAGCAAATAGCATGCTAACTAAAGTGGCATCTAAGGCTAAAAAGAAAGATTTTTTACCACTTCAATATGCAGCAGACGCTATCACTTACACAGAAGGCGGAGATCCTAATATGGCGATAGGTTGGTATAAAAAAGCCATGGAAACTCAAAGAACAGGTGATCTACATTTGGGATTAGCTGATGCCTATAGAAAAATACAAGGCGGTGGCGGTAATGCCATGAACAATTACGAATATGCTGAGGAGTTTCCTGAAACTAAATCTGCTGCTAATTATAAAATGGGTAATTTATGGTATGCTGCTAAAAATTACGATAGTGCTCTTGTGAAGTATGCAAAATCTGCTTCATTGGATCAAACAAACCCTCTCCCTTACAATGATTTGGCCAATGCCTATTATAAAATTAATAAGTTTACTTTAGCCAAAGAAAATATTGAGAAATATTTAAAGTTGTCTGATAATTCAATTGATGATCAAATTAAATATGCCAATATTCTGTATTTAGCTAAGGATTATGCTGGTGCTATTCAAAAAATGACTGATTTAATTCAGAAAGGGGCAGAAAGACCATATATGTATAGAGTCTTAGGTTTTAGTCAGTATGAACTTAAAGATTATGGGAATGCCTTGTTGAACATGGATAAATTGTTTGCTAAACAAGATCCTAAAAAAATAATCCCACAAGATTACATGTACTATGGTAAAATTTTGCTGACAGATTCTTCTAAAGCTTCAAAAGCATCTTCATATTTCGAAAAAGGAATTGCCATAGATACGACTTCAGATAAAGGTCCTTTATATAGAGGTTTAGCTGAGACGTATAAAGACGCTCAGAAATACACTGAATCTGCAGTATGGTATAAAAAAGTAATTGATAGTAACTCGCCCTCTTTAGAAGCCCTTGATTATTGGTGGTGTGGTGTTATGTATTTTTATGCGAAGGACTATGCGAATGCCGAGCCTATGTTGAAATTGATGAGTCAAAAATATCCTGAAGAGCCGTCATCTTATTATTGGTTGGCAAGAACTACGGTAAATTCTAAAGATAAAGACTATAAAAATGGGGCTGCAACTGCCTATTTCAAACAATGGTTAGATATGGTTAAAGACGATCCAAATAAGAAAAATGATTTAATCAAAGCTTATACTTATTTAGCTATGGTGGCTTACAATTCAAAAAATAAGGCAGATGCTACCCTTTATAACAACAAATTACTTGGATTAGATCCAAATGATGATACAGGGAAACAGCTTCAAAAGGCCATTCCTTCATTGAATTAATTAAAATTGTAATGACTAAAAGCAGTTGGATTCACGATTCAACTGCTTTTTTCTTTTCCACAAATTATTCTTTGCCCTCTTGAATTCAAAAGATTAGGAAAAAAATTATACATTTGCACCCAAATCAAAAAAACGAAGCATGTCAGGCCAATTAAAAGAAGTAAGATTAAGAATCAAATCGGTCGGAACTACACAACAAATCACTAAGGCCATGAAAATGGTGAGTGCGGCAAAATTGCGTCGTGCTCAGGATGCCATTACCCAAATGCGCCCTTATGCTGAAAAGCTACAAGAAATGTTGAGCAATATCATGGCAAATGTAGACAGTGGTGTTGGTGGAGGATTAAACATAGAAAGACCCATTGAAAAAGTACTATTTATTGTAATTACCAGTGATAGAGGTCTTTGTGGAGGATTTAATGCCAACTCTATCAAATTGGTTAAATCTGAAATTAAAGAAAAGTATGCGGCTCAAATGGAAAAAGGCAATGTCAGCATTCTTCCTCTCGGAAAAAAAGGATTTGAGAGTTTTCAAAAAGGAGGCTATAAAGTAATTGATTCATTTTGGACAATTTTTTCTGAAATTACATTCGATAAAGTAAAAGCAGTTGCTGAATTTGTAAGAACATCTTTTATTAATAAAGAATTTGATCGCGTAGAATTGGTGTATAGCAAATTTAAAAATGCAGCTACCCAAGAATTCGTATGTGAACAACATTTGCCTATTCCTAAGCCAAAATCAAGGAATGAAGGTAAAAGTGAAAAAACAATGAGTAGTGATTTTATTTTTGAACCATCAAAGGAAGTATTAGTCAATGAATTGATGCCTAAAATATTAAATACCCAAATTTTTAAAGGTGTATTGGATAGTCATGCTTCTGAACATGGTGCCCGTAT
>CAZSUF010000045.1:0-1267 GCA_964609875.1 uncultured Bifidobacterium sp.
GTTTCACCTAATGGTTCTGCAGAAATACCTAAGGTAACTGTACCACTTCTAGTCTCACCAGCAGCAGAAGTTACACCATTGTCATTGTTATCCACATCACTATTCGGATTCAATTCTTGACCTGTGAAGCTACTTGTATAAGTACCATTTAAGGTTACCGGAGGAATTACACCCACAATATAGCTTCCAGGATATAAACCATTGAATACATAAAGACCATCTAAATCTGTTTGAACTGAGTTAATAGCAGGACCATCAGGTGTTCCATCGGTATTCGCATCCATATATAAGTTTACAGTAGCTTCACGAATACCAAGTTCACCATTATCTCTTACTCCATTACGGTTTACATCTTTCCAAACCAAGTTACCTAAGCTTAATGGTTGATTAATACCAAAGTTTACATTAGGCACATCAGTTGTTCCAACAACCACAGTGGTGATACCATTTGCTGTACCATCATTTCCAGTGTTATCGCAACAATCTTCAGATACAGGGCGCCATCCAATTGGCAATACCGCACTTGGTGCAGGATTTCCTGTTACACCTTGGGTAGTACTTAACACCATAGTGAATGTTGTGTTAGGCGCAATATCTAAGAACTGATAAGTACCATTAGGGTTTACAGCCACACTTGAAACTACATTTCCTGTAGAGTTCACTAAGTTAGCATATAATTGAGTTCCACTTGGAGAACCAATTCCAGTACCATCTACGTTTGTAGGACCGTTATTATCTACATACACATTACCTGTCAAATTAACTGGTTGATAGAAACCAAAGTCTACGGTTAAGTTAGAATTGTTATCTGGCGCTGTTCCATTATTTGGTGTTTCACCAGTTGGTTCAGTACCAGCAGCTAAGGTTACAGTGCAGCTGCGTGTTTCTCCAGAAACTGTAGTAAGCCCATTATCATTATTATCAATATCATTATTTGGCACAGCTTCATTGATTGCGCTACTTGTAAATGCATTACCACTTGATACAGCAGGAGGAGTAACACCAACCATATAATTACCTGGAGTTAAACCATTAAATACATACAAGCCATTTGAAGCAGTTGTAAAGCTTTGTAATGACGATCCGTCTGCAATACAATCTGAATTCGCATCAGCATATAATCTCACTACAGCACCACCAATTCCTGGCTCATTTGCATCTTTAATACCATCACGATTCAAGTCGTTCCATACCACGTTTCCTAAAGAAAGCGGTTGAGTGATTCCGAAGTTTACATTAGATACATTAGATGTTCCTACAGATACAC
>CAZSUF010000045.1:1367-8371 GCA_964609875.1 uncultured Bifidobacterium sp.
TTCCATCAGAATTAGCATCTAAGTATACTTTAACTACTGCACCACTGATACCAGATTCATTTGCATCTTTGATACCATTGTGATTAATATCATCCCATACTAAGTTTCCTAAAGAAAGTGGTTGAGTGATTCCGAAGTTTACATTAGATACATTAGATGTTCCTACAGATACACTTGTTGTACCATTTGTAGTTCCATCATTACCTGTGTTATCGCAACAATCTTCAGATACATTGCTCCAACCATTCGGTAAGCTTGATGTAGGAGCAGGATTACCTGTTGTTCCTTGTGTAGTACTTAATACCATTGTATAAACAGTATTTGGCATTACATTATCAAACTGATATGAACCATTTGAATTCACTGGAACACTTGATACTACATTACCATTTGGATCAACCAAGTTAGCATATAATTGTGTAGTACTTGGTGAACCAATTCCAGTACCATCCACATTGGTTGGACCATTGTTATCAACAAATACATTTCCACTGATACTTAAAGCTTGGTAGAAGCCAAAGTCTACAGTTAAGTTAGAATTGTTATCTGGTGCTGTTCCATTATTTGGTGTTTCACCAGTTGGTTCTGTACCAGCAGCTAAAACAATTGTTCCACTGCGAGTTTCACCAGATACAGTTGTAATACCATTATCGTTATTATCTACATTATTGTTTGGATTGGCTTCATTGATTGGGCTGCTTGTATATGGAACGCCTACAGGTGTTGGAGGTGTTACACCTACTATATAGTTACCTGGGGTTAACCCATTAAATACATACAAACCATTTGAACCCGTTGTAAAGCTTTGTAATGATGATCCATCAGGTGTTCCATCAGAATTAGCATCTAAGTATACTTTAACTACTGCACCACTGATACCAGACTCATTTGCATCCTTGATACCATTGTGATTAATATCATCCCATACAAAATTCCCTAAAGACATTAATGGAACGTAACCTGCATCAATTGTATTATTATCTTTTGCAATACCAGAACCACTTGTGTTGATTGAAAAGATTGGTGAATTACCTGAAACTGCACTTGCATCTGAATTATTATCAGTTGCTGCAGTTGCTGTTTGTGTAGTCAGCTGATCAATTCCACCTGAAGTAAGAGGGAATTTTACATAATAATCACCATCTGTGCAAATCTTAAATTTGTAATTTCCAGGTAAGCCGGCAACAGTTGCCGTTGTAGTTGTTCCAACTAATTGATCATCACTATTCCCTTGAACTAAATCCAAAGTTTTCCATAATTCTACAGTAATTCCATTAATTCCAGCACTTGCTGCTTCGTTATTTAATCCGTCTCCGTTCGTGTCCATCCATACATAATTGCTCACTGAACCTTCTTTAAAAAAGACAGTCACAACATCTGTCGAAGTACATCCGTTAGCTCCTGTTACAGTAACTGTATAGTTTGTAGTTACTGAAGGATTTGCTGTGGGTTGAGCTATTGTTGTTGAACTTAAGTTTGTAGAAGGAGCCCAGCTATAAGTATTACCCTGAATAGCCGTAGTTCCGATCATGGCACTATTTGTTGAACAAACTGTTTGATCTGGACCTGCATTTGCAGCTGGTGTTGTGTTATTTACATTCACCACTACTATATCTGTTGCAGTACATCCATTAGAACCCGTAACAGTTAAAGTGTAAGTTGTTGTTGTACTTGGGTTGGCTGTTGGTTGTGCTGTGGTAGAAGAACTTAA
This sequence comes from uncultured Bifidobacterium sp., assembly GCA_964609875.1. GTDB lineage: Bacteria > Bacteroidota > Bacteroidia > Chitinophagales > Chitinophagaceae > OLB11. The sequence continues at coordinate 3,079 of CAZSUF010000045.1, forward strand.
TCCTGTTGAAGGAGTCCAGCTATATGAATTTCCTACTACTGAAGCACTACCAATCGTAGTTGAAGTTGTTGTACAATTTAAATTTTTATCAACACAAGCATCAGCTGTCGGTGTTGTTGTGTTTACATTCACTACCACTACATCTGTTGCGGTACATCCATTAGAACCTGTAACTGTTAAAGTGTATGTGGTACTTACAGAAGGATTTGCAGTTGGCTGAGCTATTGAAGCAGAACTTAATCCTGTTGAAGGCGACCAGCTATATGAGTTTCCTGCTACTGAAGCAGTGCCAATTGTAGTAGAAGTTGTCGTACAATTTAATGTCTTATCAATTCCAGCATTCGCAGTTGGCGTTGTAGTATTTACATTTACGATTACAGCGTCTACAGATGTACATCCATTAGCTCCTGTTACAGTTACTGAATAAGTTGTGGTCACTGTTGGATTTGCTGTTGGTTGAGCTATAGAAGTAGAGCTTAATCCTGTTGAAGGTGTCCAGCTATATGTGTTTCCTACTACTGAAGCAGTACCAATAGATGTTGAAGTTGTTGTACAATTTAGATTTTTATCAGGTCCAGCATTCGCAGTCGGTGCTGTGATATCTACTGTTACTAAAACAACATCTGTTGCAGTACATCCATTGGTTCCTGTAACTGTTAAAGTATAAGATGTAGTTGTATTTGGATTTGCTGTTGGTTGAGCAATATTATTAGAACTCAACGTCATGAAAGGATTCCAAGAATAAGTATTTCCAGCAACTGAAGCAGTACCGATAATTACAGAGTTTATATTACAATTAATTGTTTGGTCATTTCCAGCATTGGCAGTTGGTGGTGTATTGCTTACATTCACAATCACAACATCTGAAGCAGTACATCCATTTGATCCTGTAACAGTAACTGTATAGTTAGTTGTCGAAGTAGGATTTGCAGTTGGCTGTGCTATTGTTGTTGAACTCAATCCAGAAGCAGGTAACCAGCTATAGGAATTTCCAACAACTGAAGCAGTACCAATCATCGCTGATGTAGTAGTACAGTTTAAGTTTTTGTCTGGTCCAGCATTAGCAGTTGGAACTGTAGCATTTACATTCACAACAACAACATCCGTTGCTGTACAACCATTTGATGATGTAACAGTTAAGGTATAAGTAGTGGTGTTGGTTGGACTAGCTGTAGGTTGTGCAATTGTAGTTGAGCTTAAGCCTGTTGAAGGCGACCAGCTGTAAGTATTTCCTGCAATAGATGTAGAACCAATAGTCGTTGAACTTGTTGTACAATTGATTGTTTTATCAATTCCAGCATCAGCAGTTGGAGGAGTTGTATTCACATTTACTACTACAATATCAGAAGCAGTACATCCGTTTGAACCTGTAACCGTTACTGTATAAGTAGTAGTTACACTTGGATTTGCTGTAGGTTGCGCAATAATTACAGAATTCAATCCAGTTGAAGGGCTCCAATTATATGAATTCCCGACAATAGCAGTTGTTCCAATCAATGTAGAAGTGGTAGTACAATTTAAATTTTTATCAACACCTGCATTCGCAGTAGGTATTGAAGTATTTACGTTAACAACTACAACATCTGTTGCTGTGCAACCATTAGCCCCAGTTACTGTAACAGTATAGGTAGTAGTTACACTTGGATTTGCTGTAGGTTGTGCACTTGTTGTTGAACTTAAAGCTGTTGATGGACTCCATGAATATGTGTACCCATTTACTGCTGTCGTTCCAATTGTACCAGAAGTAGTGGTACAATTCAATGAAATATCGTTACCTGCATTCGCGGTTGGTGGTGTTGTATTCACATTTACAATAACCACATCCGATGCTATACATCCATTTGAACCTGTTAAAGTTAACCTATAAGTACTAGTTAAGTTAGGATTGGCAGAAGGATGAGAGATAAAAGATGAACTTAAACCAGTGGCAGGTGCCCATGAATAAGTATTACCTGCAGTTGAAGATGATCCGATTATAGTAGAAGTAGTTGTGCAATTTAAATTTTTATCTACCCCTGCATTCGCTACTGGTAAAGAATTGTTTACATAAACAATTACTGCATCTGTTGCTGTACATCCATTTGCTGCTGTTACTGTTACAGTATATGTTGTTGTAGAAGAAGGATTAGCAGTTGGTTGAGCTGAGGTAGTTGAATTCAATCCTGCTGAAGGATTCCAACTATAAGTGTTCCCTGCAATTGCAGTTGTACCAATGGTAGTTGAAGTTGTAGTACATGTTAAGTTCTTATCTGGTCCAGCATTTGCTGTTGGAACAGACGTACTCACATTTACAATCACTACATCAGTTGCAGTACAACCATCAGCACTTGTTGCTGTAATCGTGTAGCTTGTAGTTACTGAAGGATTAGCAAAAGGTTTAGAAATTACTGCTGAACTTAAGTTTGTAACTGGGCTCCATGAGTATGTTTGTCCAGCTACTGCATTTTGTCCAATTTGAGCAGAAGTTGTGGTGCAATTTAAATATACATCCGGACCAGCGCTCACAGTGATTGGTGGTGCTACTTTTTTCATTACCCAATTAGTTTCACCTACATATGCGCTACAACCTGCTCTGCGCGCACATCGACGATACCATGTTGTTTGAGAAATTACGCCTGGGTCATAAGAAGCACCAGTGGCACCTGCAATGGTCGTATAATTTGTGCCTCCATCAGTTGAAACTAACCAAACATACTCTAAGGTACCTGTTCCTCCAGTAGGAAGAGTCAAGTTTACAATATTAGCAGGATCAAAAGAAGTTCCACAATAAGTTTCATCATACCCTATCGTTCCACCTGTAGTTACATTATCACAACAAGTAGTCAATAATTTTGCAACCCAATTTGATTCTCCAACGTATGAAGAACAACCAGCCCTTCTGGCGCATCTGCGATACCAAGAGTTTTGAGTAATAACACCAGGGTCGTAAGTTGAATTTGTAGCTCCTGCAATCACTGTTGTTGTTGATCCACCATCATAAGAAAGTAACCAAACATATTCTAAAGTACCTGTACCTCCTGATGGCAGTGTTACATTGATGATATTGGCTGGATCTCCTGATGTTCCACAGATGTTTTCATCGTTTCCAATAGTTCCACCTGAAGTTACATTATCACAAGTAGTTAGGGTGAAATTAAATGTTTGAGTAGCACATAATGTACCTGCTGCATTATCTTGACTAAACGCCTCAACTAACATGGAATAAGTTCCAACACCATGAGGCCACGAACTTCCTGAACCAACATAATCCCATGTATAAGCATTTTCAATATTAGAGCCTGTTGCAGAACCTGACAAAGTAAATTTAACACTTTCAGCATTTCCAGAAACCAAGGCTTCAATGTTGAATGGAGATGGTAAATTACTTATATTATATGTACCACCATTTGTAATTGCAACAACAGAAGTATTCGCACCTGAAGGATCTTTAAATTGCAAACCAGTAATTGTAGAATTACAGCAAGTTGTTAATAATTTTGCGATCCAATTAGATTCACCAGGATAATCCGAACAACCTGATCTTCTTGCGCATCTTCTATACCATGTACTTTGAGTAATTACACCTGGGTCATATGATGAATTTGTTGCACCTGAAATCACGGTGCTCGTAGTCCCACCATCGGTAGACACTAACCACATATACTCTAAAGTACCAGACCCGCCAGAAGGTAATGTCAAATTTTGAATTAAAGCTGGATCAGCTGATGGCCCGCATAAATTTTCATCGGACCCAATTGTACCTGCATTTGTTACATTGTTGCAAGTAACAGATGAATAAGACAAACAAAAACTTGAAGGAATTACTGACCCTGGGCTTGAATAACCATTTGCCACGTCATAATGTTCCATGATAATTTGATCGATTCCGTTAGGCGCATTAAATGAAGTGCCTAATGCACCTCTCCAATAAGCTTGCTTTTGCAAATCAGCCAAATCGTTCGTATAAGGTGATGTATAAATTACTGATCCAGACTTTTTAAAGATAAATCTGTATCTTTCATTAGTTTGAGTAACTGTATTTCTTGTTGCATATCCATCATAAGCTACCACATCAGTTAGCGAGATGTTGACATTACCAGAAAAAGCAGCAGGGAAGCCACTACTAATTGTGTAAGAGTTTGTGCTTCCTGAAATTAACTTTACGATAGATCCATTTCCATCGGCTTGATTAATTGTTTGCGGCCAAGAATAATCACCTGCCCCACAATTTGGCGTAGGTGCACAAAAACCTGAAGCCGCTGTTGTACTGTTAGGATCACAACCTACCGGAGTGGATGTTGTTACACACCATCCGTCTGTCTTCAACCAACTACCCGTTCCATAATACCCCACTTGAATATAGTAAGTACCCGCTGGAACGGTGCTTGTTAAATTATATAATTGTGGTCCAACAGGACTGTTAGCTAATACTTTATTTACTTCTACAGTAGATTGAGAAATCCAACCCCATGAAGAAGTAAAATACATTATTTTTATTTCATGCCAGAAACTTGCATCATGCGTGCCTGCCCAAACATTCACATTGAGCGTAGCACCTGGCTGAATTGTACCAGAAGAAATAGTTTGATATACCAAATTATTATTGGCATTTGTAATTTCAAAGTCTCCTGAATAAGATCCACAGGCAATTGCTCCACCACCTGCATTCAAATTTCCTCCATTGGCGGTCCAGCCAGAAGTTCCACTTTCGAAACTTGGGTTTGTAATCAAATTACCAGAACAAGTGCATTGTGCAAGGCTAATTTGCGAACTTAAGAGTAAAGCAAAAAAGAAAATTAATTTGCTAATTTTTGATTTTTGTAAAGTTTGGCACATTTTTTGTATTGTTTAAGTCGTTATTTATGCTCCCGATTTTTCAAGTTGGGAAATGCGAAACTATGTAAATTATTGCATGTATGCAACGATTATGACTATTAAGTCATAGTTAATGATTAATATATCTATAAATTTTAATTTATAGACACTTGATTTTAAGGCGTTTGAAAAGGTTCAACCTTGCGATTCTCACTCAGTTAATCAATCGTTAATGCTATTCATATTAATATTTATTTATATGCATAAGCATTTTATTGTGAATTCGTGAAATTATCCATTTTGGTAGGGAATATTTCTTAATTGAAAATATTCTTCTCTTGATATATACTATTTGTAGAATTTTTCGTTCAACACACCCGATATTTTAAGAATAGAAAATAAATTTAAACTCTATTCGACACAAGTATTTTCCTAGTTGATCTGAAAATATAGATTTGTAATGGATATACTGCATTGCGGCAACGATTGCAACGGACAC
>CAZSUF010000045.1:8381-16350 GCA_964609875.1 uncultured Bifidobacterium sp.
GCTTAACGCATTTCTCGGCCACCTGAAATTCGCTTGCCGATCGGAAGAGGAGTTGAAGTGGAAAGCGTGTTCGCCGCCCAAAAAAAATAACTTCTACTGAACTGAAACCTTTATTTTACTCAATTCTTTTTATCCTTGCTCCTAAACTTTGAAGTCTTGTGTCAATATTTTGATAGCCCCTATCGATTTGCTCAATATTCTGAATCACACTTTTTCCTTGAGCCGAAAGCGCTGCGATTAACAAGGCAAGTCCAGCTCGAATATCTGGAGAAGACATGGTATTTCCTCTTAATGGAAATTGTTTGTCCAAACCAACAACCACTGCTCTATGCGGATCGCATAAAACAATTTGAGCCCCCATATCAATTAATTTATCTGTAAAGAACAACCTACTTTCAAACATTTTTTGATGAAAAAGTACCGTGCCTTTGGATTGGGTGGCTACTACTAAGGCTATGCTCAATAAATCGGGCGTAAAACCTGGCCATGGATGATCATAAATGGTAAGAATGTCTCCACCAATAAATCGTCGGATTTTATAATGCTCCTGTGCTGGAATATGAATATCATCTTTAATAATTTCCATATCGATGCCTAGTCGCGAAAAAGTATCTGGTATACAACCCAGATATTTTACATTACAATCTTTAATAAGTAAGTCGCCTCCTGTCATGGCAGCCATACCGATAAATGATCCTACTTCGATCATATCGGCTAAAATTTTATGATCACAACCCTTTAAACTTTCAGCATCCACTCCATTAATGGTCAATAAGTTAGACCCAATACCACTAATTCTGGCCCCCATGCGATTGAGCATTCGACATAATTGTTGCAAGTAAGGTTCACAAGCCGCATTATACAACCTTGTTTTGCCCTTGGCAACTACAGCAGCCATTAATATATTGGCCGTTCCTGTAACAGAGGGCTCGTCTAACAACATATAGGTACCTATGAGCTGATCCGTCGTAAGGGTAAATAAATTCTCATCCTCATTGAAATGATAATTCGCCCCTAACTTCTCGAACCCTAAAATATGCGTATCTAATCTTCTTCGACCAATTTTATCTCCTCCAGGCTGAGGGATGTAGGCCTTTTTAAATCTGGCTAACATAGGCCCTGCCAACATCACAGCGCCGCGAAGCTTACCAGATTTCTTTTTAAATTCTGGGCTGATTAGGTATTCAAGATTTACATTTTTTGCTTGAAAACTATATTCATTTGGCGTATGCTTTTCTACCTCAACACCTAAATCTTTTAATAGTTCTATCAACATTCTTACATCAAGAATATCTGGAATATTACTGATTCTGATTTTTTCTGGACTCATTAATGTGGCTGCAATGACTTGCAATGCCTCATTTTTAGCACCTTGCGGAGTAACTTCTCCTTGAAGTGGAACACCACCATAAATTTCGAAACTATTCATAGCCCCCCTAAAGTAAACAATCCAAACGACGCTTACATTTGATTGTTACTATTTTTTTTCTTAAATCTGTTGAATTTATTATTTCTATTCGAATTCGAACCCTGAGGGGGCTGAATATTGGTTCTATTATTCGAATTTCCATTTCTGCCATTTCTATTATTAAATGATCTTTTAAATGGCTTGGGCATAATCGGATTAATAGTTGCCCCATCAACACCATCTACAAAATCATTAAATTTCGACCCTGGCTCATACACTAATTTGCCCTTGCTCATGGCGAATAGCTCATCTTTGACCATATCATCATGCACATTCTCTTCATGCCAATTAGAATAAGCCACCTTCATACAATTCGCTAACACTTGAATATAGCCACTTCTCTTTTCTTCATCTTGCTCATTGATGGCCTTTTCGAACAAATCTTCAAATTTCTTTCCAAAATGATTCCATTTTATTTTTTGCTTCGGATATTCCAAAGGCACTGGCTTTTTTTCTTTCAAAGCTTGGGTTGGAATAGGATAAGGAGAATCTACATCTAATTTGTAATTCGAAATAAGGAATAAATGATCCCAAAGTTTATGCTGATAATCTTCTATGGCCTTTAATTGTGGACTTAAAATCGCCATCACTTCAATAATGGCTTCGGCATTTTTTTGTCTCAATGAACGATCTTCTATTCCCATGGCATATTTCACCATTTCATGAATACTTCTTCCATATTCCTTTATGGACATTAATTCCCTTGCTGTATTATATTGCATAATTTGTATAAAGTAAACTTATTCGAGGGAGGACTAATCAAATCTTGATTTTGCGCATAAGCTGCTTTCTCCCTGCTAGACTCCTATTTTTAGTCATACAAAGATAATAGAATTCGTTTCATTTCACAGTTTTAGGTCTGTTTTTTAATTCTTGAAAAAATTTATGTATAATCTGGGCGGCACACACGCTTTCCTCTCCAACTCCTCGTCCGAATCGGCTAGCGACATTCAAGTCGCCGCAAATGTCGTAAAGCCTCTCGGACTGCGGGGTTTCCGATCCAATCGTTGCCGCAATACAAGCAACATCATTCTTCATGTATGTATAGTATCAAAATCGCCTATTCTTTCTTACTATACACTACGATTATTTTGTTTGCATTTTTTTTAATATTCCCTAGCTTCAAACTACTTTTGCACGATGCAATTATTTCAATCTGAGAGTAAAAATAACTGGGAAGAAATCACAGCTATTTTACATCAATCTGATATCAGTTTATTTGGACACCAAATTCCAGTAAATATTATCACCTTAGCGGCGCCTGTGATGCTTTTGTGCGTTTTTCTAGAATACGTAATAAGTCACAAAAAAAATCTTGGACTTTACTCAACTTCAGGCTTAATTGGATCTGTGGGCGTGGGCCTTGGTTATTTAGTGGCCACAGCCATTGTCAATATGATCACATTTAAAATAGTGTGGGCATGTTATTTTTACTTAGCACCCATTGTATTGCCTTATACTTGGTGGTCATTTATCTTATGCATATTCGTCTATGATTTTGCCAGATATTGGGCACATCGCATTGCGCATGAACAACGATTTTGGTGGGCATCTCATGTAACCCATCATTCATCCGATCATTATAATCTAACAGTTTCTTTTCGACTTTGCTGGGTTGATCAAATAAAACTAGTGTTTTTTATTCCAGTCATCACTTTAGGATTTGACCCCATGATGTTTTTTATTGTGCATCAAATCGGCATATTATATCAGTTTTGGCAACATACAGACCTCATTCCACCTCTACCTAAATTCATTGAGTCTATTTTTGTTACACCCACAAACCATAAAGTTCATCATGGCAAAAACGCCAGTTATATTGATGTCAATTACGGATCTATGTTTATTTTTTGGGACAAACTTTTCGGGACTTATAAAGCACCTGGCGAAAAACCAGAATGGGGAATAACACAACCCTTAAGCTCTACAACAAACCCTTTTTATTTGGTTTTTCATGAATATGTAGATTGGATCAGAGATCTCATTCATGCTAAATCTTTTAAAGATAGATGGAAAGCCACTTTTGGAAGACCAGGTGACTATAAAGGTGTTAAAAAATGGTAAGAAGACTATAGCAAAATTTGCTTCTCTTCCATTATTTTTCTCAGGTTGAGCAGACCGTAGCGCATTCTTCCTAAGGCAGTATTAATGCTTACATCAGTTAAATCTGCAATTTCTTTAAAACTTAAATCTCCAAAGAGTCTTAACACAATTACTTCTCTTTGTTCGTAAGGAATGAGATCAAGCATTTTCCTCACTCTGCCGTGCGATTGAACTTCTATGATGCCTTCTTCTGCATTTTGTTGTCCAAAATTTAAAATCGAAAAAACATCTTGGCCGTCTGGCAGACTAATTTTTGGCATTTTCTTACAAGTACGCAAATAGTCAATTGCTAAATTTCGTGTAATGCGCAATGCCCAAGGTAAAAACTTACCCGCGTCGTTGTATTTACCGCTGCGTATAGATTGTATAATTTTTATACTAGCGTCTTGAAAAATATCTTCAGCGATATACCTGTCTTTGACTAGTAAATATACTGAAGTATAAAATTTTGATTTATAGCGTTGAAGAAATTCAGCAATAGCTGCTTCATTACTTTTTTTTACGAATTCTAATAAATTCTCTTCTGAAAGATTTTTGTAAGTACACATACGTTTCTGCTTGATTTTGATGAACAAAAATTAAAAGTAGAAGTATGCAGTATAGGCTTTAACGCGTTTTAATTAATAAATTTAGTCCTGTCTAATTTCATCAAACACTTGATTGAAGTGCTTAACGAAAAGAATTGCCAATTATTGTACAATCCTTAACATTTTTTACTAGAAGTCTAAAAGTAGAGTTGCGTCTATAGAAATATCTTGATTTGAAAGTGAAGATATGAATTAATTTCGATTTACCAAAAATTCGAATGGTCTAAAATCAGATGCAAGCATTTTTTTCGTTAAACTATTCGAAGGCTTATTGATTCTTTTGGTATACAAATTCACCAACTCAGTTGAATCTTCTGCTTTTTGCACAATTCTCACTTCATCAAGAATATAAAGAATTTTTTTTGCAGTAGTAGGTGATTGTTCAACTGGAGTTTTTAAATTTTTCTTATTAAAAAGTATCTCACTGTTGCTGTGTCCCATTTTCGTAGTGTTTTAGACTAATAGAAAGACAAACATTGTGCCAAAAGTAAAATTGCTCTAAAAAAAATAAAATTAATTATCTTGATAATCGATATTGCAAGTCAAAAAATAAACTTCTTGCAGGGAACATTTGCATCCCAGAGGCGCTTGTATGGGCACTTCCCTGATTGTCGACCATGCCATTTAAAGAAGTGTTCTGTAAATTAAATAAATTTTTTACCCCTGCTTGAACCTGAAATGCATGATTAAAAAAACTTCTTTGTAAAGAGATATTAGCGATATGTATGGGATCAGTAAATAAGTACTGATCGTCAATAGTGCGTACAGGTTGTTTACTATTAAATTTATAATTAAAATTCAATGTACTATGTATATAATCAATTTTATATGCAATATTTAATGCATATTCAAAAATAGAATGTTGAGGCAATGTATTCGACTTTTCAACAAATGTAAATCCTATCCCTTGTTGTAAATTTAATTTTTTAAACGCTATACTACCCTTCAGATTCAATATCCAATTCTGATAATGCTCAATATTTTCATATCTTCTTAAAATACCATGCCCATTATATACTGCTAAAGTAATAAGATTATCAATCCGATTATGATAGGCATTGGCACTCAGCAAGCCAGAGAACTTATTGGCATTATACTTATGTTCAAGACTCATTTCATAATGATCCCCGGTTTCTGGCTTCAAATCCGGATTCCCAATAATTGTATGATTTTGATCAATGAACTGCAAATACCTTTCTTTGAGTGTTGGCGCCCTAAATCCTCTAGCATAAGACGCTCTCCATTGTGTATTAGAATCTATATGAAGCTTTGCATGAAGGGCTGGAGTCCAAGCAGGTTCGTATTGATTTGAAAAGGTTACGCGTAAAGATGGTTGTATACTCAGTTTTTTATAATCATACAAGCTTGAAACAAACAAGCCTATATCTTGATACTTCTGTGCTGTTTCTGCTAACTTAAAACTCTTTCCGACTTCTTGGGTAATTTCATATCCTCCCAAAATCTGTAGATGTGTAAATCTAGTTGTCGAATACGTTCCTCTCAAGTTTATATTATTGAAACGAGATGTGTCTTGATCGCCCACACTCAAAGTTGGATACTGTTCCAATGAAACTAGATCTTTCCTAAACCTATTTTTGATTCGATGATAAATACTATAGCTATTCACCATGGAAAATTGATCTGTAGAATTTATATGAATATTCGTGCTTAATGCATTCATCAAACGTTGTGTGGTGTAATACTCATCAAATGCATAGCCTTCAAACGAATTGACGATAGGAATTCCTTTATTGGTTATTTTTTCATGTACATAAGAAGCATAATAATTCACATTCCAATTTTTTGCTTGATATACATATTGCAAATCAGAAGTATACTGTGTCTTTGGCTTCCAAATTTGATAACGATCTAAAGAATCCTTAGGTGTCCAGCCTTGAAAAAAATTCCTCGCAACCGAGATCTGAACACCGTGTTTTTTAAAACTATAATTTAAGTTACCCGAAAAATTATATTTACCTATGCTCTCTAAATACGTTCTTGCCCCCAACGAAAATCCTTTTTTGGGTTGTTGCGAAATCAAATTGATTACACCGCCCAAGGCATTGGACCCATACATAACACTCATGGGCCCTTGTATCATTTCAATCTTTTTTATATTCGCCAGATTAATTTGACTGATGTCTACATTCCCATTTTCTCGACCATTTACCGGAATGCCATTCACTAAAATTTTCACATTCTGCCCGCCTATTCAACCAATACTAACAGAAGATCCTAATAAATTATCGTTAGATATCAACTGACCGATTTCGTAATTTAAAATATCTGATAAAGACACCCCGCCTCTTTGTTGAATTTGCGTAGCCGAGATTGAATTCACTTTATAAATCGAATTTTGTGCCAATACAGGCATGGCTTGACCAGTTACAACTACTTCTGGAATTTTTGTTTGGCTTTGCTCGAGTATAATTTGATATTCAACATCCCCGTTTTTCTGTTTCACATCACTTTCATTCAAATTAATTTTCTTGGCTTCAAATCCAACAAGTTTAAAAATCAATTGACAGGGAAAATGAATATCCAAGATTTCTGCTTTCCCTTTGGTATTAGTTACATAAGACTTAGAAGGTGCCTCTTTGGCTATATAAGAAATCAATACGCCATCTAAACCTTGTTTCTTTTGCTCATCAATTACATGCACATAAAGCGATTTTGCCTGAACTTGCAACGTAGCGAACAAAAACAATATATAGATGGCGTATCTTATCATTCAGATTTTTTCTTCAACTATTTATTGATAGAAATTTTAGATTTAATTTGAATATTTTTTCCTGTTACAGAAAGTATATAATTTCCTGCAGGGAATGAAGATGAAGGCACGACAAAGGCATTAAGGCCTTGTTTAACAGCTAATTTTTTACGCAATAAAACTTTTCCTTGAATATCAGTCATTGTCATCATCGCATCAGCTTCTTGCTTGGCATCAAGTACCATATTAATTTTATCTGTTGCAGGTACTGGGAAAATACTATACTGATTAACCAATGTATTTGGCTCTAGCACCTGAGTGGGCGCCAATAATCTTTTGCTGAAATAAGTCATTCCAGATCCTTGACCATTTATGCCACTAAATCCTGTAAACATTAATTGATAAATCGTACCCGACTTTCCTTTGATAAAATACGAATTCGAATCTTCTACGAAATAAGTAAATGTGGCCAAATCAAATGTTTTCCAATTAAACCCAATAGTAGAAATGGTAGAATTCATCAAAGGCAAATAAGTTGACTGATTCGCATAGGCAGTATCTACATCCACTACACTAGCTTGTGCAACTCTTACTCCTGCTCCTCCATTTGTATTTGCCAATACACCCAGTACATTGTTAAATGGGTTTTGACCACTTGCTGGATTATTGGTCGTATATCTTGTAAATAAAAGATCCCATGTGGCGATATCTGGTTCACGATTGGTATCAGACATGGTGGCTAAATTATAATAAGCAAATAACCGACTCGCAAAACCAGGCTGCTTCCTAATCGTATCTGTTACAGAAGTATTATTCACAATATCTCCTACAGAAATTCTCCAATTCATTGGCGCTGCATCTAACTCATTGATAAAGACTTTGTAAAAAACATTATTGGCCTTCACAATAAAAATCGAATCGCCCTTTATTTTATGTGTGGTTTGATCATAAGTTCCCCAACCATAATTAAAAATATCAGTACTTGGAATCGCATTTAATGCTCCTTGATACCAACCTTGATCATTATTAAAACATAATGCAGCTGTTGCCGTATCAGCCAAAGTTACACTGCCCCATTGTGATGAATCTTTATGAATATTA
>CAZSUF010000045.1:16366-18307 GCA_964609875.1 uncultured Bifidobacterium sp.
CATAAGAAGTATTTGCATTGTGATTAGCCCAAACGCCTGCACTATCCGCAATACTTAAAGAAAAAGCTAAATGCCAATTTTTGTTATTTTCAGTCCTCACCGTCCCGTTTTCCATGTTATAATACACATCATTCACAGATCCGACACCCATAGAAATTGAATCATTTACCCAGTTTTGTGCCTGAGTCCCCAAGCCAATCATCATGGCCAACATTAAAGTAATTTTACGCTTCATTTTTAAGTTAATTATTTAAAGGCAAAAGTACTTTTGTATGACATGACAATGGGCAAGAAAAACAAAAAATGACAATTACATGACAATTCAATAAATACAATAAAATAAGGCCTTTCAGAGAAATTTTATACCCCATAACTATAAAAAATCAAAGCATTTATTTTTAATCAATCAATGTTTATGCCTCAACCTTTTAATTCTTCCCTAAAGATTCTTTTTTGGCTATTTTTGCTTGTTCATTTTTTTCTTCAAAGCCTGCTTTTTGTTGTTCTAGTACATGAAAAAAGCTTTAGACCAAATTAACCTGATTGATGGTGATACCTTCTTACTGGACAAGCCTCTAGGTTGGACTTCCTTTGCCTTGGTACATCAACTCAAAAAATGGACTAAAGCCAAAACAGGACATGCAGGCACCCTCGATCCTTTAGCCAGCGGATTGATGATTTTATGCACTGGCAAACAAACTAAATCACTCACAGGCTTAACTGGACTTCAAAAAGAATATACGGGTATTATTCAACTTGGTGCTACAACACCCACATACGATTTAGAAAGTCAACCTGAAAATTTCAAACCAACAACAAACATCAACGACACCATCATCACTGAAACGATTCGTCAATTTACAGGTGATATTTTGCAAAAACCGCCTGTGCATGCCGCTATTAAACAAGATGGCAAACCCATATACCTAGCTGCTCGAAAAGGAGAAACTGTAGAATTAGTGGCCAAATCAAAGACTGTTTTTTATTTTGATATAGAGCAACGAATAGATGATGAACTTCATTTTCGCATTGCCTGCAGCAGTGGCACCTATATTCGTTCCTTAGCCCATGATTTAGGTCAGGCTCTTGGTTGTGGCGCTTATTTAAAAGCACTTAGACGAACTAAAATTGGGGATTTTTACATCGAAGATAGTTACACCGTAGATGAAATGGCTAATTTCTTTGGATCGAGAATTCAGGCAAGAATTATAAAACCGTACCACGAAAGAATCGATCCATCAATAGATCAAAACCAACCACAGAAATAGAATTATTTTTAATTAATTTCGCAGCGTGCAAAAATCTCCCCTTCTTCAAACTGTAGCAAAAATTATTTCAACGCTACTTCATCCTGTTTTTATTCCGGCCTTTGTATTTGCATTTTTAGTTTTTCTGAGCCCCGACTTATTTTATGGTGTCACAGAAAAAAATAAAATTTGGTGGTTAATCACCGTAAGTTATACAACCATCACTTTCCCTTTACTCACTGTATTTCTATTATGGAAATTAAAATTTATCGAAAGCATTCACATGCATCATCTCAAAGAAAGATACGGTCCCTTGATTGCTTCGATGTTATTTTACTTTTGGATATTCTGGCTCTTTCATAAACAATTCAATGCACCTCTTCTCATTCAAAGTTTTTTATTGGGCGTATTTCTCACGACAGTCTTGGTTTTTTTGGCAAGCATTTTTTTTAAAATCAGCATGCATACGGCTGCATGGGGCGGCGTCATTGCCTTTGCTTTGTTAGCCACCTTTCAAGCCATAAATTATTCTGTTTTACTTTTAATACTTGGATTACTGCTAGCCGGCCTCGTTGGAAGCGCAAGACTCATATTAAAAGCCCATTCAAACAAACAACTCTATGCTGGCTATATAGTTGGCATGGCAGCTCAACTCATTTCATTTTTTATTGTCAAATTACTCAATGCCTATGTC
>CAZSUF010000046.1:0-748 GCA_964609875.1 uncultured Bifidobacterium sp.
GATCAATATGGTTACACCGAATGGTCCTGTATTAAGTATCAATACACAAAATAATCCAACATGTAATCCTGGATGTGATGGAACTGCAACTTTTAATGTGGCAGGAGGTACACCAAATTATAATTTTAGTATTGCTCCTTCAGGCACAATTAACCCTTCAAATGGAAATGCATCTAATCTTTGCGCTGGAATCACATACACAATTACTGTCAGTGATGCAAATTCTTGCGAAGGAACAATTACATTATTATTGATTTCTCCAGTTGGAACTCCAATAAATGTAGCGAGTACTACACCGCCTTCTTGTAACCCAGGATGTGATGGAACTGCAACTATGAATCCAGCCGTTGGTATTACCTATACAATATCTCCAGTGGTTGGACCAATTGCTGGTAATTTGATTAGTGGATTATGTGCTGGAACTATTTATACTGTAACAGGTTCTGATGCGAATGGATGTTTAGCTACTGCAACTGTAGAAGTTTTTGCACCTACAAATCCAACTTCGCCAACAGTAGCTTCAAGTACTGATGCAAGTTGTAATCCTGGATGTGATGGTACAGCTACTATGAACCCTGCTGTAGGGTTGACTTATACTGTTTCGCCAGCTGCTGGTGTACCTGTGGGTAATTTACTTACTGGTTTATGTGCAGGCACTACCTATACTGTCACTGGCACAAATGCTTTAGGATGTTTCTCAACCATAACAGTACAAGTTGGAACACTTCCGGGTACCCCAATTGACACT
>CAZSUF010000046.1:758-5003 GCA_964609875.1 uncultured Bifidobacterium sp.
GACCACCTCCTGGCTCCTCACTTGTCCCTGCCAGTACCACACCGCCTTCTTGTAATCCAGGATGTGATGGCACTGCTACAATGAATCCTGCAGTTGGAATCACTTATACAATTTCACCTGCTGCTGGAGCAGTTGTTGGTAATGTAATCAACGGCTTATGTGCCAATGTGACTTACACAGTAACGGGTACCAATGCGAGTGGTTGTACATCAACCATGTCATTTGAATTATTTACGCCTAATAGTCCTGCTGCTCCAACAGTAGCATCAAGTACGAATGCAAGCTGTAATCCTGGTTGTGATGGTACTGTAACTATGAGTCCTGCTGTAGGTTTAGTGTATACAATTACTCCTGCAGCTACAGTTACTGCCAATGTACTAAGTGGATTATGTGCAGGAACAACTTATACCGTAACTGGCACAAACGCATTAGGCTGTGTAGCCTCTACAACTATACAAATTTCTACAGCTCCAACCCCTTCAGTTTCAGCAACAAGCACAAATGTTACTATAGCTGGTGGGAATAATGGAACAGCAACTGCGCTTGGTGCAAGTGGTACTCCTCCATACTCATACTCAATTTCTCCTAATGTTGGCGTACAAGCTCCAATAGGAACTTTTACAGGGCTTACAGGGGCTGCATCTCCGGCATGCACAACGTATACAATTACAATTACGGATTCAAAAGGATGTACGAATACAACTTCAGTTTGTATTTCGGAACCAGGCGCACTATCATGTAGTACCACATTAGTACAACAAGTAAGTTGCAATGGAGTTTGTGATGGTTCGTTTGATGCGAATGCAACAGGCGGTGTACCTGCATATACATTTACTATGTTACCGAGTCCGGCTAATATTGATCCTGCTACTGGGCTTGCCACTAATTTATGTGCTGCAACCTACACCGTTACCGTAACAGATGTTAATTCTGTAACTTGTACTTCAACCTTCCAAATTACAGAACCTACGGCACTTAGTTTTGGAATCCCTGTTAAAACATCGCCATCTTGTAACCCAGGATGTGATGGAACCATTAATATTGCAGCAGCAGGCGGTACACCTGGATATACATATAGTATTTCAGGACCTGCACCTTGTTCTCCATTGCAACCAACACCTGGTAACTTTACACAAATAGGTACAGGAACATATACAATTACTGTAGTTGATAGTAAACTTTGCACTGCAACAACAACAGTTCAAGTAAATCCTCTTGCTGGTCCAACTATTAATAGTTTAGGCTTAACTAACTTAAATTGTAATGGCGTGTGCATTGGACAGATAGTAGTTAATGCAACAGGGGCTACAGGAGCAACTCCATATAGTTTGGGAGCAGGTTCTCAAGCCTCAAATATTTTTGGATCTTTGTGTGCTAACAATTATACTATGACAGTTACTGATGCAAATGGATGTACAACAACATCTGCTACTGCAATTACTCAACCAACAGTTTTAGCATTTAATACTGTAACACATACAAATCCATTATGTAATGGACAATCTAATGGTACAATTGATGTGACAATGACAGGAGGATCTCCTAACTACAGTTACACAATAGCCCCAGCAACAGGTGTTCAAGCCCCAGCTGGAATCTTCACGTCAATACCAGGTGGCAATTACACCATCACAGCTACAGACGCTAAAGGATGTACACTAACCACCTTGGTTATTGTTACCAATCCAACTGCCTTATCTTGGGTGACAACAACTGGAACAAATATTACGTGTAACGGTGCAAATAATGGCACAATTACTGTGTCAGCTACTGGTGGTACTCCATTACTTGAGTATTCGCTTAATGCATCTGTGTATACTGTAAGTGGAAATTATTCAGCATTATCCGTAGGTAGTTATACAGTAACTTGTAAAGATGCCAATACATGTACCATTTCTACCACCTTTGTTATTAACGAACCTCCAGTATTATCCATGTCAGCGCCCATTGTAGTAAATGTATTATGTAATGGTAATGCTTCAGGTGCTATTTCTAGCATTGCCAATGGAGGTACTCCAGGCACAGCACCGAATGAGTATTCATATACTATTAACCCAGGTGGATTCTCTAATAATACTGGATCATTTACTGGCTTATTAGCAGGAAACTATACTATCACTGCAACAGATGCAGCTGGTTGTACAAAAACAACTAGTGGATCAATTTCAGAACCACCAGTTATCAGCTATTCTCAAGTTAATATACAGAATGTAGCATGTTATGGTCAACCAACTGGTTCCATTACAGTTTCTGCTCAAGGCGGTGTTGGTGGAATCACATTTGGTCTGAATCCGTTTACTCCTCCTGCAACACAAGGTCCTTCTGGATTCTTCTCTGGATTGTTTGCTGGAAATTATATTATCACAGCAACCGATGCCAACGGGTGTACTTTAGTGACGAATGCTTCAATCACTCAAAACCAACCATTGCAATTGAATACAATTGTTTTAACAGAACCAATTTGTAATGGTGATGCGAATGGTAGTATAGAAGTAACTTCAGCGAATGGAGGATTGGCACCTTATCAATACACCCTAAATAATGGAAATTTCCAAAGTAGTGGCTTATTCAGCAATTTAACCGCTGCTCAATATATTCTTACCATGAAGGATGCATTAGGTTGTACTAAAGATAGTTTAGTGAATTTAACTCAACCATTACCAGTTAGCGCCACACTAAACTTAAAAGATGCGAATTGTGTGGATACAAAAGATGGTAAAGTAACAGTTATTGGTGCTGGAGGCCGCGGAGGTTATAAGTATTATATAACTCCTGGATTGTATATCAATAAATCAGGATTGTTCAGTGGCTTATCTGCAGGATCTTATGTTCTTCGTGTGGTTGATACTGCAGGATGTGAATACACCACTACCTTTGTAATTAATCCGCCTGCAAATGCCTTGAATAGTGTAATGACTAAATTAGATCTTCAATGCACAGGTGTTGGTAATGAAGGAACTGCTACAGTTAATGTGAATGGAGGAACGCCACCATATGTCTACTTATGGAATACGACTCCTGCACAAATTGGACCAACAGCTAAAACATTGTATTTTGGATTTTATGAAGTTGAAATTACTGATGCGAATGGTTGTGTAATTCATGATACTGTTCAAATTGAAGAAGGACCATGCTGTGATATTGCATTTATACCGAATGCATTTTCACCTAATGGAGATGGTAACAATGACGAATTTAGGGTATTAACCACTGCAGGTGTTGAATTGCAGCAACTTGAAATTCGTGATAGATGGGGTAAAAGAGTTTGGTCTACCAATGACTTCAAAAGAGGATGGGATGGAAAAATTGATGGTCAGGATGGAGATGTAGCCACATACTACTACGTATTCCGATATAAGTGTACTCGAGATAATAAAACCTATATTAAAAAAGGTGATATTAATTTGCTCAGATAGATTTAAAAAAGATAATCCCGCATTTTATGCGGGATTTTTTTTGTTCTCGTAATTAAGGAAATATCTTTACCTCGAATTTATAGAAAGCAAAAAATAATAATATGGTAGATGTACTATTAGGACTTCAATGGGGAGATGAGGGAAAAGGGAAAATTGTTGACTATTTAGCTAAGCAGTATGATATTATAGCTAGATTTCAAGGTGGGCCTAATGCAGGGCATACGCTGTATTTGGGAGATAAAAAAGTGGTGCTTCATACAATACCTTCTGGGGTATTTCATAAAAACTTATTGAATATTATTGGAAATGGTGTTGTCATAGATCCTGTTTCTTTTAAAATTGAATGTGATGAAATTCAAGAATTAGGCGTTGATCTTGTTGCTTGTATGTTTATTAGTGAAAGAGCTCACCTAATTTTGCCTACACATAAATTGTTAGACAAAGCAAGTGAACTTGCTAAAGGAAAAAATAAGATCGGAAGTACGTTGAAAGGAATTGGTCCTACTTACATGGATAAAACGGGTAGAAATGGATTAAGAGTCGGGGATATTTTGCAAAAGGACTTTCGTCAGCGTTATCAGCAATTAAAAGAAAAACATTTGCAGCTTTTAAATCAAGTTGACTTGGAAGACGATTTAGAAGCCATGGAAACTGCCTTTTTTGAGGCTCTAGAGCCGCTAAAAAAATATAAAATTATTCCAGTGGAGTATTGGCTTAACGAGCAAATTTTAGCTGGGAAAAAAGTCTTGGCAGAAGGTGCACAGGGTACAATGTTGGATATTGATTTTGGAACCTATCCATTTGTTACGTCAAGTAATACCGTTACTGC
>CAZSUF010000046.1:5013-11000 GCA_964609875.1 uncultured Bifidobacterium sp.
GCAGGCCTTTGTACTGGTTTAGGCATTGCCCCTAAATGGGTTGGCAAAGTTTTTGGTATCAGTAAAGCTTATTGTACCAGAGTCGGAAGCGGGCCATTTCCTACGGAATTAGATAATGAAACTGGAGAAAAATTAAGGCAACTTGGAAACGAATTTGGATCAACAACAGGCAGGCCACGACGTTGTGGTTGGATAGATTTAGTTGCCTTGAAATATGCCTGTATGGTGAATGGCGTTACTGACTTAATCATCACAAAGTCCGATGTGTTAGATGAAATGAATGAAGTAGCAGTTTGTACCCAATATGAAATAGATGGAAGTCTTACAACTCAATTTCCTTATGATTTGGAAGGCAAAAGTGTAAAACCAATCTGGGTAAATTTAAATAAATGGAATCAGCCATTATCTGGATGTGTTCAAAAAGAAGATTTGCCTGTGGAGTTTTTACAGATGGTTGACATTATCGAAAAAGAAACCTTAGTAAAAGTTTCTTTAGTCTCTAACGGAGTGGGCAGAGAACAATTAATAGCCTTATAAATCGAAAAATAAAAATAATAATTTTTCGAAAAAAATTTTTCTGTTTCGAAATTATGTAGAAAATTTACACTGAAAAAGAAAATAGAAGTATGAAAGCAAAGTCAGAAAAGAAAATCGAAGCAAAAAAAAGTACTCCTGTAAAGGCCACTACCAAGAAAGCTGCAACCACAAAAAAAGCTGAAGTAGAGGAAGAGGAAGATGATGAGGAAGAAATAAAGGCGGTGAAAAAAGGAAGCAAAGCCTCTAAGAAAGTCCATAATGACGATGACGATATCGATGATGAGGATATGGATGATGAAGATGATTTTGATAAAGAAGATGAATTCGATAATGAGTTTATTGAATTCGACATTCCACCTTCTAAAAGCAAAACAAGAAAGCCAGGGAAAAGTATGGATGATGAAGATGATTTTAAGATCGAGGATGATCTTGGACTTGATTTGTTTGATGATAAATTTGATGATGACGATGACGATTTTTAATTGTCGTTGTATAAGTAATATTTTAAAAAGGACGTTGGTTATTGATGCCAGCGTTTTTTTTTGCAACTAGTAAAATGGAAATTCAAATGAAATTCAAATGGAATGAAAATGATGACTTGTGATGAGCTTGTATTGCGGCAACGATTGTAGTGGAAAGCCCGCATCCCGTCTCGTTCTTAAAAACGAGACGGGAGCGGACTTGGAACGAAAAGCGTGTGTGCCGCCCTCATTCTTCAATGTGCATGTTTTAAAATGACTTTATAAAATAGAATCTTGTTATGTTCAACTTACACTTCCCCTATCAACCTGCAGGAGATCAGCCTCAAGCCATTAAGGCCTTAACTGAAAATATTTTGAAACAAGAAAAGTATCAAACGCTTCTTGGTGTAACGGGTTCGGGTAAAACATTTACTATAGCCAATGTGATACAACACACGCAAAAGCCTACCCTTGTATTAACGCATAATAAAACATTGGTGGCGCAATTGTATGGAGAGCTGAGGCAGTTTTTTCCTGAAAATGCAGTTGAGTATTTTGTATCATACTACGATTATTATCAACCTGAAGCTTATTTACCAAGCACCAATGTGTATATTGAAAAGGATTTAGCTATTAATGCAGAATTAGAAAAATTGCGACTGAGAACAACAGCAAGTTTGTTGTCTGGGCGCAGAGATATTGTAGTGGTTGCTTCAGTATCTTGTATTTATGGCATTGGAAATCCTGCAGAATATGCCAATGGAATTATAAGATTATCTAAAGGGCAGCATTTTGGAAGAAATAATTTGTTGCATAAATTGGTGCAATCAATCTATTCTAGAAGTCAACTTGAGTTTGACAGAGGCATGTTTAGGGTAAAAGGCGATACGATTGATGTGAATCTTCCTTATGCAGATTATGGGTATAGGATTATATTTTTTGGAGATGAGATTGAGGAGATTCAGCGTATAGAAATTTCAACGGGTAAAAAAATCCAATCTTTATCGGACGCCGCTATTTTTCCAGCAAATATGTATATAGCTCCACAAGATCAAATGAAAAATATTATTCATGAGATTCAGGGTGAAATGTATGCACAAGAGGATTATTTCAAAAGAGAAAATAGATATATCGAGGCTCAAAGAATCAAAGAAAGAGTGAATTATGATCTTGAAATGATTCAAGAACTTGGGTATTGTAAAGGGATAGAAAATTATTCTAGATTTTTAGACAGACGTATGCCCAATGAGAGGCCATTTTGTTTGATTGATTATTTTCCAGATGATTTTTTGCTTGTGATTGATGAAAGTCATGTTACCATTCCTCAGGTTAGTGGCATGTTTGGCGGAGA
This sequence comes from uncultured Bifidobacterium sp., assembly GCA_964609875.1. Lineage (GTDB taxonomy): Bacteria > Bacteroidota > Bacteroidia > Chitinophagales > Chitinophagaceae > OLB11. The sequence continues at coordinate 7,363 of CAZSUF010000046.1, forward strand.
TAGGGCAAGGAAAATGAATCTCGTGAATTTTGGGTTTAGATTGCCATCTGCTTTAGATAATAGACCCTTAAATTTTAATGAATTTCAGAGTATGATGAAGCAAACGATATTTGTCAGCGCCACGCCTGGCAAATACGAGCTAGATATTTGCGAAGGTGAAGTGGTGGAGCAAGTTGTAAGACCTACAGGCTTGTTAGATCCTCCAATTGAAGTAAGACCGAGTATTAATCAGATTGATGATTTGTTAGAAGAGATAGATCAACGTGTTAATCAAGGTGATCGAGTATTGGTGACCACATTAACTAAGAGATTGTCAGAAGAGTTATCGAAGTATTTGCAAAAGATTCATATTAAGTGCAAGTATCTGCATAGTGGAATAGATGCCCTTGAACGAGTAGAGATATTACGGGATTTGCGTTTGGGGAATATTGATGTATTGATTGGTGTAAATTTATTGCGCGAAGGCCTTGATTTACCTGAAGTGTCTTTAGTGGCAATTTTGGATGCGGATAAGGAAGGTTTTTTGCGAGATGAAAGATCTTTGACTCAAACAGCAGGTAGGGCTGCAAGAAATGTGAATGGGTTAGTTATTTTTTATGCAGATAAAATTACACAAAGCATGCAAAGGACTATGGATGAAACCACACGAAGACGGGAAAAGCAATTGGCCTATAATATTGCCCATGATATAACTCCAAGATCTGTCAATAAATCCATAGATGAGATACTGAATCAAGGAGCTGTACTTGATATTAAGGGGATTGATGAGGGTAAATCGGCATATCGAATAGAGGAGACATTAAGTATTGCAGCGGAAGAAGAGCCTTTAGATTATGAATCTTCCAAGGAATTGGAGAAGGAAATTGCCGCAACCAAAAAGCAAATGGAGAAAGCTGCAAAGGACCTAGATTTCATCGAAGCGGCCAGATTAAGGGATAAAATGATGGATTTAAAAAAGAAATTGAAATAAATTTTATCAACTTGGGTTACCTTTTTCTAATTTAGAGATTAATGGTACATTTAAAAAATAAACAACATGAAATCATTAAAAATCACTTTCGTAGCTTTAGCATTAAGCATGGCTACATTCGTATCTTGTTCTGACGCAACTGAAACAGTTAAAGACGCTGCTGAAACAACAACTGAAGCTGCTAATACTGCTGCTGATGCTGCTGGTGCTGCAATGGATAGCACTGCAAACGCTGCTGGTGCTGCAATGGATAGCACTGCAAAAGTTGCTGGAGAAGCTGTAGAAGCTACTAAAGAAGCTGGTGCTGCTGCTGTAGAAGCTACTAAAGATGCTGCTGGTAAAGCTGTAGAAGCAACTAAAGAAGCTGCTAATGAAGTTAAAGAAGAAGTGAAGAAATAATTATTTCATTACCATATTCCGGAGAGGCTGTTTGAAAAAACAGCCTCTTTTTATTTTAGGCCTGCTGATTATCTCGCAGAGGCTTTGATAGTATTGAATCGACATATCTGATGGCTCAAACATTAGGCCATGTCTCCACAAAACTAAAATAGCCTTAATAATAATTATATTAGGGAGTAAATTGCCTACTTATAGTTCGCTGTTCGAGTAAAATAAATGAACAACAAGTATATTTGCAACTATGTCTGAATTACAAATTTACAATTCCCTAACCCGTAAGAAAGAAAAATTTGAACCTTTACATGCACCGAATGTCGGTTTGTATGTTTGTGGGCCTACTGTCTATAGCGACGCTCACATAGGCAATGTGCGCACCTTTACTTCATTTGATATGATGTATAGGTATCTTACTTTTTGTGGATATAAGGTACGATATGTGCGAAATATTACCGATGCTGGTCATTTAACGAATGATCGGGGTGAAGGAGTTAACCGAATGGAGTCTCAAGCCAAGTTAGAGAGTTTAGAACCCATGGATATTGTTCAGAAATATACCGTAGGCTTTCATCATGTGATGGAATTATTTAATGCCTTACCCCCTACCATAGAACCTACAGCCACAGGTCATTTAATAGAACAGATAGAATTGATTGAAGTACTTATTCAGAAAGGTTTTGCTTACGAGGTGAACGGATCAGTATATTTTGATGTGAAAAAGTATAATGAAAATCATGAATATGGAATATTATCTGGTAGAAAGATCGATGAATTGATGGCTGGCTACCGTGATTTAGATGGTCAAGATGAAAAACGGAATTCTATTGATTTTGCACTTTGGAAAGCCGCTACGCCTGCACATATTATGCAATGGCGTTCACCTTGGGGTATGGGGTTTCCGGGTTGGCACTTAGAATGTTCGGCCATGAGTACTAAATATTTGGGTCAACAATTTGATATACATGGAGGTGGTATGGATTTGAAATTTCCGCATCATGAATGTGAAATAGCGCAGAATCAAGGTAGTTGTGAACACAATGGAGCCAAATATTGGCTGCATACGAATATGCTTAATTTTAATGGACAAAAAATGAGTAAGTCCTTTGGTAATTCAATTTTACCCATGGAATTTGTTACCGGTAATCACCCGCTGTTGGATAAGGGGTATGCACCATCGGTTGTTCGATTTTTGTTTTTACAAACGCATTACTCTTCCGAATTAGATATCAATGTCAAAGGGCTACAAGATGCCGAAAAAGGGTTGAAGCGATTGATGGATGCGCGAAATGTGCTAGCCAAGCTCAATTGTGAAGCTACTGAACAAACCATGGTGGATCAGCAAATAACAGCCTTATGTGCCGATTGTAAAGTGCATATGGATGATGATTTTAATACCGCCAAAACGATTGCCACCTTGTTTGAACTCAGTACCTTTATTTACAATGTAAAGGATGGGCATATAAAGGCTGCAGAACTTTCTGTCACGACCCGTGAACTTTTGGCTCAGACATTTGAAAATTATTTGATTCAAGTGTTTGGATTGAAGCCACTGGATGAAGCACAATCTTCTAAAATGGAAGATGTGATGCAGGTATTGATACAATTGCGAAAGGAAGCCAAGCTAAAGAAAGATTTTGCCACCAGTGATGCCATTCGCAATCAATTGCTTGATGCAGGTGTGCAACTTAAGGATGAAAAAGATGGTAGTGTGAGTTGGAGTGCTTAACCGCAGAGAAAAGAGAAGCGTGAGAAAATGAATAAGCGGAAATGGGAAGCAGAGAATATATGACCAATGAAGAATTAAATGAATTAGGAGGAATCATATTAGATGCTTGCATTGAAGTTCATAGACATTTAGGGGCCGGTTTATTAGAATCTGCTTATCAATTAGCATTATGTGAAGAGTTAGGTTTAAGAGGAATTAATTATACTTCACAAGTTCAAATTGATTTTTCTTATAAAGGAAAAGATTTAGGGAAAGTATTCATGATAGATATTTTAATTGAAAACGAAATTGTAGTCGAATTAAAAGCTGTTGAATCATTAATGCCAATACATCAAGCCCAATTAATCACTTATTTAAAACTATCCAATAAGAAGTTAGGGTATTTAATAAATTTTAATGTAGAACTTTTAAAACAAGGATTTAAAAGAATCGTTTATAAGTTTTAATTTCGCACCATTATTTTAACACTTAAAAAATCCACTGCGTTCTCACGTTCTCAGCGGTAAATAAAACATATGAGTTTCAGAATCGAAAAAGATACCATGG
>CAZSUF010000046.1:11010-18123 GCA_964609875.1 uncultured Bifidobacterium sp.
TTAATTCTTACTTTTGCGCACTTAAAAAATCTAAACTTTAAATAATTAGTATGACTTATCGAATCGAAAAAGACACAATGGGGGAGGTTTCGGTACCCATGAACGCCATCTATGGAGCACAAACACAACGCTCTATCGACAATTTTAAAATTGCACAAGACATAAACAGAATGCCTAAAGAAATTATTCAGGCATTTGCGTATTTGAAAAAAGCCGCTGCGATCACGAACTACGAAGCAAAAGTTTTAAGCAAAGAAAAATGTGACTTGATTGGAAAAGTATGTGATGAAATACTTGAAGGTAAACATGCCGAAGCTTTTCCTTTAGTTGTTTGGCAAACGGGTAGCGGCACGCAAAGTAATATGAATGTAAACGAAGTCATTGCTTATCGTGGTCATGTCATACAAGGAGGTAAATTAAAAGACAAAGAGAAATTCTTACATCCTAACGATGATGTCAATAAAAGTCAAAGCAGCAACGACACGTTTCCAACAGCCATGCACATTGCGGCCTACAAAATGTTGATGGAAACAACGATTCCTGGTATCACACAACTTCGAAATACCTTAGATAAAAAATCTAAGAAGTTTATGCAAGTGGTAAAAATTGGCCGTACCCATTTCATGGATGCTACACCTTTAACTGTTGGTCAAGAGTTTAGTGCTTATGTGTCTCAATTAGATCATGGATTAAAAGCCAAAAAAAATTCATTGGCGCATTTAAGTGAGCTAGCTTTAGGTGGCACTGCTGTAGGTACCGGTATCAATACACCTAAAAACTATGCAAAAAATGTGGCAAAGCATATAGCCAAGTTGACAAAACTTCCTTTCATCACAGCCGAGAACAAATTTGAATCTTTGGCTGCGCATGATGCGATTGTGGAAGCTCATGGTGCTTTGAAAACAGTAGCTGTAAGTTTAATGAAAATTGCCAATGATATTCGTATGCTTTCATCAGGACCACGTTCTGGTATCGGTGAAATATTTATTCCAGATAATGAACCTGGAAGTTCGATCATGCCAGGAAAAGTAAACCCAACACAATGTGAAGCCTTAACGATGATAGCGGCACAAGTGATGGGTAATGATGTGGCTATTTCTGTTGGAGGAAGTATGGGGCATTTTGAATTAAATGTATTCAAACCCATGATGATTTATAACTTCTTACACAGTGCGCGTTTAATTGGTGAAGGTTGTATTTCATTCAATGATAAATGTGCTGTTGGACTTGAACCCATTAAAGCAAACATTAAAAAACATGTAGACAATTCTTTGATGTTAGTGACTGCTTTAAATACAAAAATCGGGTATTATAAATCAGCAGAAATTGCTCAAAAAGCACATAAGGAAGGAACAACATTGAAAGAAATGGCCGTGAAGTTAGGTTATGTAACCGACAAAGAATTTGATGCATGGGTGAAGCCAGAAGAGATGTGTGGATTGTAAGATGTAGTACAAAGATTTTATAGACGTAGGAAATTTTCTCAAATTATAAAATGGAATGCAGCAATGTGTTCCATTTTTTTTGTCATGCTTAGGGAAATAGAATTGAGAAATAACTTATATTTGAATAAATGATTTTAGTATGAATGTCGCAGAATTAAGAGCAGAACTCATTTCAGAAATTAATCAGGCTGATGAAGGATTGTTGTTTGAAATTCAACAAGTAATTGACCATCATGTAACTCATGGAATTCCTGAAGCAGTTTTGGAAAGCATAAACATAAGTAAGCAGCAATTAAATGAAGGAAAGGGAATTGCTCATGATGAAGTAATGAAAATGGCTAAAGAATGGTTGAAAAAATAGTCTGGTCGCCAAAAGCAATAAGTGAATACCAAGAAATTGTTGATTTTTTAATGCTAACATGGGATATAAATACTGTGCTAAATTTTCAAAATTTAATCAGTCAAAGTATTTCAAATATGAGCAAAAATCCAATTTCATTCCCCCTAGTTATAGAAAATATTAGAAAGGTTGTAATTCATAAAAATGTATCTCTCTACTATGAATTTATACATATGGAAAGCACCATAGAAATTCTATCAATTTTTGATAGCAGGCAAAATCCTAACAAACTTAAATTATAAATGGAATGCAGGAATGTGTTCCTTTTATTTTATGTTTACATCATATAAGAACTTACTATGAAACAAATTATTTTTTTGCTCTGTTTATTATTCATGTCGAAAAGTATTTTTTCCCAAACTGGAGAAGTTGTATTTCCAAGTGCTGAACTTATTAAAATAAATGAATTAGATGGTCGATATATAAAGGTTTTTACAAACCACAAACATGAATCAGAAAATATTGTTTCGTGTAAATGGTATGATGTGGCTAAAGGAATGAGTGTAAGTGAATATAAACCTGCTTTAGATTATATAGGCGTGTTACTATTTCGATTTAATGATACAAGATTAATAAGTACAGAAAGCATAAAAGTAAATCCAGATAAAAAATATATTCCGCTTGAAGTTTATGAAACATATCAAGTAGAAAATAAAATACATCTTTTAGCAAAATTGTATGATAAAGAGGCCAAAGAGGTTCATTTAGATTGTTTTAGTTATGATTTAAATACAAAAAATACTACCAATAAAAGATTAGTCACAGTTAAAAAAGGAACAGATATGGTTGTTTATAAAGATAAAGGCAATCAAAATTTTGTTTGTATAACAGGCACAAAATCCTTTTTAGACTTTTCTGATAATTTTAAAAATTTCCATTATCGGGCTTTCAATAAAAATTTAGAAGTCATAAATCAAGGTGAAAATATTAGTATGATAAACCCTGCAAGACAAGAGGTAATTACTTTAGATAATGGAGATCTGATTTTTTGCAATATGATAAATAACTCATTGTCTGGTAAAAGAGCCTATAAACTGGAGTTTTTTAAGATTACTAAAAATGAGGTAAAAGAAATTTCTTTCGCAGGTGAACCTTTTATGAGTAATGCAAAATTTATTGTTGATAACAGCAATTTAAAAATAACTTGCCTTGCTAAAAAATCACCCCTAAATATTTTCAATTCAATATTAATAGGGGATGTAGACTTAAATGCCAATAAAATTACAAACATAAAAGTTTCTAATTTTATAGAACTTGGAAGTGTCAATAACGCTGATGATAATGAAAATGATAAAAAGGCTGATGATAACTTTGAAAAAATAAAGGATAATGAATCTTGTAACTTACCAAGAATGACTTGCATCATGGATATTATTTATGGCTCACAAAACCCAACTATATTTGTTGATAGAGTGCATACTTATGAAAGAAAAGTTGATTATACAACGTATAAAACTATTGAGATGGGATATGGGGCATTATTAAATTCAAATAAAGACAATAGTGTAAATAATTATTCTGTTTTAAAATACTCAGCAACTTATTCCGACTTATCCTCAACAAAAAGTCCATGCAATCCTCAGCCACTGCAATCAGGTAAATTTATTGTTTCTAAAAGCGATAAAAATACTTTGATTGAATTGAACAAAAAAAATTACCATTTAGGAGGATTTGCATTTTCAACGGTAGTTCCAAATTATTATTTTGTAGAGGATAATTTTGCATATGAATTTACTTATGACTGGTCGAAAGAGAAAATTTCATTATCTAAAAAAGAAGTACAATAATTACATAAAGCACCTTATTTTCATATATTTATAATATGATAAGAAAGGGAAACATAAGCGACACGCAACTTTTACATACCATTGGTGTAAAAACATTTGACGACACATTTGGAGGCACTTGCACCAAGGAGGATATGAAATTTGTGTTAGATAAATTTTTTAGTCTCGAGCAATGCAACATTGATTTGCAAGATGAAAACGACAATTTCTATTTCTTGGAAGAAGATGGAGTAACTAAAGGCTATATCCGCATCAACGACATTCACGAATATCCGTTTGAAGAATTAAAGCCATTTAAATGCATTGAGCTTGTGCGCCTGTATGTACTCAAAGAATATCATGGAACTCATGTTGCTAAAGACCTGATGCAATTTGCATTTGACTTTGCCACGGAAAGAAACTATCAAAAAATGTATTTGAGTGTGTGGGAGTATAATTTCAGAGCCAGAGGTTTTTATGAAAAATTGGGTTTTGTCAATACGGGTGTCGAAAATGATTTTCCTCTTGGCACGACACCTCAAACTGATTATTGGTTTGTGAAGGATTTATAAATTGTCAATTGTATTTTTAGCATGTATACACTTCCATTAATTTAAAAAGAATGAAAAAAATTGCCAGTTTAATTTTATGTTTATTTGTCCAATTCTATGCCTTAGCCAACATGAGTGATACCCTTTATATCAATAAGAATGGGACAGTTGTTTCAAAGGATAGTGCACGATATATACGTATTCTTACCAAAGTAGATAGTGTTCAATATAAAATTGAGGATCATTTTTTAAGTGGACAAATACAAATGGTAGCATATAATAATGACCCCAACGAAATAATTAAAAAAGGGAAGTATGTTTTTTATGATAGTCTTGGGTTTATTTCTGATGAAGGTGAGTATAAAATGGGTTATAAAGTGGGTGTGTGGAAATATTATTATTTTGGCACAAGGCAGGTAAAATACGTACATGAAATGAAGGATAATCATGATGGTTACTATTTTAAAAAGTATGATTCGGTTTCGCAACTGGTATTGTTTGAAGGTGAACTCGATAATAATAAAAGACGCAATGGGGTGTATAAGCGCTATTTTGAAAATGATACAAATATTAAAGTTATTGCACATTTTAATTATGGATTTAAGGAAGGAGAATCTTTCGAGTATTATAAGTCAGGAGAAGTAAAGAGAAAAGAATTTTACATTAAAGGAAAGTTGAAGAAAGGTGAATTATTTGACCGCAATGGAGAAAAACAAAAATATTATCCAGCATATGTACCTTTTGAATTGGGTGAGAACATTTTTTCCTATTTGCCTAAAAAAATTAGTGCATATAAAAATGGTACTAAACCAGATGGATTAGCTCTTAAACTAACAATTACAAAATTTGGAAATATTATAAAAGTGGAAATTATAGAGAACCCAAATCCGCAATTAAACGAGGAAATTATTGCAACCATTTATAAGATTAAGCATAATAAACCTTCCAAAGTAGAAAACCAAGAAGTTGACGAAACATTGATTTATCGGTTTAAAAAAGTAACAGGCGAAGAATTTAATCTTAATTAAGTTCAAGTGATTATTCTTGAGTAATTCGATAATCAGGAAATTCAACTAGTCATTCACCGATCAATCAGCCACTTGTTATAAAGATTTTGAATCCTGGTCATGAATATTGGGAATAAAAGACTTTGCCATAAAAGAAAAATTTCGACATTACATATAAAATAGCCACTTGATTTTTTGGGTGCGCCATGATCTTACATCTTCACCGCAGCATCTCGTTGGCCGGGCTTTACACTCCCATATCCGCCTTGCAGGACGGATGATGTCCGTTGCAATCCCTCGCACGAAATCATCATCAGTACACGAATGACCGCGCGAACGGCCGTAGCAAACTACCGTGTAGTGCGAAGGACGTGACCCCGACTGATTGTTTCTTAGATGATGGATCTCCTTTCGGGGGCGCGCCCAAAAACCCTAACAGCTAATCAATTTATTTCGTCTTGAGTAAAAACATAACCATAAATTCATGTAAATTTATCTTCTAATAAATTATTTCATCCTATATGCGGGCATTCATCTTTTTTATTCTTCTATCAGGCTTAGCTCTATCTTCCATGGCACAATGGAGTTATAACCCTACCATCAATACCCCTGTTTGCCAAGCCGCAAACAAACAAAATGATGTTCGTATGATGGAAGATGGTGCAGGTGGAGCTTACCTTGTTTGGCGAGATTATCGACCTACGAATTTGAGTCCAGATATTTATATACAACGTATCGATGCCAAAGGATTTGTTAAGTGGTCTTTAAATGGTGTAGCTTTATGTACACAAACTGCCGATCAAAGTACCCCAGCGATTGTAACAGATATGCGTGGAGGAGCTATTGTGGCTTGGTCTGATTGGCGCAGTGGAATCGAAAGAGATTTGTATGCACAACGTATAGATTCAAACGGCAACATCAAATGGACCCTTGATGGAATGAATATTTCTGACTTATCGAATCGAGAGCATAGTGAAAAAATTACCTCTGATGGGTTTGGAGGAATTATCGTTGCCTTTGAAAAACAAAACTTAGGTGTTTGGGATGTATGGGCACAACGCTTAGATAGTTCAGGTAATAAAATGTGGGGACAAGGTGGCGTGGCCTTATCTTCAGTGAGTAGTACCAAACGTAATCATCGTATTCAGAAAGATAGACATGGAGGTGCTTTTGTGTCTTGGCAAGATAATCGGAATGGAGCCGTATATGATATTTATGCGCAAAGACTGAGTCCGACTGGCGCCTTGCTCTGGGGTGCTGATGCTAAAAAAGTATGTGGTGCTGTGGGCGATCAAGTGAATGCTAAAATAGAATCGGATAGTATTCGAAATGGTTGTTATATCGCTTGGCAAGATAATCGTGGAGGCGTGTCGAATAGCGATGATATTTATATACAGAATCTGGATTCGAATGGCAATGCTTTATGGACCACAGATGGGGTTGTGGTATGCAATGCAAGTGGCAATCAATCTGCTTTAGATTTTATGAGTATAGATGCCACGCATGATTTGATTATTACTTGGAAAGATGACAGAATGGGGAATGAAGATATTTACGCACAAAGAATCAGTGCAACAGGCACTCCTTTATGGACAACGAATGGCGTAGTAGTTTGCAATAAAACGGGTGCCGATGTAAACCCCAATATATGTAGCGATGATGCGGGCGGTGCTATTATTGCTTGGCAAGATTCTACAGTAGTGGGTTGGGATATATTAAGTCAGCATATAAGATCAAACGGCAGTATGGCTTGGGCGCCTAATGGCGAAATCGTATGTAATGCTGTCAATGAACAAAGTAGCGTGAAGAATGTGAGAGATAGCAAAGGCGGCTGTATTTATGCTTGGCAGGACAAACGGATAGGAATTGATTTTGATATTTACGCCCATCATTTGTTTGCAAGTGGAAGTCCGAATTCAGTACATGATGTGATTAAACTTGACC
>CAZSUF010000047.1:0-516 GCA_964609875.1 uncultured Bifidobacterium sp.
ATAAATAAGGATTCTTAATTCCGAAAATTATTGGGCGGACAAGTCAGGAAAAATATTACATGAAATCTCAAAATGAGGATGTATTTGTGTTTGATACTTTAAATGCCAAAACAAATAATAAAGAAAATGTAAGTGATAAGGCTTTAGAGTAAAGTAAAAGCCTCCTAAAATTAATTCAACTTTCCAGTCATTTAATTATAAGTAAAAATCAGAAGTTAAATTGATATTTAATTTCTCATTTTCTTCAATTTCCTTAAACGATGATAGTATTTCGGCTGCTTGTTTTCTAACGACAATAGAATGTTCGAAATGAGCAGATACTTTTCCATCAGACGTTAATATTGTCCAATCATCATCATCACAAAAAACCTCCTTTTTCCCTAAATTTATCATAGGCTCAATGGCTATCACTAATCCGTTTTGCAACTTCAAACCATTGCCTCTTCTTCCGTAATTAGGCACTTCTGGCTCCTCATGCAAACTACGTCCAATACCATGACCCGTAAGTTCTCTAAC
>CAZSUF010000047.1:526-6251 GCA_964609875.1 uncultured Bifidobacterium sp.
ATACCCATGCTTTTTTTCTGTATATTCCTGAATAGCCCAGCTAATATCGCCTAAACGATTGCCCACTACAGCCATTTCAATACCTTTATAAAGCGATTCTTTGGTAACTCTTAATAGTTGCTTCACTTCATCAGGAATTTCTCCAACTGCAAAAGTATAAGCACTATCACCCACAAAACCATTTAATACAGCACCAGTATCGACGCTTATAATATCACCTTCCTTTAATGGATTATCATTAGCAAATCCATGAACAACGGCATTATTTACACTTAAACAACAGGTGTATGGGAAACCCTTATATCCCTTAAATGCAGGTATGCCTTGATGATCTCTGATGAAGGTTTCTGCAAGTTGATCTAAATGCTTAGTTGTGATACCTGGTTTAATGGCTTTAGCCACTTCGGCCAAAGTAGCTGAAACTAAAGAATTGCTCTTTTGGAGCAATTCAATTTCTTCGTTTGTTTTATAATGAATCAATCAGTTCTAATTACAGAGTATTATCTAAAATAAGCACTTTGACTATGTAGTGATTAAACAGTTGCTGGAGCTTGTCTTCCAACAATTCGTCCTGTTTTCATCAGACCATCATAATGTCTCATTAATAATTGGCTTTCGATTTGTTGTAATGTATCTAAAACAACTCCAACCATAATCAACATAGAGGTTCCTCCAAAAAAACTTGCAAATCCGCTCGTTATTTTTAATTGACCAGCTAATCCAGGTAAAATACCTAATGCCGCTAAAAATACAGCTCCAGGTAATGTGATTCTATCCATAATAGCCCCAATATAATCAGCAGTATCTTGACCAGGTTTAATTCCAGGGATAAAACCATTATTCCTTTTTAAATCATCTGCCATTTGATTAGGGTTAAAGATCAAAGCAGTATATAAATAGGTGAAGCCAATAACTAGAATTGCATAAATTACATTATACCATAAAGATCCAGGATTCGTCAAATTCTTTGCTATGCCTTGTGCTGTATCACTATTGGAAAAGCCAACTAAAGTTGAAGGAATGAATAACATGGCTTGAGCAAAGATAATTGGCATTACACCTGCACTATTTACTTTAATAGGAATAAAATCTCTATTTCCAGATAAATCTTTTGCTGTTGAAGCTCCAACGATTCTACGTGCGTAGTTAAGTGGAATTCTACGTACACCTTGTACTAATAAAATAATGGCCATAATGATTACTATCAATAACGCAATTTCAATTAAGAATATTAATAAACCACCACCTGCACCTTGTGTTTTCGCTTGAAACTCTTGAATAAGAGATTCTGGCAAACGTGCTATAATCCCTGCAGTGATAATCAAAGAAGTACCATTTCCAATACCTTTATCAGTGATTTTTTCTCCTAACCACATAACAAATAATGTACCTGTTGTTAAAACTACAACCGTAGTTAACATCCATCCAAAATTATCTGCAATGATAGCCTCTCCATGTTGTGAACGTAAATAAGCAATATAACCAATTGCTTGGAAAACCGTTACGGCTACTGTTACATATCTAGTATATAAATTAATTTTCTTTCGACCACTTTCTTCTTTAGATAATTTCTGTAATTGAGGAAAAACAATTTGTGCCAACTGCATAGCAATACTAGCTGAGATATATGGCATAATACCTAAGGCAAAAACAGAGGCTTTATTAAAAGCTCCACCAGCAAACATATTGAACAAGCCTAACAAACCATTTTGATTTGTTTTATTGACAATATCATTAGGATTGATTCCAGGTAGTACAATCTGACAACCAATTCTATAAACTAACAATAAAGTTAAAGTAAAGATGATTCTATTTTTTAGTTCATCGATACTCCAGATATTCTTTAAGGTTTCAATTATTTTTTTCATTCTACTTCAAGTATTCTTTTAAGAATCCGCAATTTAAAGTTAAATCTTGCTATTTCAAACAAAAATTTTATGAACAGCGTTTTGCGGGATCACAGATTGTTAAAATGAGAAAAAGAGTAGCGTTCACCTACTCTTTTCTTTAAGTTCTTTATACGATTTCTATCGTACCACCAGAGGCTTCAATGGCCTTTTTGGCAGTCTCACTCACAGCATTCACTCTGAAAACTAATTTAGTTTTCAACTCGCCTGCACCTAAAACTTTAATTAAATCTGTACGATTTAATAGTCCAGTTACATATAGGCTTTCAGGAGAAATTTCTTGTAATTGATATTTCTCAGCGATAGCATCAATTTGAGCAATATTCATTACTGTATAAGAAATTCTATTGATGTTTTTAAAGCCTCGTTTAGGTAAACGACGGTGCAAAGGCATTTGTCCACCTTCACTACCACGACGATAGTTGTGACCAGCACGTGATTGTGCTCCTTTATTACCTTTTGTTGAGGTTCCACCTTTTCCGGAAGAATTACCTCTACCTAATCTTTTACCGTCTCTATGTGTAGCCCCTTCAGCTGGCTTCAAAGTATGTAAATTCATTCTACTTTTATTTTTCAGTTTTAACTAAATGGGCGACTTTTTTAATCATTCCCAAGATTTGTGGATTTTCTTCATGCTCAACACTTTGGCTGATCTTATTTAATCCTAAAGCTTTCAAGGTTGCTTTTTGACGCAATGGGCGATCAATTGAACTCTTGATTTGTGTTATCTTAATTTTACTCATGATATAATTTCTTTATTGGCTTAATGAACTATTAATTAATATTAGCCATTAAACACTTTTTTCAATCCGATATTTCTGTCTTTTGCTACTTGAATAGGTTCTCTCATTAACGATAAAGCATGAATAGTCGCTTTAACCACATTATGAGGATTAGCTGAACCCAATGATTTCGCTAATACATCGGTTACACCAGCACTTTCAAGCACAGCACGCATGCTACCTCCAGCGATAACTCCAGTTCCATGAGAAGCAGGTTTTATCATAACCTTTGCAGCACCCTTTTTAGCTACTATTTCATGAGGTACTGTTCCATGAAGAATTGGCACTTTCACCAAGTTCTTCTTAGCATCATCGATACCTTTTTGGATAGCCATTTGAACCTCTTTGGCTTTTCCTAATCCGTGACCTATAACTCCATTTCCGTTACCAACTACAACAAGTGCAGAAAAGCTAAATGTTCTTCCTCCTTTAGTAGTTTTTACCACACGATTAATGGATACTACTTTGTCATGCAATTCCATTTCACCGGATTTAACTGTATTTGTTTCTGATTTTGACATTTTCTATTTTTGAGAATTCAATAAATATTTAATTTGAATAAAGCTTAGAAATTTAAGCCTCCTTCACGAGCACCTTCAGCAAGAGCTTTGATTCTTCCATGATAAAGGTTTCCTCCACGATCGAAAACACAAGTTTCAATCCCTTTCGACTTCGCAACTCCTGCGATAGCAACACCTACAGCTTTTGCCTTCTCAACTTTAGTACCTGTTTGAACAGTTGATTTGTTTCTGCTATTTGCTGAAGCTAATGTTTTACCATTTACATCATCAATTAATTGGGCATAGATATCACAATTACTGCGGAAAACTGCCAAACGAGGCCTTTCAGCTGTACCTGAGATTTTCTTTCTAACCCTCCATTTCAACTTTTGCTTTCTAATTACTTTAGCGTCCATGTTATTTTTATTTAGTGAAAATGACTATTAACCATTTTCTAATGTTTTTTAAATTATTTACCACCTGCTTTACGACGGATGTATTCACCAACGTATTTAACACCTTTTCCTTTATACGGTTCTGGTTTACGTAAACTTCTAATTTTAGCAGCTACTTGACCTATTAATTGTTTATCTGAACCTTCTAAAGTGATGATTGGATTAGCCCCTTTCTCAGTCAAAGTTGTAACAGACAATTCTTTAGGAATTTCGAAAACGATGTTATGAGAATAGCCCAATGCCATATCTAACAAATTTCCTTGATTCGTTGCTTTGTAACCAACACCCACTAATTCAAGTTTACGTTGATAACCTTCAGTTACACCGGTAACCATATTAGAAATCAAAGAACGATACAAACCATGCATAGCACGATGACGAATCTGATCAGTTGGTCTAGTCAAATTAAGATTTCCATCTTCAATTTCCACTTTGATATCTCTATCCAGTGTTTGCTTTAATTCACCCTTAGGTCCTTTCACCACTACTTCATTAGCAGGGGACACATTGATGGATACTCCATTTGGTAATTGAATTGTTTTTTTTCCTATTCGAGACATTATTCTATTTTTTTATACAAATCTTTTTAATGATCTGTCTTTACAAATTAGTGATTAATAAATATTACAAAGCACCTCTCCACCAATATTGTTGGCTTTAGCTTCTTTATCAGTCATGATACCTTTAGAAGTTGAAAGGATAGCTATTCCAAGTCCATTCTGAACTCTTCTGATTTCAGCGGGTTTAGCATATTGACGAAGACCAGGGCGACTTACTCTTTCAAGTCCACGAATTGCAGGAACCTTGGAATTGACATCATACTTAAGGGCGATTTTAATAAGGCCTTGCTTATTATCTTCTTCAAATTTGTATTTTAAGATATACCCTTTATCATACAAAATTTCTGTCATTCTCTTCTTCAGATTTGAAGCAGGAATTTCCACGATGCGATGACCTGCCATTTGGGCATTTCTGATTCGGGTTAAGAAGTCGGCTATTGGATCTGTTACCATTTTATTACATATTAATTTTTGTATCCTTATTTTATAGGCAGCTAAGGATTTGACTGCATGTAGGCAATTTTACCAGCTTGCTTTACGTACGCCAGGAATTAAACCATTGAGTGCCATATCGCGAAACATGATACGAGAAATTCCAAAATGTCTCATATATCCTTTTCCTCTTCCTGTTAATTGACAACGATTGTGTAATCGAACCGGAGAAGCATTCTTAGGTAGTAGATCAAGCGCAGCATAATCTCCTGCGGCTTTCAAAGTTTTGCGTTTTTCAGCAAACTGAGCTACCATTTTTTCACGTTTACGTTGGCGAGCTTTAATTGATTGTTTTGCCATGAATATTAATTATTATTTGCGTTTAAATTTTTAAAAGGCATCCCTAATTCTTTAAGCAATTCATATGCTTCTTCATTAGTTCTTGCAGTAGTAACAAATGTGATATCCATTCCACTGATTCTCGGTAATTTATCGATATCAATTTCAGGGAAAATGATTTGTTCTGTAATACCTATGCTATAATTACCTCTTCCGTCGAAAGCTTTGTCGCTAATACCTTTAAAGTCTCTCACACGTGGTAAAGACACAGATACAAAACGATCTAAAAAATCATACATATTTCTTCCGCGCAAAGTAACTCTTGCACCGATAGGCATATTCTTTCTTAACTTGAAATTAGAAATATCCTTTTTAGACATAGTTGGTACTGCACGTTGACCAGTGATGTTAGACATCTCATCAACTGCAATATCAATTAACTTTTTATCAGAAACAGAGCCTTTAACGCCTTGGTTCAAACAAATTTTAAGCAATCTTGGACATTGCATCACAGTTTTATATCCAAATTTTTTCATTAACGCAGGTACAACAACTGTGCTGTACTTGGTTTGCATACGTGGTGTGTAAGTAGTTGTGCTCATTATTTAATTACCTCCCCTGATTTTTTTGAAATTCGAATCGCTTTACCATCTTTTCTTTCGCGGCGAACTTTTGTTCCTGCTTTGGCTTTAGCATCCCATAACATTACATTAGATAAAGCAATAGGTGCTTCTTCTTTTACAATGTTAC
>CAZSUF010000047.1:6261-8292 GCA_964609875.1 uncultured Bifidobacterium sp.
CGTGGTGTAATTAGATCTTTATCAGATCCAGAAATCACTACAACTTGATCTCCCTTTTTAATTGAATATTTTGGTTTAAATCTGCTTTTCACTTTCTAAACATTTATTAATTATAGCACTTCTGGTGCCAATGAGATAATTTTCATGTACCCTTTATCACGTAATTCACGTGCAACGGGCCCAAAGATACGAGATCCTCTTGGTTCATCAGAGGCGTTCAAGATAACAACTGCATTATCATCGAATCGAATATAAGAACCATCTTTTCTACGTAATTTATTCTTTGTTCGAACAATTACTGCTTTCGCTACAGTTCCTTTTTTAATTCCACTTCCAGGCATTGCATCCTTTACTGTCACAACTATTTTATCACCGATATGAGCGTAATCCTGACCAGAATTACCTAATACGCGAATACAAAGAACTTCCTTGGCTCCACTATTGACGCCTACAATTAAACTACTTTCTTGTTGTATCATTTCTTTTATTTTTTATGCATGAGTTTCCTCACCCACCTTATTATTTTACTTTTTCAACGACTTCCAATAGTCTCCAGCACTTATTTTTACTTAATGGTCTGGTTTCCATAATTTTTACCACATCTCCAATAGAACACTCATTCTTTTCATCATGAGCCATGAATTTAGTCGTTTTTTTAAGGAACTTCCCATAAATAGGATGTTTTACTTTACGTTCTACAGTGACTGTAATCGTCTTTTCCATTTTGTTACTCGTAACTAACCCGATACGAGTTTTACGACGACCTCTGATATTTGTTATTTCTGCCATTGTATGGTTTCAGTTTAAATTAAAATCCTAGTTGTTTTTTACGTTGTTCTGTTTTTAACTTGGCAATATCTTTGCGCAAGGTACGGATGGCCATCGGATTCTCAATGGGAGTAATCGCGTGACTGAACCTCATTCTTTGGATTTGCGTATTTGCATCTCCGATATGCTTTACAAGTTCCTCTGCATTCATTGCAGCGATTTCTTGATTTCTGCTGATTTTTTTAGTTTTTGCGGCCATTTCTTACTTTTTTATAAATTAAGCTTCTACAAAGTCTCTACGGATAACAAATTTAGTTGCAACCGGTAGTTTTTGTGCTGCAAGAGCTAGGGCTCCTTTAGCAACTTCTAAACTTACACCCGAAATTTCAAACATAATACGTCCTGGATGAACTACTGCTGCATAGTATTCCAAATTACCCTTTCCTTTACCCATACGAACCTCTGCAGGTTTGTTAGTAATTGGTTTGTCAGGGAAAATGCGAATCCAAACATTACCTTCACGTTTCATGTGACGAGTCATGGTTTGACGAGCTGCTTCTATTTGACGATTGGTAATCCATTTTGGCTCTAATGATTTCAAGCCGAATGTTCCAAAAGCCAAGGTTGTTCCTCGTTTTGCATCACCTTTGATTCTTCCTTTGTGCGCTTTTCTGTGCTTCGTTCTTTTTGGTTGTAACATGTTCTATGTCTTGTTAGAATTGTTCTAAATTATTATTTTTTGCCACCTCTTTGTTGGCCACCACGATTTCCACCTCCACGTCTATCACCACCTCTGTCTCCTCCTCTATCACCACCGAAAGAACTTGGTCTATCAAAACCGCCTACTTTCTTATCATTTCCTGCTACAATATTTGGATTTAAATCTCTTTTTGCAAGAACTTCTCCTTTACAAATCCAAACTTTAATTCCGATTTTACCATATACTGTTAAGGCAAATACATTCGCATAATCGATATCCATACGGAAAGTATGTAATGGAGTACGTCCTTGTTTCATCTCTTCAGAGCGAGCGATCTCAGCACCACCTAAACGTCCACCACATTTTACTTTAATCCCTTCAGCTCCCATTCTCATGGTATTTTGAATAGCCATTTTAACGGCACGCTTAAAGTTCACACGACCTTCAATTTGTTTAGCAATGGAATCAGCAACAATTTGAGCATCTAATTCAGGGCGACGAATTTCAAGTATGTTTATTTGAACATCATCTTTCCCAGTTAGTTTCTTTAATTCTTCTTTGAT
>CAZSUF010000047.1:8302-13377 GCA_964609875.1 uncultured Bifidobacterium sp.
GATACGATCAACTTCTTGACCACCTTTACCAATGATAATACCTGGGCGAGATGTATGAATGGTTACGATTAATTTACCTAACATACGCTCTATCACAATTTTGGCTATACCACCCTTATTAATACGGGCGTTGAGGTAATTTCTGATTTTTACATCTTCAATTAACTTACCAGCATAATCGGTTTTGTTGCCATACCAACTACTGTCCCATCCTCTGATGATCCCTAATCTGCTGGCTATCGGATTTGTTTTTTGACCCATTTTCTTATTTTATTTACGATCCATATCGCTGTGAGCGCTACTTTTCGTTTTTGAATGAATTATTTTTTTTCAGTTTTTTGATCTACAATTAAAGTAACATGGTTACTTCTTTTCAACTTACGATGTGCACGTCCTTGTGGAGCAGGCATCATACGCTTTAAAGTACGACCATTGTCTACAAATACCGTTTTCACGATTAAGTCAGATACTTCTGATCCTTCATTTTTTATTTTCCAATTTGAAATTGCACTTATCAAGAGCTTTTCCAAAGGAATTGAAGAATGTTGTGCATTATATTTCAAAAAGCTTACTGCCTTTTCAACTTCCATTCCACGAATGACATCTACTAATAAACGCATTTTTCGAGGTGAAGTTGGATAATTATTTAAACGTGCTACTGCTTCCATTTTTGTTGATAATTTCTTTATGATGCTTTAATTACTTACCGCCGCTATGTGATTTGAAACTTCTTGTCGGAGAAAACTCACCTAATTTGTGACCAACCATGAATTCCGTTACATATACAGGGATAAATTTGTTTCCGTTGTGCACGGCAAATGTATGACCTACGAAATCAGGCGTAATGGTAGAGCGTCTGCTCCATGTTTTGATAACCGACTTTTTGTTTTTCCCTTCATTGATCGCGAAAACTTTTGTTTCAAGCTTCACACTCACATAAGGACCTTTCTTAACTGAACGAGCCATTAATTAATTATTTTATTAGTTTTTCAATTTTTTACCGTTGCTTCGAACAATGATTAACTTATCAGAGCCCTTCTTCTTACGTGTCTTCTCTCCTTTTGCGTACTTACCAGTTCTAGAACGTGGGTGACCTCCAGAAGAACGACCTTCACCACCTCCCATCGGATGATCTACAGGATTCATAGCCACACCTCTATTTCTTGGTTTGATACCTTTCCAACGATTACGACCTGCTTTACCAACTGATTCAAGTGCGTGATCTGAATTAGATACAGTACCTACTGTTGCACAGCAATTTACCAATACCTTTCTCAATTCACCAGAAGGCATCTTTAATACTGCATACTTTTCTTCTTTAGCATTTAACTGCGCAGAAGATCCAGCACTTCTTGCTATAATACCTCCTTGACCAGGTTGTAATTCAATATTGTGAACATTAGTACCTAAAGGCATATTCTTCAAAGGAAGTGTATTTCCTAATTCAGGCGCTACATTATCTCCACTAATCACAGTCATACCAACTTCAATTCCTTGAGGAGCAATGATATATCTTTTTTCACCATCCACATAGTTCAACAAAGCGATGAATGAAGTACGGTTTGGATCATATTCTACAGACTTTACAGTTGCAGGAATATCTTTCTTATTTCTTTTGAAATCGATTTTACGGTACATTTTTTTATGTCCGCCACCGATATAACGCATAGAGCGACGACCTTGGGCATTTCTTCCCCCAGTTCTCTTGATTGGTTCAAGCAAAGACTTTTCTGGTTGGTCGGTGGTCACTTCTGCAAAAGCGTTCCCAATTCTCCATCGAGTTCCTGCAGTTACCGGTTTAAATTTTCTTAATGCCATTTCTTTATTTTAAATTAAAATGCGTATAAATCAATAATTTCTCCTTGAGCAACAGTTACCATTGCTTTCTTAAATCCTGGTTTGCGTCCTACCATGATTCCTGCTTTAGTCATACGAGATTTTGCTTTAGCCGGAACTACACATGTATTTACATTATCCACGCGAACATTGTAAAATAATTCGACTGCTTTTTTAATCTCTAACTTATTAGCACGTTTGTCTACAACGAAAGTATAACGATTCAACTTTTCAGTTTGCTTGTTTACTTTTTCAGTAACAATCGGTTTCTTTAATATTTCTGTTGGGTTCATAATTACTTATTTGTGATTCCTGATAGAATTAAGCTAAAGCTTCTTCTTCTGTTTCAGAAAACTCTTTTACAACTGTTTCGGTTAATAATAAGGTTCCAGCATTCAATACATCGTATGTATTGGCATTACCAAAAATATTCATTTTCAAATGCGGAATGTTTCTTGCACTTAAGTAAGTGTTTTCGTTGTAATCAGGTAAAAGAAACAATGTCTTTTGACTGTTTAACTTTAGGTTATTTAAAATACCAACGAAATCTTTAGTCTTAGGTGTTTCCAAATTTAAATCTTCTACTACAACTATGTTGTTGTTCTTAGCTTTATAAGAAAGCGCAGAATAGAAGGCAAGATTTTTAACTTGCTTATTTAATTTGAAATCATAGCGATGCGGTTTTGGTCCAAAAATAGTACCACCCCCTTTATACAAAGGATTTCTAATATTACCCTTACGAGCTCCACCAGTTCCTTTTTGCTTGTGCAATTTGCGCGAAGCTCCTTGAACTTCAGCTCTTGTCTTCACTTTGTGCGTTCCTTGACGTTTGTTCGCCAAGTGTTGCTTTACCGACAGGTAGATTAAATGATCATTTGGTTCAATACCAAAAAAATCTTCAGGTAATTCTACTTTACGACCTGTGGCTTCTCCCTTTATATTTAAAACGTCTACTTGCATATTACTTTTGGATTAAAACGATTGAACCATTGTGACCCGGTACAGAACCTGCTATAAGAAGGTAGTTCTTTTCCGGAAATATTTTTAAAACTTTAAGCGCTTTTACTTTTACGCGATCTCCTCCCATTTGACCAGCCATACGCATACCTTTAAATACACGAGACGGATAAGATGATCCACCAATAGAACCTGGTGCACGAGAACGATCATGTTGACCATGAGATGCTTCTCCAACCCCAGAAAAACCATGACGCTTTACAACACCTTGAAACCCCTTTCCTTTAGTAGTACCAATTACACTTACACTCTCACCTTCTGTGAAAATGTCACAAGTAATGGTATCTCCTAAATTCTTTTGGAGTTCGCAGTTACGTAATTCTTTAACGATTGATTTTGCTGTAGTATTTGCTTTGGCAAAGTGAGTTAACATAGCCTTGTTACTATTCTTTTCCTTCTTATCACCAAAAGCAATTTGCAAGGCATTGTATCCGTCTACCGCTTCAGTTTTTACCTGAGTCACTACACACGGACCTGCCTCGATTATGGTACAAGCTGTTTGCTTGCCATTCTCTTCGAAAATGCTGGTCATACCGACCTTCTTTCCTATAATTCCTTTCATTCTATTTTTCAATTTTAGTCAGCGCCGCACCGAAGTGTGGATGACGATTATCTATAATATTTTAGTTGCTCCTAACCCTTGCAGATTAAGCTTTGATTTCCACTTCTACACCAGAAGGCAAATCTAATTTAGACAAAGCATCTACAGTTTTAGATGAAGATGTATAAATGTCTAACAAACGCTTGTGTGTACAAAGTTGAAATTGCTCACGAGCTTTTTTGTTCACGAAAGGTGAACGCAAAACGGTGAATATTTTCTTATCTGTCGGTAATGGCATTGGGCCAGTTACCACAGCGCCTGTACTGCGAACTGTTTTGGCTATTTTTTCAGCCGATTTGTCCACCAGGTTATGGTCGTAAGACTTTAGTTTGATTCGAATTCGTTGCGACATATGAAAATCCCCTATCTAATTTTGGGAGTGCAAAGGTAGCCGTAAAGTTGAATTGACCAAAATTATTTCATTAAATATTTAAAAAAAATAAAGATTTTCCCTAAATAATGCCCGAATCTTTGTTTCATCAAGCCTTTTATTTTAAAATCTACCCTTTTTCACCCTAGACTTTCTTTTAAAATTTTCTTTTTTTCTTTTGGGCAGCTTGTCCCGCTTTCTGTTCCAATCCACGCGAGGCGCGTGGGATTTCCACGTCAATCGGGGCTGCAATACAGCATTCCAACTATAATTCTGCCTTATCTTCTACACAAATTACTTCATTCCTCGTATTTTCGTAAAATTAAATTAATCAGGCTTTCAACACAATGAATTCTAATTGTTGTAGCTTGCCTTCCATAAAATATGAAAACAAAACAAGATATCGTAAGCAATTGGCTTCCCAGATACACAGGTGAAGAACTGAAAAACTTTGGCAAGTATATTTTACTCACTAATTTTTCGAATTATATCGAGCTTTTTGCTAAAATGCATAAGTGCAAAATCATTGGTAAAGATAAACCCATGCAATGTGCCACTGCCAGTGGTATCACTATCATTAATTTCGGTATGGGTTCGGCTTCAGCTGCCACTGTCATGGACCTTTTAACCGCCATCACCCCAAAAGCAGTTTTGTTTCTTGGCAAATGCGGTGGACTCAAAAAGAAAAATAAAGTAGGCGATTTAATTCTGCCTATCGCCGCCATCCGTGGCGAAGGAACCTCCAACGATTATTTTCCGCCAGAAGTTCCAGCCCTACCCGCTTTTGCCTTGGAAAAAGCTATCTCTACCACCATACGTGATAAGGGCTTTGATTATTGGACAGGCACCTGCTATACTACAAACCGAAGGGTATGGGAACACGATACTGAATTCAAGGATTATTTGAAACGTATCAGGCCTATGGCTATTGACATGGAAACGGCTACCATATTTATTACAGGTTTTTATAACCACATCCCTACAGGCGCCTTATTATTAGTCAGCGATCAGCCTATGGTACCTGAAGGTGTTAAGACTGCTGAAAGCGACAAAAATGTAACAACTAGTTATGTCGACAGACATTTAAATATTGGGATTGATTCATTGAAGCAACTCATTAATAATGGCAATACAGTGAAACATCTTAAGTTTTAATTTTAAACATCCCAGCTATTCTTCTTGACTTCTCCCCTACTTGACATACAAACCCTAAGTATCGCCTTCATCACTGAAGAAGAACATGTGCATGCC
>CAZSUF010000047.1:13487-13975 GCA_964609875.1 uncultured Bifidobacterium sp.
AAATTTGTACAAGGAAAAATTTTATTTCAAGATCATCAAAAAGAAAAAAAAGAAGACCTGCTTCAAGTTTCACAAAAAGACTTAGAAGCCATTAGAGGAAAAAGTATAGGCATGATATTTCAAGAGCCTATGACTTCACTTAATCCTTTAATGCGTTGTGGCGAACAAGTGAGTGAAACCATCCGACAACACTTAAAAAATCTATCTGCTGCGGAAGCAGATCAGAAAACAAGGTTATTATTTGAAGAAGTCAAGTTGCCCCATCCTGAAAAAATAATGCAACGTTATCCGCATGAACTTTCAGGTGGACAAAAACAACGTGTTATGATTGCCATGGCCATTTGTTGCGAACCAGCCCTACTCATTGCAGACGAACCTACAACTGCTTTAGATGTGACTGTACAAAAAAGCATCCTTGATTTGCTGAAGGAATTGCAAGTTCGAAAAAACATGGCCATCTTATTTATTACCCATGACCTCAAACTTGT
>CAZSUF010000047.1:13985-18002 GCA_964609875.1 uncultured Bifidobacterium sp.
AGATAAAGTGATGGTCATGTATAAAAGCCGTTGTGTGGAGTATGGCGCTACAGAAAGCATTTTCGAAAACCCTCAAGAGAATTATACCAAAGGCTTATTAGCTTGTAGGCCTTCACAAAACGAAAGGGTTCAATATCTTAAAACTGTAGAAGAAATTTTAGTAGATTCAGATAAACCACTTGAAGTAATTACTTCATTACATTATAAACAGCGTATTGATGAATTACAATCACAAAAACCTATTCTTGACATACAGAATTTGCATGTTTGGTACCCGATAAAAACAAATTTCTTTGGTAAAGTAAGTCAATGGTATAAAGCCGTAGAAGGTGTAAATCTAATTATTCCCGAAGGCGCTACCATAGGATTGGTTGGAGAAAGCGGTTGCGGGAAAACAACTATTGGAAAAAGCATCGTCAAACTTAATTCAATTACCTCAGGTGACATTCTTTATAAAGGCAAAAGCATTCAATCATTTACGAAACAAGAACTTGAAACCTATCGTAAAGAAGTACAAATCATTTTTCAAGATCCCTATTCATCGTTAAACCCGCGCATAAGTATTGGCAAAGCTATACAGGAACCTATGGAAGTACATGGCATTTTTGAAACTAATCAACGTAAAGAAAAAGTCCATGAATTGCTTCAAAAAGTTGGTTTATTGCCGGCACATTATCATCGATATCCTCATGAATTTTCTGGTGGTCAGCGACAAAGAATTTGCATTGCTCGTGCCTTGGCCTTAGAAGCTAAACTGATTATTTGCGACGAAAGTGTTTCAGCCTTAGATGTCAGTGTCCAGGCACAAGTATTAAACTTACTCGTTTCTTTACGTGAGGAATTTGGCTTGTCTTATTTATTCATTTCGCATGACTTGGGCGTCGTGAAACATATCAGCGACTTTATTGCCGTCATGCGTCATGGGAAAATCATTGAATGGAATGATGCGGAAAAAGTATATCATCAACCTGAACAAGTTTATACCCAAGAATTAATTCATAGTAGCTTGTAAGGAACGAATGCAAATGGTAGGGTAATTATTGTCGAGTTCTAGTAGATATGCAACATAAAAGGGATGTTCTACGAAGCGTCTTCTTTTCGTAGAACGAGAGGAATGTAAACAGACAGATTTAAATCTGTATTATTCAAAGTACAAGATGCGCAGGGTTAGCATCACGAACAGCACCGAGATTCATCGCGGCACAGGTGTTCCTAAATGTCTGAACCCCCGAATAAAAATACATCGGGGCAGGCGCAGATGGAAGCAGATATTGCAGATGGAGCAGATAATGTTTGTTTACAAAAATTAAACATGGTTATTCTTAAATTTTGAATTTACTAATCGTTTAAATTCTAGCTTCTTGCTTCCAAAGTTTAATAGCAAACCTACTTCCAAATTATATACTTCTAAATAGTTAATTGCTTGAGCCAAATGAATATCACCTAACTGAGAAATTGCTTTTAATTCAACCGAAATTTTATTTTCCACAAAGAAGTCTACACGCCTTTTGCCAATTTCTAACCCTTTATAAGAAACTGTCATTTCATACTCTCTAAGAAAATCAATCTGATGATTCCTCATTTCAATTTCTAAAGCTCTTTGATATATTACTTCTTGAAAACCACTTTTTAGTTGATTATGAACTTCCATAGCGCACCCGATTATTTTTCCTGTCAACTCTTTATACTTCCCTTCTTCCACCATACACTAAAAATAAGCAAATAATTAATGTAAAAAAATTGAGTCATTCATAACTTTTATTAATTCTGCTGTTTTTTTTATCTGCATCATTAGCTCCATCTACATTTTGCTTTCTTCTGTGGTCGGCTTCATCTGCTTTATCCATTTTATCTGCTCTTATCTGCGCTATCTGCTTCATCTGCGGCCTTTACTGCACCACCACCTTTTGACTAGCACCCTCGCACCGAATTAAATAAACGCCTTTAGGCAAAGAACTAAAATTGATTTGTACTTTGGTTTGTGATTGAATCTCTGTTTTAAGCACTATCTCACCCACCATATTAAACATTTCCAATGGAACTAACCCCTTTTTAGTAGTAGTTAGCTCAATAGTTAGTGATGCAGAAGTAGGGTTTGGATAGCATAGCAACTCAACTTGCTCTTTTTGATTTGACACTAAACCAAGAGGCCAACATATATTATTTGTATCCTTACCTAAGCCATAGTTGGGCATGCATGGTGGATTGCTGACACCCCATTTGGGGAAACGAAGACAGCGTGGGCAGAATCCGCAACCAATACCTTTTACATTAGGACTATCAATCACAGACATTTCTTTGCTGATGGCATTCCAATTACCAATGTATAATTTTTGATCATATCCTAAATGCAAACTCTCATAACCTTGGAAAGCTTGTGCTGTTGTATCTAGGTTAGCAATATGATACCATTGTGTATTGCTATCTGGATCTAAAAGATCTAATTGGAAAAGATGAAACCATTTACTTACATAAATAAATCTACCATTAGGTGAAAAGCAAACTCCAGTTGGTCTGATATCTAATGAAGTACCACCTGGTTGATAAATGGAATCAGGTACATGGTAAGTCGTAGGATTACTTAAATTGCCTTCACAACGATCAAAATCTGAAAGAAATACATAGTCACTACCATCTACAACGCTTGCATATTTGTTGCCTAATGTATTGAAGTTACATTGGCCAAATACATCGTTATAGGTCATTACTGGCTCTGTAAAGTATTGACTTCCCATATTATAAATACTATCTTGGGTGACTAAAAATTTATAAATAAGATTAGTGTCATTGGCTGGTTTCAATAACCACCAATTAATACCATCAGCAGAACGACATGCCATCATTTGGGTTTTACTAATATATTTTCCTGCTAAAATTGGAATAGCCTTTTTGATTACTTTGCCATTTGTGCCAATATTTAAATCTAATTTGTGATATAGCAAAAGATCAAATCGGCTTAATCCAGTACTTGGTTGCCAATCGTTGATATATCCTGTATCACTCACTGTGGGTGTAATAATATAGTATATATTATTTGTAAAAGGAAGGATAATTGAGGATTGAGAAACACTACTTTTCCCAGAGTAAAAATCATATAGTTTTGAAGGGACTAAAGAGTCTCCATCTTGAATGTGATTACCCAATGTGTCATATACCTGATAGCCATTGCAAAGTAATTTCAAATTTCCATTAATATCAGAAATGCAGGAACTGCCATGATAAAATCGATACTTAAAATTAGTATCAAAATAGGTAAATTGAAGTGGGTTATTAAAATATACCTTATATGATATTCCTGATCCTGTAATCCAATTCTTTCCTAATTCTTTCTGCGCTAAAGCAAAATGATTGAATAGGAATTGAAGTAAAAGCAGTATTAAAGTTTTTTTCATGAACAATTATTTTGCGATAACCAATTTGCCTACATAAGTCTGATTTGATACTTTGATTTTGTAAGTGTAGACACCTGAAATAAAATTTGAACAATATAAGCTAATTGTTGATTCATCTTTATCAGCTAACATTGTTTTGATTAGTCTTCCTTCCATGTCAAATATACTTAATTCTTTTTGCTACAAATTATCTACCCAAGTTCTTCTAGGCTTGTTACGTAAAAGAAATGTTCTACGAAGCGAAGAGGCTTCTTAGAATATTTATTTTAGTTTACATGTCTAGAAGAACTGTGAATTGTTTACAGACAGATTTAAATCTGTAATATTCAAAGTACAAGATGCGCAGGGCTAACCTCTCGAACGGCGCTGATTATAGTAATAATTGCTATATATTATGGTAATTCTTGCTATATATTATGGTAATAATTGCTATATGTTATGGTAATAATTGCTATATGTTAGGGGAATTCTTGCTATATATTATGGTAATAATTGCTATATGTTAGGGGAATAATTCCTCTATGTTAGGGTAATTATTCCTCTATGTTAGGGGAATTATTCCCATATGTCAGGGGAATTATTCCTCTATGTTAGGGTAATTATTCCCATATGTTAGGGGAATTAT
>CAZSUF010000048.1:0-222 GCA_964609875.1 uncultured Bifidobacterium sp.
CATACATGGGGCCTTTGGAAAAGTAAACTATATCGTAAGTAATATTTTAAAATTTAAATTAATATGAAAAACCTTCTATTTATTGCCATTCCTTTATTGATATTGAGTTCATGCGGGCAAGTAAAAAGCTACGATTGCGAATGTACTTATGTACCTGATACAAATTTTTTACCAGCCGGAACACCTAATAAAGTTGAAACTTCTACGGTTAAAGGTCGCTTT
>CAZSUF010000048.1:256-4943 GCA_964609875.1 uncultured Bifidobacterium sp.
AACGAAAAGCGCGCTCGAACGCCCAAAAAAATAAGTCCTTCATAAAAAAAAAGCTACTCGTTGAAGTAGCTTTTTTAATTTCGTTATGGATAAAATTACGCTAGTTTAGTTTGCAAGTTTTTATTCAAAGCTTCCAAGAAATCTTCTGTATTTACATAATGTTCGCCTAAGGTAACCTTGTTTCCATGTATGCATACGGCAAGATCTTTAGTCATGGTGCCGCCTTCAACTGTTTCTACACAAACAGCTTCTAGTTTGTGACAAAAATCTATCAAGGCTTGGTTGTTATCTAACTTGCCACGAAAAGCCAATCCGCGAGTCCACGCAAAAATAGACGCAATTGGATTTGTGCTTGTTGGCTTGCCTGCTTGATGATCTCTGTAATGACGAGTGACAGTGCCATGCGCCGCTTCAGCCTCCATGATTTTGCCATCAGGGGTAATTAAAACCGAAGTCATTAAACCAAGACTACCAAAGCCTTGAGCAACGGTATCACTTTGCACATCGCCATCGTAATTTTTACAAGCCCATACAAAATTGCCATTCCATTTTAAAGCAGATGCTACCATGTCATCGATTAAACGATGCTCGTAAGTAATGCCAGCAGCTTCGAATAATCCTTTGAACTCGTTGTCATAAATTTCTTGAAAAATATCTTTGAAACGCCCATCATATTTTTTAAGGATGGTGTTTTTAGTCGATAAGTATAAAGGCCATTTTTTGCTCAAAGCCATATTGAAACAACTATGCGCAAATCCTTTGATACTTTCGTCGGTATTATACATGCTCATAGCTACACCGTCGCCATTAAAATTGTATACATCAAAAGTTTGTGCAGGACTTCCATCTTCTGGCGTGAAGGTCATAGTTAATTTTCCTTTGCCTTTAATCACGGTATCGGTGGCGCGGTATTGATCGCCAAAAGCATGACGGCCAACAATGATAGGAGCTGTCCAATTCGTGACCAAACGCGGTACATTGCTCATGACGATAGGCTCACGAAACACAGTACCATCTAAAATATTTCTTATCGTGCCATTAGGCGATTTCCACATTTGCTTCAAGCCAAATTCTTTCACTCTTTCTTCGTCTGGAGTAATCGTGGCGCATTTAATACCTACACCGCAAGCTTTAATGGCATTGGCGCAATCTATTGTTACCTGATCATTCGTCGCATCACGATGTTCTATACCTAAATCGAAATATTGGATAGGCACTTCGATATAAGGAAGAATTAATTTTTCTTTGATAAATTTCCAAATGATACGGGTCATTTCGTCTCCGTCCATTTCGACTACAGGGTTGGTAACAACTATTTTTGACATACTTGGGGGTGTTTAATTTGCTCGCAAATGTAAGTAATCTTTATGAAATCAAATAAGGAGTAATTTGGGCGGCACACAGGCTATCCGTTCCAAGTCCTCTTCCGAATCGGCTGTGAGGTTTTGAGTAGAATTCAATTACGTGAAGCCTCTCGGAATGCGGGCTTTCCACTACTATCCTTGCCGCAATACAAGAGCTGCCATGAAACTTATTTTTCTTTCAAAGAAATTATTCAACAACTTGAGCTTAATTACTTCAAGAAAATTTTTCCGCTAGACTTACTTTGCCCTGCTTCAACTTGATAAAAATAAATGCCAGATGGAAGTCCTTGAGCGGCTAAATTCCAAACATGAGTATGCTTTCCACTCGATTCAATACCTGAAGCTATTTGCGACACAATATTGCCTTTTAAGTCAACAATTTTTACGCGTACAAATTGAGCGCTTAGCAACGAATAGGTAATATTGATTTCTTGACTAAACGGATTTGGATAAGCGTTTACAGTTTGTATAGTTTTGTCGAAATGTCCATATCCAGTTGGGTAAAATAACGTATCAGCGGCTAAAATGGCTTCAATATCAATATTCTCATCTCCAGCTTGGTAGAAACTATATAAATAGCTATCAAAAAGCATTTCGTCATCTGTGTTAGTTCCCGGTAAAACAGGGTTGTTCGGATTGGGAGTAAAAGGATTATTGACAGTATTATCAAAAACATGTTCAGAAAACAAGTGATAACCTTGAGGAAATTTAATCATCTTTTTAAATGTATATTGACCTTGCCAATGAAAATCCCATTTGGGAATGCGAATCAACGGTATGGTGTCAGTATTTTTATAAGCATAATTTAAAATAGAGGTGCAAGTATTATGACTATGCGGAAAAGAGCCATATAAAGAAATATCAATAGGAAGACCAGCTGCAGTTGTTGGATATTTGGCGGTAGATTTCACGACAGAGTTTGCAGGAATATAGAAGTTCCAATTTTGTAAGGCCGTTTCAAAAAACATAGGCCTGATACCTGTTTCCGTTAAAGGGTAAAAGAACAAATTAAGTTTAGAACTATCCTTTAACCCAGCCGTGCCATGTGGGATATGAATTTGAAAAGACATTTTAGCACCGGCTTTTAATCTAAATCCGAACTTAACCGGGTTCACACCAGGTAGCACAGTGGGCCCCATACCCGGTGCAAAATCACCAATATTTATTTGTCCTTGAAAGTTGTAACACCCACCTGAATAGTCATCTACAGCCAATCCTGTGGTGTCTATCGTAATCACTGCATGATGAATTAGTTGTTGATTTCCGGGTATAAATTCAAAAGCTCGGATATAACGATCTTGTGTTGTATTCACAGGTACGTTTACACATATATACATATCCGATGAAGATGCATTGCTTGTAAATTTAGGCAGAGACAACACCATATCTGGCGTGCCATTTAATTGGGCATTTCCATAAATTGGCGGAGTTGGAGCTAAGGTAGTATCACCTGCTTGAGCACCTTGAGCAATCCAATTGGTGATTAAGGCCTTATCAGCAGAACTTACTATTCTTTCTTTTGCATAATGCATATACGTTGGATCGGCAGGCCAAGGTGGCATGATATTATTTTGCAATGCAGGAGATATAGAGCTTGCCATATTTTTTACTGCCGTATAACTGTTTAATGAAAAACTCAATCCTCCTTCATGGTGACAAGAGGTGCAATTTGCAATAAAAATAGGAGCTACGTCTTTATAATAGGTTTGTGCCTTGATTTGTGTAATAAACAATTGGCATAATACAACTAGGCCGCATGTGATAGAATTTGATGGAAATTTGAAGTTCATATAAAATTTGGTTTTTATTACAATGGATGAATATACAAACTTTTTACTTATTTGATATAAATCATACATTTTTATGAGTCTAGTCATTCTTTGAAAATTGCCCGTGTACCAACTTTGTATCCAAATAAAAATACAAACCATGATTACTTTCAAACACATTATTTGTCCGACAGATTTATCACCTTCCTCACTAGAGTCTATTCAGTATGCTATTAAATTAGCAGATACTGGAATAAGCACCATTCATCTTGTACATGTATTAGACATGCCATTTTTGATGGATCCTTATGGGTTAAATTATTCTGATGTGCTTTTAACACTCAAAGCAGAGAATCGAGAAAAATTAGATCAATTGGTTTTAGATCTGCAAACTCAGTACGCTGGATATGCATTTACATATTCAATCATAGAAAATCATGACGCTGCTGAAAATATTATTCATGAAGCCAAAAAGCATCAAAGCGATTTAATAGTCATGGCTTCTCACGGAAGAAAAGGGTTCGATCGAATTTTAATGGGTAGCGTGGCTGAAAGTGTTATGAGAATGAGCGAGATTCCTGTAATGGTCATAAAGTCAAAACCTAATCAAGATTAACATAAACAAACTTATTTATTAACTTCAAAATAAACAACCAACTATGAGATCACTTATTAATTTCCCCAGAACAAATTCATTTCTCCCAAGCTATTCAAGTTTCTTTGATGATGTATTTTCTCAAGATTATTTTTCAAAAATGGAATTAGGTACTACGGTTCCTGCTGTAAATATCAGTGAAGGAATTAAACATTATGCCATAGAACTTGCTGTGCCGGGGCACAAAAAAGAAGACTTTAATCTTGAATTACATGCAGATCATTCTATGACCATCAGTGCACAAAAGGAAGAAAATACAGAAGATAAAGACGAGAAAATGACACATAAGGAATTTTCATTTTCATCTTTCAGTCGCCGTTTTAACTTACCACAAGATGCAGATAAAAGTCGTATTCAAGCTGGGTACGAAAATGGTTTGCTTAAAATAAATATTCCCAAATTTGAAGTCGCCGAAAAATCTTCAGAGAAAAAAACCATCCCGGTAAATTAGTTGAAAGAAAATTATAATTGTTTGCCTAATAGCAAAACAAAAATAACATTTCGACGATAAAATTTGTTGCGAACAGAAGATGAATAACCCATAAACAAGAACAGCATGATAATTCATGCTGTTCTTGTTTATAAAATTATATATTGAGTTCAATCAATACACCGAATAAATTCAATGCCTAGCTAAAGGCTTCTCTGATCTTATCAAAGAAACTCTTATCTGATTTACTCACATCTGGTTTGAAATTCGGTGATGTACGCAATTTGTCTAATACAGCTTTTTCTTCACTGCTCAAATGTTGAGGTGTCCACACATTGATATTAATCAATTGATCACCCTTTTCGTAACTATTTACACTCGGGAATCCTTTGCCTTTTAGCCTAAGTATTTTTCCAGCTTGTGTACCTGCAGGAATTTTAATTTTCGCCTTACCTGTGATAGTTGGCAC
>CAZSUF010000048.1:4953-5544 GCA_964609875.1 uncultured Bifidobacterium sp.
CTTCTATTCCCATCACTACATCCGGAAAAGATAAATGCAATTCGTACAATACATTCAAACCTTCACGAATTAATTCTGCATGTTTTTCCTCTTCAATCACAACCAACAAGTCACCCCATTGTCCATTTCTTTCTCCTGCATTGCCTTTGCCGCTTACACTCAATTGCATGCCTTCTTGCACACCAGCTGGAATGTCTAAGCTAATTGATTCTTCGCCATAAACTCTTCCTTCGCCTTTACATGAAGTACACTTATTGGCAATTTGAGTACCATCTCCATTACAAGTAGGGCAAGTAGCCACTGTTTGCATTTGCCCTAAAAAAGTACTCGTTACTTTTCTTACTTGACCACTACCTTGACAAGTAGAGCAGGTTTGTATCGAAGATTTATCTTTAGCACCATTTCCCGAACACGTTTCACAACGAATGTATTTTTTTACTTTAATTGTTTTGTGTGCACCCTTAATAATTTCCTCGTAAGTGAGTTTAATTTTTACGCGCAAATTAGAACCTCTGGCTCCACCTCCGCGACTTCTTCCACCACCTCGTCCTCCACCGCCGGCGCCGTCTGGGGCCTGGCCGAGAACCCCGG
>CAZSUF010000048.1:5569-10418 GCA_964609875.1 uncultured Bifidobacterium sp.
CTTCCATGCGCATACCCCCAAAACCACCGCCGCCTGGACCACCACCACTAGCACCACTCACGCCTGCATGACCAAATTGATCATAGCGTTGTTTTTTAGATGCATCACTCAATACTTCATAGGCTTCGGCAGCTTCTTTAAACTTCTCTTCTGCCGCTTTGTCGCCCGGATTTCTGTCAGGATGAAATTGCATAGCCGTTTTGCGATAAGCTTTTTTAATCTCATCGGCAGAGGCACTTTTTGATACAGCCAATATCTCGTAAAAATCTCTTTTCATAATTGTGTAACTTCTATCTTTCATCTCATACTGTCTACCTCTATCAGTTGATTATTCATTCAATCTCTGTTTTTCCCACCACTACTTTAGCATGGCGAATTAATTTGTCGTTCAATGTATAACCTTTATTTAATTCGTCAAGCACTTTCCCTTGTAAATCTGCACTAGGAGCTGGAATTTCAGTCACAGCCTCATGTTTTTCTACATCAAACACCTCGCCAATACTATCAAAAGGTTTAAGGCCTTTGGTTTGCAAACTATGTTTTAGTTTGTTGATCACCAACATCATACCTTCTTTAAGCGCCTGCATATCGCTAGCCGTCTCCATTTGTTTTTCGGCTCTATTGGCATCATCTAATACATCAAGCATGGTCATAATTACATCTTTTCCGCCTGTTTGTATCAGCTCCATTTTTTCCTTAAAAGATCTCTTTTTGAAGTTATCAAACTCAGCAAAAAGTCGAGTATACTTATCCTTCCATTCGTCAACCTCTCCTTGTAATTTTCCGAGAGTATCTTCTGTAGTTATTTCGTCATTCATGACATTTGTTCCTGCCACATTATCATCTGCATTTAGATTTGGCATTAATTCTTCTTCCTGTAAGGGTTCGTTTGTGTGTTCAGACATTATTTTTAAGCTATTTAGGTTTGCAAATGTACCATGTGCAAGATTTTTGCCAAGATTACTTTTTACGACAAATTGACGGAAATTAAGCTCTTGAAGTGGAATAAATGCTCATTCCTTGAATTTTGCCCCCAACAATCATTTGTTTTAAGTCATGTTTGGTGTTGGGGACCCTGCACCCTGCGGGCATTCGAAGAATAATGAAATTATTAGGGAAACATTACTTGAATAAACCAACATCTTGTAAAATCATGTCAAATTTATCTTACTCGGTAAGAACTGCATTCTCTGAAATACTTTCGGTTTTATCTACAGATTTACCTCCGTAAGATTTATATAATGTGTCTAATTGAAGAATATTTTGAATATCTAACTTATGAAATGCTCTTTTTTTATAGGTAGCCACAGTATTTGGCATATTCCCCATTCTTTCTGAAATTGATTTTATACTGCTTCCATCACGCAAATACTCTATCACTATCATCTCTTTGGTCGATAATAGATCAAACGGATTCATCGTTTTATTTGTTTTTGATGAATTGAATATTAAGGGTAAAAACTCTGGACTTATATAAAATTTATCATCAATGAAATTTCTTATAGCTTCTGTTAATTCTTCTTCTTCAGCATTTTTATTGACAAATCCATGTATGCCAATTTTAAATAATCTTTTTGCATACAAGGCTCCTGGGAAAGCTGTAAAAACCATGACATTGGCTTCTGGAAATAATTTTATGTAGTTTTCTATCGAATCAAAAGAAATGCCATCAACTAAATTTAAATCTACAATACAATATCGGATAGACTTACTCTTCACTTCAGATATAAATCCTTCACAACTATCTGTCACATGAATTTCAATACTAGGGTCAAGGTGAAGGATAATTTGTTTTAAACCTTTGACTACAAGTGGATGATCTTCTGCAATTAAAAGTTGTTTGGGTGTCATATTCAAATTATTAAGTGCGAATATAAATAATTGCATTCGTTCCTTTACTATCTATGTTTGATTTTAATTTAATTTCTCCATCAATGAGTTTTAAAAGTTCCGAAGTGATTTTTAAACCAATGCCGTATCCAACTAAACTTAAGTCTTGTTCATCCACTACATATTGGTTCATTTTATTTTTAGTGTCTTGTATTCCAATACCATTATCCTTGATGATTATTTGATAAGCTTCCGTGGTTTGTAAAAAACTGATGTCGATCTGACCATTTTGGGTATAGTTGATTGCATTCCCTACGAGGTTTTGAATAGCCATGGACATAATAAACAAATCCGAATTAATCAGCGTGTTTATAGGAATTGAATTCACAAGGGTGTTCATTTTCTTTTTATTGATGATCTCAAATAGTTTTATTTTATTATTCACTATTTTATGCAAATCAATTTCTTGAATAGTTGTGTTGGTATTACTTTCATCACTTTGTTTAATCCAAGCTACAATATTATCTAACAAAGATTTCAAATTTTGTGCAGAGATTTTCAAGTCTACTAAATCGTCATAATCTAACGTTGAAAAATTTTCTGGTTTTGTAGCCTGTGAAAGTATCAAATTCATGTAACGAAGAGGCGTAGCAATATCATGTGAAAGCACATACAGTAAATTCTTTTTTATATCATTTTCTTCTTTTAATTTATTTTTGGCTTCTTCGATTTGCGCATTTTTTACTTCTAAATGGACTACTGATTCTTTTAGTTCTGCAGTTTTGGCTTCAACAATTCGCTCTAGCTTTTCTTTTCGTTGTTGAATTTTATGATGAGTAAATTTATTTAAGAAATAAATAAAACAAATTAGACCAATAACTGCTAAAGGCCAAAACCATGAAAATTCATAAAATCGTTTTGATACTTTTAAGGTCAATAGAATTGAAGAATAAGAAGAATCATTTAACCCATTTTTTTTTCTGATCATTAATTCATGCTCTCCGCCAGGTAAATTCTGAATCACGATAGGTTCATGATTGTCATTTAAAAGTTTCCAGGATGATTCATTTTTGAGTTTATACTCAATAAATAAGTTTAATTCATCTGACCAATTAGGCGAAGATAAAAAAAGCGATAGTTTAAAATGATGGGGTTTTATTAGAAGGCTGTTATTTTTATCAATCCGAAGAATGCTGTCGTTTAAAATTATTTTATCTATACCAATAGATGAATTGTCAAAAGTGGAAGTTAAGCTTTCCGGTTTGAACCAAACAAGTCCTTGCATGCTCGGAAGCGACCAAGTTGAAGCATCAATTTGCACGGTGCTTGGGAAACAACCTCCATTAAATTCATTTGTCAACAAGCCGTTGTTTTGACTATATCGATAGTAATACAAAATAGTATTTGTTCTTGTACGAACATAATTTTCAATTTCGTTTAGTTTAATTTTATATAATCCATTATTACTGGTAAGCCATAAATAACCTAGTTTATCTTCTACAAATCCATGTGTTGCTTTTAAATTACCTTTCTTGTCTAAGGGAATAGCGATTGGATTATTTCCCTGAAGTGCATAATATCCATGGCCATAAGTACCCGCAAGTGTCATGCCAGAGTGAGTCTGAAACATGGTTCGTACAGGAATATTTTTAAGACAATATAGGCTTAGTTGATGTTGTACGACGGAGTATTTAAATATGCCTTCGCTGGTACCTAGTAGAAAATTTAGTGGGTCTAAACCAAGCATGCAATAGATTCGTTTTATGGGAAGATCAAACTCGAAGTCAGCCAGTTTAACCAAGCCGCTATCTATTTTATAATAAAATAATGAACGATTCGAACAAATATATATTGAATTAGAATCTCGTTCTAAGATCACCCCAAGACCTTTACTCCCATTGTCAGGAATTAAAATGTTTCTTGTAACCCGATGATTTTGGAGATTCAAGGATAGCAAGGTGTCTGCAATGGTATACCATAATTGTTTCTTCTTGTCTAGATGTAAAACTATTTCACTACTTTGAGGTCTGTAGTCAATATGTTTAAAGTAAGAATCTTTATATTCTTGAAGTGGCCGACTAGTATAGGCAATATGATTCTGGGTGTCTGCTGTTTGTGCATAAAAAATATTGTCGCTATAAGGCGAAATCTTAATATCAAATTCATTCTTATTAAATGTATAAAAGCCATTTGAAAGTGTTCCAATGATCAAATGATTTTTGTCAGGGGAATAGGAAATACAACTAATCGGATTGGTAGGCAAAGAATTTATTAGGCGATGAAATTCAACCACTTTATGTTGAATTTGAATTTCAAAGAGTGAACCTTGATGAACATAAAAAGTATGATAGCTATTATAATTCCATATTAATTTGTCATTGTTCAAGTTTTTGTTTGGTGCAATATGTAAATTTTCCTGCGCTATTTTTAGTGGCGTTAATGCACCGGTTGTTATATTGATATGATAGTATTTGTTTTCTGGCGTTTTAACGTAAAGCTCATCATGTTGTATAAAATAGTCAGTTTCTGATCCATGATCGATGGAGATATTTTTTACAACATTCATTGCATTGTCATAAACGACTAGTCCTTGCTTGGTTCTTTGTATGATTTTATGATACTTGGGTAAATTGTAGAAAATGGCTTTTTCAGATTGATCTCTATTTTCCCATAAAATAGTTTGACTTATTTTAATAAATTCTTGTAAAGATTCTGGCTTAAATAAATGATACACAGCATATCCCATAGGGGGAATTTTTTGTATGTATTTTATTTGAACTCCTGTAGGCGATTCTATGATGTCAAAAATTAAATCATCTTCTGTAATACAATAGAATTTACCCGTATTTGTGTATAAAAACTTATAAATTCTATTATATTTTAATTCGGAATTTAAACTTGAAAATACCATGGTTTTTGATCCATCAAATCTAACTAAACCATCTTCGGTAGCTAACCATAAATATCCGCTTGGGCTAAACAATGCATCTCTAATAGAATTTTGCGGCAACCCATTTTC
>CAZSUF010000048.1:10548-17828 GCA_964609875.1 uncultured Bifidobacterium sp.
AATTAATATGTTGTTGTAAAAAAAAACTATTTTCTTGAGCAGGACTAGTTGAATAATGAAAACAAAGCAAAGATGTCAGAAATAGACAAATAAATTTTTTCATGCTGGATTTCAAGAAGGCTAAGGTACAAGAAATCTTGAAGTATTTATTTCTTTCTGAATGGCTTATTCAAAGCAAATTAAACTTGTAGAATAAATACGACAAAATCACGATACCTAAAAAAGTTTTTTCTTTTCTAGAAATGTTTTTAGTGCTTTGTCTCAAGTGATATGAACCTATTTGGCTAATGATGTTTAAAATAATTGTACAAAGGAGGTGGCGAGATAATTTAAATAAATTGGTTAGATTCGTTGAGTTGGATGAAGCCTTCTTAACTGGTGAAAGAAATATGGTTTACGAAAAGGAAAGTTCTACAAGGTAATAGCCGACATGAAAAAGTACTTGTTGCTGTTAGCACAATTTGAGAGAATTATACATTTTTGAAAATGACTAAAGTTGAATGATGGCCCTAAATACAAAAGCGTCGTTTAATCAGGTGAAGCTTTAAGGACAAGCATGGCTTTTCAAAGTAAGTGGATGTTTTTTCGTATTTCCTTGAAGACGTTTTTTCTTCAAAGCCGCGGAGGGTCCCCATGTTGACAGATACGGCAAAACGAATGCCTCATGGGGGCATAAAAGAAATACTTCATTCAACAATTAAATAACCTATACTGAGGCTTATATTTGCCCCTTATTTTAGATTATATGTATAGATCGCACCATTGTGGAGAATTAAGATTGAGTGAACAATCTCTGGAAGTAACCCTTGCAGGTTGGGTTAAAACGCAACGAAAATTTGGAAGTATTACGTTTATCGATTTGCGAGATCGTTATGGCCTTACCCAATTGTTTTTTGATGAAGCCATGACAGCGAAACTTGATGCACAGCCTGTTGGAAGAGAATTTGTGATTCAAGTGAAAGGAAAGGTTCAAGAAAGAAGCAATAAAAATCCAAATTTACCAACTGGTGATATTGAAATTGCAGTGCAATCGTATACCATTTTAAATGCTTCTGAGACGCCACCCTTCACCATCGAAGATCAAACTGATGGAGGCGATGAATTACGCATGAAGTATCGTTTTTTGGATTTGCGTAGAGATGTGTTGCGTAAGAATATGGAGCTTCGCTATCAAATTAGCAGAGCTGCCAGAAATTTTTTGGATGCTGAAAAATTCATGGAGGTTGAAACACCGATGCTTATTCGATCAACACCAGAAGGTGCTAGAGATTTTGTAGTACCTAGTCGTATGCATGAAGGACAATTTTACGCTTTACCTCAATCGCCGCAGTTGTTTAAACAATTGTTGATGGTGGCTGGTTACGACCGTTACTTTCAATTGGTGAAATGTTTCAGGGATGAAGATTTACGTGCTGATCGTCAACCTGAGTTTACTCAAATTGATTGTGAAATGAGTTTTGTAGAGCAAGAAGATATTTTGTCGACTTTCGAAGCCATGACTAAACACATTTTCAAAGATGTAAAAGGTTTAGACTTGACAGATGAATTTCCGCGTATGACATGGGAAGAAGCCATGGCAGATTATGGCAATGATAAACCTGATATTCGGTTTGAGATGAAGTTAAAAAAGTTGAATCAGGAAACACAAGGTAAAGGATTTCCTGTTTTTGATCAAGCCGAGTTAGTGATAGGCATTTCAGCTCCAGGATGCAGCGAATACACTCGAAAACAAACAGATGAACTTACTGAATGGGTGAAGCGTCCACAATTGGGTATGAAAGGTTTGGTGTATATTAAATATAATGTCGATGGCACTTTGAAAAGTAGTGTCGATAAATTTTATACTGAAGCTGATTTGAAAGTTATTGCAGATACCTGTGAAGCCAAGCCTGGTGATTTGATTTTAATACTCGCAGGAGAAGAAGCCCTCACCAGAAAGGCCATCAGTGAATTGCGTTTAGAAATGGGCAATCGCTTAGGGCTTAGAGATGCTGAAATCTTTAAGCCACTTTGGGTTATTGATTTTCCTTTGTTTGAATATGATGAAGAATCTGCAAGATATATAGCCTGTCATCATCCATTTACTTCGCCTAAACCTGAACATCTTGATTGGATGAATGATGAAAGTAAATATGGAGACATTAAAGCCAATGCCTATGATTTAGTGTTGAATGGCACTGAAATAGGCGGAGGATCCATCAGGATTTTTAATAAAGGCATTCAAGAAAAAATGTTTAAGGCATTAGGTATGACTGAAGAAGAGTCACAAGAAAAATTTGGCTTCTTATTAAGTGCCTTCGAATATGGAACGCCTCCACATGGCGGTATTGCCTTGGGTTTTGATAGATTATGCTCTTTATTAGGCGGAAGTGATTCGATCAGAGACTTTATTGCTTTCCCTAAAAATAATGCAGGCAGAGATGTGATGTTAGATGCTCCAGGCGGATTAGATGATAAGCAAAAGAAAGAATTAGGCTTAACCTAGAAATGTAATATTGTAATAGACTAAACACTCATGATTAAATATAATCCGAAAGATTGGTTCACTTTTATTTTTCGTGCTCACAAAGGGGATACTATTCGGGTGTTATTTCCACTCATGCTTGGCATAGCTTTATACACTGCACTAGTTGTATTTTTAGAAGGTGAAATTTTTCATTTAAAGGATACTAGTCATTTAAAAAATATACCCTTAATGCATGGTATATTAGGTGGTGTGATTTCTTTATTGTTAGTTTTTAGAACTAACTCGGCCTATGATAGATGGTGGGAAGGGAGAAAGTTATGGGGGAATTTAACCAACAAATCCAGAAATTTGGCCATGAAATTCAATGCGATTTTATCTGTAGATGATAAGTCCAATCGTGAATTTATGCGCAAAATTATTCCAGCTTATGCCTTTGCTTTGAAAAACCATTTAGCTTCTGATCAGGCTGATTGGGAGCTTTTCGATCAAGAAGTGTATGAAAAATATGAAGTCAAGGTGGATATAAGAAAGCATGTTCCGAATCAAATTGCCATGATGATTTTCACTAGGGTACAAAAAATGTATCAGGAAAAATGTTTAACTGATATACAGCTTCTTTATATTAATGAAGAAATGAGTGCTTTAACAGATACTTGCGGGGCATGCGAACGAATTAAGAATACGCCTATTCCATTTTCTTACAGTGTCTTTCTTAAAAAGTTTATTTTTGGTTATGTCATGACCTTGCCTTTTGGCTTTATGTTTAGCTTGGGCTATTTTTCCATTCCAGTGATTGTCTTTATTTTTTATGTATTGGCTAGTTTAGAGTTAATCGCAGAGGAAATTGAAGATCCATTTGGTGGAGATCCGAATGATTTGCCCACGGATAAAATGGCTTTGAATATTCATCATAATATTAGTGAAATATTAAAACTTCCAGCAAACTAGGTGTTATATTGTATAAATTAATCACCTATTGCCTGACTGAAATTTTAGAATTATATTTGTCCAATGCGAACAATGTTTAACTCAAGTCGAATTTTATCATCTTATGTAGCCATTTTATTCATGGCGACAGTAATCTTTTTTTCTTGTCGTAAAAAAGATACTCCAGAACCAAGAATTTGTCCTGATAAACAAAGCTATACTAAAACAGACACCATGCGTGTGGTAAGCTGTTCGAAGTATAATACAAAGCAGCGTTGGATTTTGCCTGATGGATCACCAAGTACTCAAAGTACAGTTTACTTTGTACCTGGAGTTGCTGGTGCTTATACATTTACACTTTTCGTGAGTAGTGATGATTTTGTCAATGAGTACAAAACAACATTGATCCTTACAGCTTATTAATACTCGAGATTTATCTTATATATTTCCTTACATAATATTGAATTGTACGCATATCACGGAGTATATGCTGAGGAAAGAATTTTAGGCTCTTCATACCTGGTGAATATAAAAGTGGGTATTCAAGAGAAGAAGGAAATTGTAGACTTGAAGGACACCATTAATTATGAAGTACTTTTAAGGACCGTCAAGAAATACATGC
Organism: uncultured Bifidobacterium sp.; assembly: GCA_964609875.1. Lineage (GTDB taxonomy): Bacteria > Bacteroidota > Bacteroidia > Chitinophagales > Chitinophagaceae > OLB11. The sequence continues at coordinate 14,565 of CAZSUF010000048.1, forward strand.
AAGAACCAACAGCCTTGTTAGAGGTGATTGTACAAAGAATAGAAAGTGAGATTCATGCACAATTTCAAGAGATCGACTATTTTTATCTTTCCATTCGAAAACTCAACCCGCCCTTAGAAATTCCAACCGGAGGTAGTGAGATTATTTTAGAAAAAAAATATACAGGAAATTAGTGTTGAAGTAAATTTAATTGCTCCTTAAGATCACGCATCGTAATTCCATTGTGGCTTTGATCATAGACACATTCTTGGTTATTTATGATGAGCACTTGAGGAGATTCATGAAAAACATGAAATTGATCGGCAATCGCTGTTGAAATTGATCTGTATGCGATGAGATCTAGATAGTAACAAGGAATATTTTCTGGAGCTACTTCTCGTTCTAGTCTATTTTTTGCCATATCACTAATTGAACAACGCGTACTGTGTTTAAAAATGATTACAGGCTTAAGAATACTTTCCTGTTTTATCAGATCTAGTTGCGACAATTCAATGAGTGGAAGCCAATTCATAGACTGGTTAAATTACAGCCCAAGAAGCTTTTGAATAGAGATATGGGTTGGACAACCGTATTTTTTCTTGGTAGCACAAGAAGAAAAAGTGATAGCAAAAATAGCCGTAGCTAAAACTAACTTTAAAGTGTTCTTTTTCATATGGAATTAATTATCTAGAAATTATACCTTTGCAAATGTACATTTTTTTTTAAAACTATCAAATGACCAATATTTTAGTATTTGGGGCTGGTAAATCTAGCTCCTACCTGATTCAGTATTTGTTAGAGCATGCTTCTAAATATTTTTGGCAGGTAACTGTGGCTGATACCAATATCAATGCCGCTATTGAAAGAGTGGGGGATAATCATTTTGGAACAGCTTGTCAGGTTGAAATTCATGAAGAAATTGTCAGAAAACGACTTATTTCTAATGCCAATTTAGTTATTTCCTTATTACCTCCTTCACTGCATATCATAGTGGCCAAGGATTGTTTCACCTTAGGTAAAAATCTCGTTACCGCTTCTTATGTTTCTGAAGAGATCAAAGCCATGCATGAAGATGTTAGGAATGCAGGCTTATTGTTTATGAATGAGATTGGATTAGATCCAGGTATTGATCATATGAGTGCGATGAAGATTATTGATGAAGTAGAAAAATTAGGAGGTGATATTTATTCATTTAAATCGTATTGTGGAGGTTTAGTAGCGCCAAGCAATGATACTAATCCTTGGCATTATAAAATATCTTGGAATCCTAGAAACATTGTACTTGCGGGCAAATCTGGTGCTGATTATCTTGAAGCAGGGTTTGAAAAACACCTTCCTTATCCATCTTTATTTAAGGAGTATGAAATGGTGAATATCCCTGGCTTTGGTAAATTAGCCGCCTACGCCAATCGTGATAGCTTGAGTTATATGTCATTATACGGCCTGAATCGAGTGAAAACCATGTTGAGGGCAACCTTTAGGTATGAAGAATTTTGCATAGGTTGGAATTCAATCATACAACTTGGACTAACCGATGAAGCAGATCAACATGATACTAAAAACATGACTTACAAAGATTGGTTTCATAAAGTGGTCAATTTATTGCCTGCGGAAACAATTCTTGATAGATTAAAAAGAGTTGATCCTAAAAACTTTCAACAAGCTTTTGAATTAGTTGAATGGTTAGGTGTTTTTGCAGATGAACCAATTCAGATGGTAGGTCCTTGCGCCAGTGCAGATATTTTATTAAAAAGAATTGAAGAGAAATGGGCTATGGGACCGAGTGACAAAGATATGATTGTAATGCATCATGAATTTGATTATGGACGCAAAAATCTAGATGCTAAATTAACCAGTACTTTGATTGTAGAAGGGGTAGATAAAACATATACGGCCATGGCCAAAACAGTAGGTTTGCCTATGGCGATATTTTCAAAATTATTCTTGACGAACAAAATAAAAAATCTTGTTGGCGTGCAAATACCTGTGATGAAGGATGTCTATAAGCCCGTGCTAAAGGAGTTAACTCAATATGGTATTGAATTCAATGAATCTTATTTAGATTGATCAAATTTGGTCTAATAATTTATCTAATTCCTTCACACCTTCAGTCGCAGGTTGTTCTATTAAATGAAGGTTATTGCGACGAATGATTGGGATTTTTTTGTCAAGCACAACAACCGGTATATGCGCTGGAACATAATGTAACAAGGAAGCTGCAGGATATACGACCAAACTTGTTCCAATAATCACAAATACGTCAGCTTGTTTTACTAAATGTATGGCATGTGCCATTTCAGGTACTGCTTCTTCGAACCAAACTATATGTGGTCTCAGCTGAGCTCCATCAGGTGCCAAATCTCCAAGTTTGATATCATGTCGAATATCAAAAATCTCATTTTCCGTTTTTTCACTGCGCATTTTAAAGATTTCTCCATGAAGATGAAGCACGGAAGTTGAACCCGCTTTTTCATGTAAGTCGTCGATGTTTTGTGTGATTACTTGGGTGTTATACTTTTTTTCAAGTTCTGCAATAAACAAATGGGCTGCATTGGGTTTGGCATTCAATACGTTTTTTCGACGCTCATTATAAAATTGTAAGACTAATGCAGGATTTTTTTTCCAAGCTCGCGGTGTGGCCACATCTTCGACTTTATGACCTTCCCATAAGCCATCGCTGTCTCTGAATGTTTGCAAACCACTTTCTGCACTTATACCTGCACCCGTAAATATCATAATTTTTTTATTTCCCATGAGGGTCAAAAATACATAATACTCTTATCGAGGCTATTTTTTAAACACATTTCTTTGGCATGTTTCTTGAGTTTGAGTTAATGCCATTTAAAGGGATAAAAATTAAGAAATAGTTAATAATATTCAACCTAAATTTGCCACGTTTAAAAAACTACCATGAAATTCATTCTAAACCTATTATGTTGTTCAATTCTTGCAATTCATGTTTTTGCACAACCCAAATTAGAAGATACATATCCTGATTTTACTTTTAAAAATTACCAATTATCTTTCGAAAAGGTGAAGACAGCTTATTACAAAAATGAAAGTGCTATCATTAAAATGTTTGAAGACAAGAAAGTAAAGTATCCTTGTTCAAATATTTTATATCGAGGTATTAAGGCGTCAAATGAATTAGAGCTATGGGGAAGAAATTCAATTCAAGATACTTTTGTATTGATTAAAACATATAAGATATGCGCTCTCTCTGGAATCTTAGGGCCTAAACGTGTTGAAGGGGATAAGCAAGTACCAGAAGGTTTTTATTTTATA
>CAZSUF010000049.1:0-17777 GCA_964609875.1 uncultured Bifidobacterium sp.
GCGGCAGGGATTGAAGTGAAAAGCCCGCATCCCGAGAGGCTTTACCCTGATTATTTTTAAAGACATACTCCAGCCGATTCGGGAGAGGACTTGGAGCGAAAAGCGCGTGTGCCGCCCTAAAAAATATCATACATTTTGCGAAATAGGTGAATTACTTTTGTGTCAAAACCTTTAAAGTCCACGAATTAAAAAACAAACTACATGAAAGAAATACTACTTCAATACACGCGCTATAATTTGTGGGCGAATCAACTTTTAGCAAAGCAGCTAGAGCAACTGAGTGAAGAATTATATACGAAACAATTAGGAGGTAGTTTTGGTACTATAGAAAAAACAGTGGCGCATATTTGGATGGCAGAAAGTGTATGGCTGCAAAGATTGCAAATGAATGAGCATATACAGTTGCCACAAGATCATTTTAAAGGCAGTTTGAAGGAGATGTGTGCCGCTTGGTTACAGGAAGGCCAAGCATGGATTGAGTTTGTAGAAAAAATATATGATGAACGTGGGTGCGAGCATGTGTTTCACTATACAAGTTTGGATGGAAATGCGCATAAAAGTGCTGTATGGGAATGCATCCATCATGTGTGTAATCATAGTACCTTTCATCGCGGCCAACTTATACAGTATTTAAGAGAATTGGGCTATCAAAAGTTACCTTCAACAGATTTTATCACTTTTTGTAGACTGAAAAAATAGGGGATGGGGAATTAGGGGTTTTATAGAAAAACAAGGACGTATATTATATAAATCTTTAATATCAAGGCGTTTTGAGATGTTTTTTTAATGAAAAGAGGCAAAAAAGGAAGTTCAAATTGGTTTATTCACATTTTTCTCCTACTTTCGCCCACGAATAAAAAAATTAAAACCCTAATACTTTAAAGATGTCAGTATTAACTATCGAACGTAAGAAAGAATTATTTAAAACACATGGTGGTAGCGAAACCAATACAGGTTCTACCGAAGCACAAATTGCCATGTTGACAGAACGTATCAAGCATATATCTAGTCACATGCAAAAGAACAAAAAAGATTTTAGCTCAAACCGTGGTCTGATCCAGCTTGTAGGTCAGCGTAAAAGCTTATTAACTTATCTATCCAAAACCGATCTTCAAGGCTACAGGGCCTTATTGGTAACTCTCGGATTAAGAAAATAAATTATAAAAGCATTCCCAACTCAAAAGGTTGGGAATTGCTCTTTTAAGGGAACCTTTATTTGGGTTGTCAGCCTAATCTCTTTATTCGTCTATTTGGCGATGGCACCGTTCGGCAATTATTTCATTCTTCATCAAAGAAGTCCAACTTTCGAACTTTGTCTTAAGAATTCAGCTCAGTCTTTCAGCTACATGCTGCATGTTTCAACTTGCTAGTTCAGTTAGTTCCTAAAGGGTATCCCAATCATTCACACATTAAAACAACAAATTATGTTTAATTTAAAAACAAAAACTTTCGATATTGGTGATGGCCGTACTATCACCCTAGAAACCGGTAAATTAGCACGTCAAGCAGATGGGTCTGTACTTGTAAGAATGGGCAAATGTGCTTTATTAGCCACTGTGGTTGCAAATAAAGAACCAAAACCTGGACAATCATTTTTTCCGTTGTCTGTAGATTATCAAGAAAAATTTGCTTCTGCAGGTCGTATACCAGGATCTTTCTTTAAAAGAGAAGGAAGATTAAGCGATTATGAAATTTTAATCTCGCGTTTAATCGATCGCGCTTTGCGTCCTTTATTTCCTGATGATTATTTATGTGATGTACAAGTATTGGTGACTTTAGTTTCATCTGATCCAGAAATTATGCCAGATGCATTAGCTTGTTTGGCTGCTTCTGCTGCTTTAGCTGTGTCTAATGTGCCAATTCAGGAAATTATTTCTGAAGTGCGTGTATCTCGTATCAATGGTGAGTTGGTTATCAACCCAACACGTAGTCAAATGAAAGAATCTGATATGGATTTTATCATCGCAGCGACAGAGAAAAATATTATGATGGTTGAAGGTGAAAGTAAAGAGTGTAGTGAAGCTGATTTGATTAAAGTAATCGAAGCTGGTCACAACGCCATTCGACTTCAAGTGCAAGCACAAAAAGAATTGTGGGAGCAATGTGGTTCACCTGCAAAGCGTGAGTATACTAAGCCTTATCGTAACGAAGAGCTTTATGCTAAAATCGAAGCCTTTGCAAAAGATAAAGTATATCAAGTAGCCAAATCAGCTTCTGCTAAGCATGAAAGAAGTGATGCGTTTAAAGCTATCGCCAAAGAAGTGGTTGAGTTTTTAGGAGAATTACCCGATGAGGATAACGCCTTAGTTGGTTACTACTTTCATAACTTAGAGAAAGAAGTGATTCGTAATATGATGATTGACGAAAAAACTCGTTTAGATGGTCGTGAATTAGATAAGGTTCGTCAATTGAATATGGAAATCGATTTCCTTCCTTCTCCACATGGTACTTCGTTATTTACTCGTGGCGAAACTCAATCATTAACAACTGTTACTTTAGGAACGCCTAATGATGAAAAAATGTTAGAAGACGCAGAAACAACTGAGTATTCAAGTTTCTATTTACATTATAATTTCCCGCCGTTTTCGACAGGTGAAATTAAACCGATGCGTGGACCAGGTCGTCGTGAAGTAGGTCATGGTAATTTAGCTCAACGCTCGTTGAAGCAAGTGATACCAGCTAAAGAAAAATTTCCGTACACTGTTCGTGTTATTTCTGATATTTTAGAAAGTAATGGTTCATCTTCAATGGCCACAGTATGTGCAGGTTCATTAGCCTTGATGGATGCCGGTGTACCTATTCCAAAACACGTTTCTGGTGTTGCGATGGGATTAGTGTCTCGTGCTGATGGAAAGTGGGTTGTATTGACTGATATCCTTGGTGATGAAGATCATTTGGGTGATATGGACTTTAAAGTTACTGGAACTCGTGATGGTATTTGCGGTATTCAAATGGATATTAAAGTTGATGGATTAAGTATGGATGTGATGATGTCTGCTTTAGAGCAAGCTAAACGCGGCCGTATGCATATTTTAGATGCGATGTACGAATGTGTACCAGAAGCAAGAGCTGATCTTAAGCCACATGCACCTCGTATGGAGTATATGGAAATTGATAAAGAATTTATTGGCGCAATCATCGGACCAGGTGGAAAAATCATTCAAGAAATTCAACGTGAAACAGGTACAACCATCACGATAGAAGAAGTTGAAAATAAAGGACAAGTGAGCATTTTCTCTAAACAAAAAGAAGGTTTAGATAAAGCAGTTGCTTGGATTCGTGGCATTGTTCAAGTGCCTGAAATTGGTGCAGTGTATCAATCTACTGTAAAATCAATTATGCCATTCGGTGCGTTTGTTGAATTCATGCCGGGCAAACAAGGTTTATTACATATCTCTGAAATTAGCTGGGCTCGTTTAGAAACTATGGACGGTGTGTTTAAAGAAGGCGATAAAGTTGAAGTGAAGTTGACAGGCACAGATCCTAAAACAGGTAAGTTTAAGTTCTCACGTAAAGTGCTTATTCCTAAGCCTGAAAGAACAGAGCAAGAGAATAAAAATTAATTTTATTAGAAAATAAAAAAAACGCTACCTCAGGGTGGCGTTTTTTTATTAATTAAAAGTCATCTTTTTATCGAACGATTTTAATGGTGGTTTTACCCGACCAAGAATTCAAATTAATTATTTTAGCATGTTCGCATACAACTCTGATACAACCATGCGAAACTATACCTAATCCAACGCGTTGTGAGTTATGAAATCCATAGGCCATGCCTTTGCTTTTTAGGGCAGTAAACCAAGCCATACCATCGCGTTTATAGTTTGTATGTTTGGCGCCACATTTGTTTCCCACAACATCAGAAATTCTAGGAGTGAGTTTTGGATTTGGCGAACAAAGCCAAGTATCCACTTTGCCATTTAGCCAAGTAACTGTTAGGGTTTGGGTTGATAATTTTACATGCAAACTTACAATATAATTGGCCTTGTCAATGGGCGGTGCAAGTCGGCAATTATCTCGAATTACTTTAGGTTGCTTTCCTTGAGGACAAGCGGGCAAATCGGCCAAGGCTGTGCTTCGCTTAGCTTTTACTTTCTCTAATGGAATATGCCCATTCACTTCTTTTTCAAAAGCCTCAATATCAATTTTATCGTCGCTTAATATAAGTGCCGTTTTTTTGACAGGTGTTTTGGCCACGACTGTTTTTGTTGCAGGTTTAGCCACAACAGCTTTTTTAGTAGCTATTTTTTCGGGTGGTGTTGCCGTTTTTTTTGCAACTGTCTTGGTGGTTGGATTTGTTTTTGCCATAGTCATTTGTATTTTAAATATGAATGTACAAAATAAACTGAAGAGAAAAACAGAAGATTAAATTTTGGGCGGCACACACGCTATTCGCGCCAAGCCATGCCTCGTTTTGAGGAACGAGTCATGGGCTTTCTGCTACTATCGTTGCCGCAATTCAGTCATCATATGAGTTCAAACGAAATTAGGAGTAAAATTAAATAAATAGCATTAATTTAATAAAGCTTTTAATATTCTTCCGTAGCACTTTTTCTATAGGCCTTTAAAAATAAGGCCCCAAGGTTTTTAAAAGGAGGCACATAATCATCAAACAATTGTTTAGATTCTCCACCAGAAAATTGTTTGCCTAGTTGGGTCCACATTTCTACCCAATCAATATCTTTTCCTGCTAAAAGTCTTTCATTAAAAGCACGAATGATGGGGCCATTAATTTTCCCAGAACCGATTTGTTTGGTTGAAACAATTTGTGCGTCTTCGGAATGACTCAATACAGTAGATAAATTTTGGTAAGCGCCACAAGCACCCAGTATAACTACTTTATGTCGACTATTAATATGATCTAGCGTAGAAGAAAGATGATAGCTATGTCCACGATGTATGATCACAGAAGGGTGAATTTCATTTTCGTCTAAATAATCTTGTAAAGCATTTTGGGCTTTTTCATCGCCTGGTTCATCGAAGGGAACATTGCAATAGATGTGTACAGGTTTGCCTTTCAATGAACTAATAAAAACCCAATTCTCTTCGCGTTTCACCTTCCAATTTGGTGCACCAAATCCGCCTACAAAACTATTGAATACGCCCTTCCCATCGGTATCGCCGAAGAAAAATACTTGTTGTACAACCACGCCACTATCATTGACTAATTGGCTATACGGCATTTTGGTAATAGGTGGAATGCCAAGTTTTGCGGTAATTGAATCATTGCTGAAGGTGAGCATGGTATAAAGAATATCATAAATTCTAAATCCTCTTACATTGTTGGCGATGCTATCCTGAGTTCGGTTAGTTTTAATTTCTTCGATGATGTTGGCCATTAAACTACTATCATGGATAGAGCCAAAAGAGTTTGCTACATCGGTAGCACCTTCGAGATCGTTTTCTAAGGTATTATCAAGTCCACTTACAAAATCGCGCATAAGTAATTTTTGATTATCATCTTTCATGGTAGATAAAAAGGAGCTAATGGTATTGTAATTGGCACATAATCTTAAGAAGGTTCTGAATTTGTCTTTGCCGATACTTTCAAGAAATTCATTACCAGATTTGGGTTTCATTCTGGTGAGCAAACGATTATAGCAACCTAAAAAACTACTTGTATATAAATCGTCGCTTCCATAAACCATTACATAATACACTTCGGTAGCAGATAATTTATCAACGCATTTGAAACGGATAGATTCGCCAGAGGCATGTAATTCATTCATAGAAGTGACATAGCGAGAGGCTTCATGCACAAGTTCTCTATCGTACATTTTTCTTAAATCTGAGGCAAAATACACTTGCCTCATTTCGATCATCTTTTTGAAATATTCGTCTTGGTTTTCAGTGATTTTATTTAATTCTTTGATGGTTGTTTTTTCTTTTATCAATTCTTCAACAAAAAAGATGGCTTTCAAAGGAGTGGTAGCGCTATCGGCAATACGGATAATACTTTGTACATAAGGATCTTTATTTCTTCGAACAATATTTCGTTCTTCAGCTGTTGAAGTGGCGTAATTTAAAATGAGCTTAGGGTTTTTAGGGGCTGCTTTAGCGACTACCACGTCTGCGGCTTCTGGATTGCTTATGGTTTTAATTTTTTTAATTAAAATTTCAGGGTATAAGTCGCTCATGGCAGACATTAATTCGAAAGTGGCTTGTTTGTCTGACTCGAATAAGGGCGAAAGCAAATACATAGCCTTGTTTACATTCGCTTTTACATAAGGGGCTAAATTTTTATTGTGCAGGCCTCTAATAATTTGATAGGTATATTCGAATAAATTTTGGTAGTAGGTAATATCTACATAGCCGTCATTAAAGTCGAGATTAAAAAGTTTGAGGTTATCAATGACTCTGCCAAGGAATTTTCTTTTGAGCATATCATCCGTTTCGTTATTTTCGACATAAGCAATGGTTTTATTGACTTTAGAGAAAATGGCATTAGATAAGATGGCAGTTTTGTCCATATCTTCATCGATGCCAATGAGTTTGTCGTGCACGCCATCAGAAGCATCAGCCTTTTTTTGTTCTCTTTGGATCATGAGATGCAATTGCATTCTTCCGGGTGTGACTGAATATCGTTTCAGGATGGTGTCGGACAAGATTTCTGTTTGAGCTTGAGAGACAAAACAAGTGAATAAAATAAAAATAAGCAGGTAAGCTTGCTTCATGCAGTGTAATTTGGTCGTAAAAGTAAACATTCTACGAAAAAGTTAGGTTACAAAATGTTGAAAGTTATTTTAAACTTTAATTGGATTGTCAGAATTGAAGTGAGATGATTCGGTATAAAATGCATTGCGGTAACGATTGCAGTGAAAAGCCCGGATTGACGACGAAGGAGGAAAACGGACTTGGAACGAAAAGCGTGTATACCGCCCAAATTAATAAAGCTAGTTGTGTAGAAATGAAGTCTAAAGGCTTGAGATAAAGAAGACTTACAAATGTCATTTTTGAAATCATCTAATAGGCCTTATATTTGCGACTCTATGTTAGATAAGTTAGAAGCTATACAAGGTCGATTTGAGAATATTGGGGTGTCGTTGACAAATCCGGAAGTTGTGTCGGATCAGAAAAAATATTCTCAATTAAGTAAGGAATACAGGAAGTTAGAAAAGATTATGGGGCCTTTTAAGCAGTATAAGCAATGTCTTGACTCTATTGCGTTTGCGAAGGAAGTATTGGATCAGGAAAGTGATGTGGAGTTGCGAGATATGGCCAAAGGAGATTTAATGAGTTTAGAGGTACAAAAAGAAGAGTTAGAAGAAACCATACGTCAACAGCTTATACCTAAAGATCCTCAGGATGAAAAGAATGTAGTGTTAGAAATTAGGGCAGGAACCGGAGGTGATGAAGCGAGTATTTTTGCAGGGGATTTAATGAGGATGTATATCAGGTATGCTGAAGCTAGGGGTTGGAAAGTGGTGTTAGTGGATGAAAGCGAAGGTACAGCAGGTGGATACAAAGAAGTGATTTTAGAATTGCTAGGTGATGATGTGTATGGGGTATTGAAATACGAAAGTGGGGTGCATCGTGTACAAAGAGTGCCAGCTACTGAAGCTAGTGGCCGAATTCATACCTCTGCGGCTTCTGTGGTAGTGATGCCAGAAGCCGAAGAAGTTGATTTTGAGTTAAAGGAATCAGATTTGAAAATGGAGACGGCGAGAAGTGGAGGTGCAGGTGGTCAAAATGTAAATAAGGTAGAGACCAAGGTGATCTTAACGCATATTCCTACAGGGACGGTTGTAACTTGTCAGACTGATCGTTCGCAATTGGGAAATAGAATCAAGGCCACTGAGATGATGCGGACTAAGCTGTATGAGGAAGAAGTAAGAAAGCATGAAGAAGCTATTTCTAAGAGTCGAAAAACGTTGGTAAGCACAGGAGATAGATCAGCCAAAATTCGAACCTATAATTGGCCTCAAGGAAGGATTACTGATCATAGGATCAATAAGACGATTTATTCGTTAGATAGCTTTATGAATGGGGATATTCAGGATATGATAGATGCACTTCAATTTGCTGAGAATGCAGAAAAGATGAAGGCTGGGGAGACGGTGTAGGTGGGGGATTATCTTACCAAAAGGATATCTCCTTTTTTAAATACTTCACCACAATTAGATGTAAACTTAGCAAAATAGTAATAGATGCCTACATCATTTCTTGCCGCATTTGTGCTGCCATCCCAACAATCATCAATACCTCTAAATTCAAAAACTCTATTTCCCCATCTATTATAAATTTGCATTTCAAATTTTGTAATTGGAGCATTTGCTTTTATTTCTAAACAGTCATTTAGATCGTCATTATTTGGAGAAAAAACATTCGGGATAAACAAACTATTTTCAAGGACTCCATTTACAAATAGTTTAATTGAATCAATAGATTTACAGCCGTTTGTTTCTCCTGTTACAAAATATGTAATTGTTTTTATTGGAGTTACTGTAATTACAGAAGAATTGGGATTAAAAATATCTTCTGAAGGTGTCCAAGAATAATTATTTGCGCCAGTTACATTTAAGAGGGCAGATTTTTTACTACATTCAATATCATTAGATTTTGAAACATTTAGTAATGGATAAGGATAAACTAAAACTGTATGTGTTTGTTTTGAAGGGCACCCATTTATATCTGTGTAGGAAATAGTGTAGGTTGTTGTAGAAGATGTATTGCAATTTACAGTAGACCCTGAAGTCGTATTTAACCCAAATGAAGGACTCCAAATATAATCACTTCCCCCGGAGGCTGTGAGAGTTAGTATTTCTCCTAAACACAATGAAGAATCTGGCAATATAACAATTGGAATATTATTTAAAACTGTAATTTTTATTTCATCAGTATCAATACACCCATTGATATTTGTAACAGTCACGGTATAAATTGTAGTGCTGTTTGGTGAAGCAATAGGGTTGGAGATATTAGGGTTGCTAACTGAACTTAAAGGTTGCCAATTGTATGAAACCCCACCACTTGCCTGAAGTTGAATAGTTTCACCAGGGCAAACAAAAGCATCATTCCCTGCATTTGCAAAATGTATTGATGCGGAAACCGTAATGTTATTTATGACTGTATCAAATGCACCTTGAGTATTACCAACTATTAATGTAACAGTGTAATTTCCAGGACCACTAAATTGATGGGTTGGGTTTTGTAATGAAGAAATGTTATTACCACCACTTGAGGGATCCCCAAAATCCCATAACCAATAATTCAAGGGGGATAATGAAATTGAACTATCATTAAATTGTAAAAAAGTACTGTCGCAAATTAAAGGGTGAGATTTAGTAAAATTTCCATTTACTTGATTTACTATTGTTGGGGTGAAATTGCAAATTGAATCTATCTCTTGCTGATTTAAAGCCCTATTATATACCCTTATTTCGTCTAGTGATCCTTTGAACCAATAAGGATAAGTTGGGTTTCCATGTCTACCAATCAAAAGATTTTTGGAATTTGTCCCAATTTGTCCAGGAATATTGCACTGATATCTTAAAACCCCATTGACATACATTTTTATATCATTACCGTCAAAAATACCAATCACACAATACCAATTGTTTTTTTGAACATATGGAGTCGTATTCATAGTAGTTGCGTTACAATAATATTGATATTGTGTGGTAAAATTTTCTTTTGTTGTATCTAGATTATAACAAGAATTAGAAGGATTGTCGGTAACAAGAAATCTTAAGTTGTAATTACCGGAATTGAAATCTGGCCATCCTTTATCAATAATTGAATTGGCAAAACAAACGCCTTGATAGAACCCAGTAGGATATACTCTTGCACATAGTGTATATGCGTTTGTTAATTGAATTGTTGAATTGTTTAGTATTTCCATATAATTAGTCACGCCATCAAATTTGAAAGCACTATTTGCATTTCCCCATTGATCAATTGTTAATGAAGCTCCAATATTAGTTGCATTATTTCCATTGCCACTCAAATCATTCGTATTGCCATTGAATGGAAAATAGGCCACTAGGCCCTGATTTAAATTGACTTGTAAAAAAGCGGATTTAGATAAAAGAAATAGAAATCCTAAAAGAATATATTTTTTCATCGTAGGTTAATTGAATAATAAATTTATTACTTTTCAAGATAAATTAAAAAAATAAATCAAAAACCATAAATTTAGTATTATTTTGTTTAATAAATTCAATTAAATTGGTATCAAAATTATTTAGTCTTGTATTAAAAATGTTCAAAGGTGAAATTGTACTAGATTATAAAATGCTTGGGCAAAAAAGAAGTAAACATCTCAAAGTTCCTTCAATTACAAATTATATTCGAATTAATAATTTCGAATTAATTGTACATGAAATAATAGAAAATAATATCATAGGCGAAGTAGCTGAAGTAGGTGTTTATAAAGGAGAATTTGCAAAATACATAAATGCCGCTTTCCCAAAAAAGAAGCTGTATCTTTTTGATACTTTTGAGGGATTTGATGAAAAGGATATTCAAATTGAAAAAAGTAACAATTTTAGTTTGGCAAATCAAAGTTTTTCGAATACATCAATTGATGAGGTGTTAGCAAAAATGATTCACAAAGAAAATTGTATTGTTAAGAAAGGATATTTTCCTGAATCATTGGAAGGGTTGGAAGAAAAATTTTGCTTTGTATCCCTTGATGCAGATTTATACAAACCAATTATTGATGGGTTAGAATATTTTTATCCGAGACTTGTAGAGGGGGGGTATATTTTTATTCATGATTATAATAATGATTTATATGCGGGTTCAAAGCAGGCTGTAAAAGAATTTTGTAAAAAAAACAACATCCCACATGTGCCTATTGCAGATAGTTGGGGGACAACTGTGATTGCAAAATAAGTTCCTTTATCCATGAAATAGCATTAACCCCTTAACCAATTTTCAATCATCTTTCTCCCTAAAGGAGTCATATAACTTTCTGGGTGAAATTGCAACCCATGAATGTCAAATTCAATATGACGTAAACTCATAATGTGATTTTCTGAAGAGTAAGAAGTTACTACTAATGATGAGGGGAATTCAAAAGGATCGACAACCCATGAATGATATAAACCTATAGTAATTCCTTTGGCATTATTTTCTGATAAGTCGTTTAAAACACGATCATTTAAGACTTGATTAAGTTTAGTTTGAAAACCATGAAAAGGATTAGGCAGGTTTTTTAACTTAGCTCCGAAGGCCTCCGCAATGGCTTGATGTCCTAAACAAATTCCTAATATGGAGTGGGTGGGTCCCAAACCTTGAATAATCTGAATAATATTGCCAGATTGAGAGGGGATTGAAGGGCCAGGTGAAATAATGATCTTGTCAAAATTTTTGGCGTCATGAATTGAAATCTGATCATTTTTAACAACGGTAACATGCTCGCATTGCAATCGCCTCAATATCTCCACAATATTGAATGTGAAAGAATCATAATTATCTATTAATAAAATTTGCAAATCCCTATTTTTACACAAATTAAAACTGAATTCTTGATTAATCACGAGTCTATTATCGAAAACATTAATACCATGAGTAAAAAGAAGGTACCCTTTTTTTTAATCGTGGATTTTTATTTAAATAAGCCGATACTATTCACCATGGACGAACTTCATGAAGCCGATATTATGATTCAGTTTCCTGAGTTTCAAACTAAAAATGCTGTTCATGATAATTCAATACGCAAGATAGTAATTGAGAGAGCTCCACCTAGTTTTGAATCATACAGAAAATCTTTTGAGAAGGTGCAAAAACATCTTCATTACGGAAATTCGTTTTTGACAAATTTAACTGCATTTACTCAGGTTCATACAGCAAGTTCCTTAAACGAAATATATCAAGCCGCTGTGGCTAAATACAAAATTTATTTTCAACATCAATGGGTTTCTTTTAGTCCGGAATCCTTTATTCAAATTCATCATAACAAGATTTATTCTTTTCCAATGAAAGGGACAATCGATGCGAGTGTGCCAAATGCCAAAGAAATTATTTTAAGCGATGTGAAAGAAATGGCAGAACATTATACTATTGTAGATCTGATAAGAAATGATTTGAGTATGGTTTCCACAAATGTAACAGTCGAAGATTTTAGGTATGTCGATTGTATTGAAACACCGCAAAAAAAACTTTTACAAGTGAGTTCGAAAATCTCTGGGCAACTTCCAGATGATTACGTAAATTCTTTAGGAGATATTATTTTTTCCTTATTACCAGCAGGTTCAATTTCAGGTGCGCCTAAGCAAAAAACAATTGACATTATTCGAGAGGCTGAAAATTATGAACGAGGGTATTATACGGGCGTGGCATTTTATTTTGATGGTCAAGACTTGGATAGTTGCGTCCTTATTCGCTTTATAGAGCAAACCGAACAAGGTTTGATATACAAAAGTGGTGGAGGCATTACCGTAAATAGTGATGTAGAAAAAGAGTATCAAGAATTAATCGATAAAGTGTATGTTCCCAGTATTTGAAACCCTAAAAGTTTATCAAGGAAAGATATATAACTTGGATTTGCATTTTATTAGAATGCAAGCAACTGCTAAATCGCTTTGGGATTCGACCTTATTGTTAGATCATATTGAGGAAGAAATACTGATCAAACATCATGGAGAATTGCAGAAATGTAAACTAACCTATAACTCATTTGCCACGGAGTTTAGTCTTGTTGATTATCAACCCAAACAAATCAATACCCTCTTCCTCTGCAAAAATGATCTGATTAAATATAGATTTAAATTTACCGATAGGCATGAGTTATTAGGTCCGTTGAAAGATCGTAAACCTGATATGGAAGTATTGTTTGTTAAGGATGGATTATTGACTGATACAAGCTTTTCTAATATTGCCTTATGGAATGGAAGTGAATGGC
Organism: uncultured Bifidobacterium sp.; assembly: GCA_964609875.1. Classification (GTDB taxonomy): domain Bacteria; phylum Bacteroidota; class Bacteroidia; order Chitinophagales; family Chitinophagaceae; genus OLB11. Next base: position 12,845 of record CAZSUF010000049.1, read on the forward strand.
ACACGCCAAAATACCCATTACTTTATGGAACTAAGAGACAATTTTATTTGTCGCAACATAAAATGAAAGAGCAAGATATTCGGATAAAAGATCTTCATCAATATCAGCGGGTAAGTTTAATAAATGCCATGTTAGATTTGAACGAATTGATTGTTCCCATAACTAATCTGGAGTTGAATGTAGAGCTTTCCTAAATTAATTGTATTTTAGTGCGAATATTTAATAAATAGTTCATTCAAAAGTTGAGAGGGATTTGTGTGAGGGATAGTAGTGGAAAGCCCATCTCGTTCTTCAAAACGAGATGGCTTGAAACGAATAGCCCGACCTTGAAACCCTTGCCCAGAAAAACTAGAAGAGGGTTGAAAGGGCACACCCAAAATAAAATAAAATGTATAAAATGAAAACATGTTTAGTTAATTTATGCTTTGTTCTTACTTGTGTAACTGTCTTTGCACAATCAAAAATAAGTGGGGTATCCACATTACCCATCCAAGTGAATGTTTCCGATCCTTTAACTCCTGATTTGCATCCCAGTTTGATACAGCTTGATCAGCATCCAATTCCTTCTGCAGAGTATGGAAATAAGAAAGATTTACTCAATCAATTTCGTACACAAAAAGAGGCGAGTATACAAAAGCCAATAGCAAAAAAAGTAAGAGGGTTGGCGCCTGATCCGATTGTGTATAAGGGTTTCGAAGGCAATGCCTCAGGGAGCACACCCAATGACAATGATATTGCTGTGTCTAATAATGGGACTGTCGTAAGTGTGGTAAATTCTAGTATGCGTGTCTTGGACGATACTGGAAAAATTTTATTAAATAAGTCGTTGACAAATTTGGTTGCACCTGCAGGTGTATATAGTTGGATTTCTGATCCAAGAGTGCTGTATGATCCAAAAGAAGATAAATTTATTTTGGTATGCTTTTCTGGAAGTTTGAGTAACGAATCTACCATTTTGGTATGTTTTTCTCAAACGAATGATCCAACAGGTGTATGGAATGTTTATACTTTAAATGGAAATCAATTTAATGATTCTACTTGGAGCGATTATCCAATTATTGCAATCTCTGATAAAGACCTATTTATGACATTCAATCAAGTAAAAGATAATGTAAGTTGGACAATTGGGTTTAAGCAATCTGTTATTTGGCAAATTGATAAGGAGAGCGGATTTACGGCTCAGCCTTTGTTATATGATTTGTGGAGCGATATAAAGTATCAAGATAAGAATTTAAGAAATATTTGTCCCGCCAAGTATCAAACTAATCCTATGGGAAACAATATGTATTTCCTTACAGTTAGAAATGTGGATATGAGTAATGATTCAATTTTTGTAACAGAAATTACAGATTCAAAAAGTTCAGGACAGGCTACGATTAACCAACGTGTGTTAAAATCACCGGTGGCCTATGGCTTTCCGCCAAATGCTCGTCAAAAGTATATCAGCCCAAATATTACGCAGTATTTAATGACCAATGATGCTCGGGTATTAGCCGCCATTTATGAGAATGATCATATTTATTTCGGTTCCAATACAGTGAATCCCGTTTTTATGAATGCTGCAGTTTATTTAGGAACAATTTCGCAAATAAGTAGCGCTTCTCCCCAAGTGAGTGCGGATATATTTTCAACAAGTACGATGGAATATGGCTATCCTTCCATGACTTGGCTCGGACAAAATGCAAATGATCATAAAATATTGTATACTTTTTCGCATTGCATTACAGATAGTTTTCCAGGCACCAGTGTGTTGTATAAAGATGCAAATAATAACTATTCGGATATTGTGGCTATAAGAAATGGAACGTCTATCATCAATCGTTTGACAGATTCAATAGAGCGATGGGGTGATTATACAAATATTCAGAAAATGTATAACAATTCTAACAGGGCCTATTTATCGGGTTCGTGGGGAAAGAGTAATGCAAATAGAACTTGGATAGCGGCTATCGATAATGCAGACTTTCCAACAACCGTAAATAATTTTTCAACAGATTTTGAAAATACAATTTATCCCAATCCTATCGAACAAGCTTCATTTACAACGACCTTTAAATTAGAGCAATCACAACATGTAAGGTTTGAAATTCTAGACATGCAGGGTAAATTGATTTCGCTATTATTGGATACAAATGTAAAAAAGGGCGAGCACGAATTTTCCTTTCAAACGGGGGACTTACCTGCTGGGATGTACCTATTCCAAATTCGCTCATTAACCACTACTTTGGCTTCACATAAAATTTTGAAAAAATAAAGGAGGCCATATTAAAGGAGAACTTTGAAATTTATTTTATTGAGTCATTGTTTAAATCAGCGAAATTCAATGTAATAGGTTATCAGAGTTTCAAGGAAAATTTAAGTTATCTTAGTTAAATTCTATCAAATGAAAACACTCATATTAACTAGACATGCAAAATCAGATTGGGGTAATTTGCTTCAAAAGGATTTCGATCGAGAGTTAAATCCAAGAGGTTTACGCGATGCCCCGATGATGGGAGAGCGATTAGCAAAAAATGGTGTTCAATTAGATTTAGTTATCTCAAGCACAGCTATGCGTGCTAAACAGACAGCTAAGCTTATTGCTGAAACTAGTGGTTACAATCCTGCACATATTCAATGGGACGAAATTTTATACCATGCCCCACCTTTGATTATTGATGAGGTTATTTATTCAATTCCCGATGAAGTCAATACGGCTATGATAGTTTGTCACAACCCTGGTGTTACTGATTTCGTGAATAGTTTAATGGGTAAGGTGTGCGATGATATGCCAACCTGTGCCATGTGTGCTTTTCAAATGGATATCAAACATTGGAATCAATATAAATTAGCACCTATAAAATTATTTTTCTTTGATAAGCCCAAATCAATTTAGTATTTATTGGTGTTGATTCATACTAGTTGAGGTGATCCATTACTTTAGCAACATCCGCCACCTGGAGTACAGCATCCCGACTCGCTTGATTGAAGAGTGGCCAAGGAAACTTTTTTCTTGGTTGTTGGAATTCCACATTGATCTTGTGCTAAACAATTCGTATGCGTCGTAGTGAATTGCAATCCATGTTCACCTAATTCAAGCCCGTATTTCCCAATGGTATCTTGTTGATACTCTAACTCAACTTCTAAATTTTCAATTGGAAATTGTTTTTCAGCAAGATCAATAATCTTCAATAATTTTTCTGGACTTAAACGATGGTCCACGTCAACTGAGGTCCAAATTTGAAAATTGACATTCGATTCAGTTCGTAAAGTGCCACCACAATCAATAAAATGTTTTGTGGTCATGCCAGCTTCTGTAATATGAAAATGTGCTGGAATCTGCTCTCCGTTCGGAAGTTGAAATGTCAAAGAGTTTGTTGTTCTTAAGTAGTTTTTAAATTCTGTCAGTGTCATATGTTTATTTTTTTTTGTTTAAATATTTTGGGCGTGCCCCTTTTCCCACCTAGGAGGATGGGAAAGGGTCGGGCTGTCCTTGCAATCCATGCGAGGCGCATGGGATTTCCACTCCATCCCTCACGCATCCCGCCGCAAGCAATCGTAATTTGTCATGAAGCTTGGATCTTCGAAGGATGTTTAACAGCATTTTTTTAAATTTAATTGAGCATTCATTTTGTCAAAGTAAGTCATAAATTTTTTCATAGCTTTTTCGTCAATACAATAGCAAATCGATGTGCCTTCTACATTGCCTTTAATGAGCCCGCAGTTTTTTAATTCTTTCAAATGCTGCGATATGGTAGGCTGTGCTAAAGGCAATTCGTCAACAATATCTCCACAAATACATGAATCTACTTTTTGCAAATATTCTAAGATAGCCACCCGAGCAGGATGTCCAATAGCTTTGGCCATAGTAGCAATCCAATTTTGTTCTTTCGTAAAGCAATCTGTTTTTGATGCGCCCATTTAATTTATTATAATATTGCAATATTACGATATATAAGTGCAAACTAACAAATAAATTTTTCGTACTCAATTAAAATTATTTGTACTTAAAGTATTTGCATGGTACCAAAACAACGAGCAAACTTCATGGATCATGGATATTTTTACGCAACATTGTCGCCAATGATTTCATCATCGGGCCTGCCCAATTCCTCTATCTAGAACCAAAATTGTCTCTGAATGAAGCTTATCTTTGAATGGCCAGATCATAAATATTCACGGAAACGCGTATAAAAATTATATTATATTACAATGAAATCAACTGTTTCGACCAAGAATGCCCTTGTAATATCATAATAATTTAAATATATCAACAGTTTGGTGGAAAACATTTTTTGCATATCTTTGCGCTCCTAAAAAATACGAGTCATGTTTGGAATTGTTGATATTGCTGGACAGCAATTTAAAGTAAAAAATGAAGACAAAATTTTTGTTCACCGTCTTGCTGGAAATGTAGGCGATGTGGTTGATGCAAAAGTATTAATGACTTCAGTGGATGGTAAAATTGCCATGTCTGGATCTGCTAAAGCAGAAATCTTAGACCATTTACAAGGCGATAAAGTAATTACTTTTCACAAAAAAAGAAGAAAAGGATATACTAAAAAAATAGGTCATCGTGAAGCATTAACGCAAGTGAAAATTACTTCATTAGCTTAATCTCAAATTAATAATATTCATTTAAAAAAATAGATTAAACTTTTTATAATCATGGCACATAAGAAAGGTGAAGGTAGTGTAAAGAACGGAAGAGACTCTCATAGCAAGCGTTTGGGAGTAAAATTATTTGGCGGTCAAGCTGCTATTAATGGAAATATTTTAGTTCGTCAAAGAGGAACTGTATTTCATCCTGGTCCTGGTGTTGGTGTTGGTAAAGATTGGACCTTATTCGCATTAAGAGATGGAACGGTTACATTTAGAAAAACGAAAGAAAAAACTTTCGTATCTATTTTGTAATTATAAAATAATATTATATATATTTGCTCCATAAAGTTCT
>CAZSUF010000050.1:0-8462 GCA_964609875.1 uncultured Bifidobacterium sp.
ATTCCCAAGGCAAACCTGCCATTACATCACAAGCATCAGCACCGCCAACGCCAATGGCTACCATACCTAAGCCTCCAGCATTTACGGTATGACTATCAGTGCCTATCATCATACCTCCAGGGAAGGCATAATTTTCGAGCACAATTTGATGAATGATCCCAGCTCCAGGTTTCCAAAATCCTATGCCATATTTATTGGATACCGACGATAAAAAATCAAATACTTCCTTGCTTTCTTGGTTGGCAAATTCTAAATCTTCTTTGCTGCCATTTTTGGCAACAATCAAATGGTCACAATGCACTGTAGAAGGCACTGCAGCCTGAGGTCGACCTGCTTGCATAAATTGCAATAAGGCCATTTGAGCAGTTGCATCTTGCATCGCAACACGATCAGGATTAAAATCTACATAAGAATTGAGCCTTGGAAAATCTTTCATTTCCATACCCGCATCCAGATGGGTATACAATATTTTTTCAGCCAAGGTTAAAGGTCGGCCTAAAAATTTTCGTGCAGCTTCCACTTTTGCAGGGAATAAGCTATACACCTTTTTAATCATTTCGATATCAAATGCCATAAGAATATATTTTTAGTTTTAAGATCTCGGTAATTCAGTTAAAATTTGTTCACCCCAAACAAGTGAGTTAAGAAAAATTCGCTTTTTTACCGCCACGCGAAGGTAATTCATCAAACCTAAATAATCAATGTGAATTCCTATGAAAATAGAATTTCAAGATTATTTAACGCCTATTATTATTTAATACATTTGGGCGGCGAACAGGCTTTTCGCGGCAAGTCCTCACACGCCAGAGCGCGTGTTGCGGGCTTTCTGCTGCAATCCTTGCCGCGGTATCTAGTTCAAATGAAGCTTAAGTATTCAAACAATAATTCAACTTTACTGAAAATTTTATCGCTATTTTTACAGCTTACTAGGGTTTGCTGAATAACTCATAGGTTGTTCAAATTCAAAGAAGCTGTGAAAGCATAGTACCATTGTAGAGGCTTTTGCAGATGATGAAGAAGTTGGGCAACCTATGAGTAGTGTAAAATAGAACACTCACTCGCAAGTTTTGTAAACAATTTATTCAGTTTGATTTAAATTTGCCACGCACTTATAATATCAAAAATCATGATAAAAACCAGTCATGTCAATTAATTACACGTTATTCAGTAAACCCTAAATAGATGAGATACAGATGAACGGAGCGTCGCAGATCCGCTTAATTAAGTTTTGCAGCTGGCCACAAAATATTTTTACATTATGTTTAATATGCTTGTCTCTGTTGACTCATGCTCAAGATAGTTTAAAGCTATACAGAAGCGGTTTTGGTGCTTGTGAAGACTTCATCAGGAAAGGCAAAATGGATAAAGCGATCGCTTGTTATGAAGAATTAAGTCTTCAATTTCCTCAACAAATCAAAAACTATATCCGACTAGCAGAAATCAATTACTCTAAACAGGATAAAATTAAAACCTTGTTTTACGCCAATAAGGCTGCCGACATTAATGCCCAAGAAGCTTTTGCACCCTTAACTTATTTGGCCATCAAAATGAATGAACAACAGGATGATGATTTAGCCATCAAAATCATGAATCGTTTATCTGTCTCTAATTTAGATAGTGCTTCAAAAGCTAAAACTGCCCAACACAAACTAAATTTTACTTTACGGTCTTATGCCGATAAAACGCCTGTGGCAGGCATTAGTTTAAAAAATCTAGGCGATAGCATCAATACAGCCGAAAACGAATATCTGCCTTCCATCAGTCTTGACGGACAAACCATGGTATTTACTAGAAATGTGGGCGGCAATGAAGATTTTTTTATCTCACAAAAAGATTCCAATGGCAAATGGCAGAAGGCAAAGAATTTGGGTTATCCGCCTAATACTGGTTTACCCGATGGGGCTGCTATGCTAAGTGCTGATGGCAATTATTTGTTCTACTCTCGTTGCGATTTAAGAAGTCCGAACGGCATCGAAAAGGGAGGTTGCGATTTGGCTTTTAGTTACAGAGAAAATGATACTTGGAGTTCGCCCCAATATTTTGGACTCACCATTAATACCACCGGCTACGAAGGACAACCTTGTTTGAGTAGTGACAATAAAGATTTATATTTTGTAAGTAATCGAGCAGGAGGTTTTGGTGGACAAGATATTTGGGTATCGCATTTTATACAGAACTATTGGAGTGCCCCTGAAAATCTAGGACCTTCAATAAATACTCCTAAAGATGAAAGTTCGCCTTTTATTCATCCCGATAATGAAACACTCTATTTCAGTAGCGATGGTCATCCGGGTATTGGCAAAACAGATTTATTTGTGAGTAGAAAAAATAGCAATGATACTTGGAAAAAGCCTTTGAATTTAGGTGCGCCTATTAATACAGAAAATCATGATGGTTCAATTATTGTCAATGCAAAAGGCACTATAGGCTATTGTGCCTCAGATCGAGGGAATGGCAAAGGAGGTTTGGATATTTATTCCTTCGAGTTGCATCCTGCCATAAAACCAAATTCAACATTATGTATTAAAGGATTTGTCCAAGACAAATTCTATAAAAAAAATATTCGTAACCTTGACATAGAATGGACAGACTTAAGCAATAAAAAAGTGATTGCTTCTATAAAAAGTAATGCAGGTGATGGAAGTTTTACGCAGGCTTTACAAATTGGAAATTCTTATATGGCCCATATTGAAGAAGAAGGTTATAGACCCTATTACAAAAAAATAAACTTACGCACAGATGAATTTCCAGATAATGTAGCCTTGAATTTTAGATTAAAACAACCAGGATTTATTGACACTTTATTTAGTTGCTTTCTTCATATGGATAGCACACATGTCCGCTTAGAAGATTCATCAACTAAGATGATAGATTCAATCATGAGTATTTGGCCTACATGGAAAGAAGATTCATCTACCATTACCATTTTTGCCAAAGGCTTTTATTATTGCTGTGATAGTTTGTCTGACACCTTATACAAACAAAGACTGGATGCTTGTCAAACCAAATTAAACTTACTCGAAGATATTTTTGCTAAGCACAAAATAACTTGTCTTTCATTTATGCAAGATTTAGATATGATCATTTATAATGACGAGGAGGAACTGTTTGACAAAATCGAAATCACTGTCATTGAGAATTATTAACTAGATTTCATCATGAATTGATATGTGAGAGATTCTGAGTCTACCTGTAATCATAACAAACTTAATATACAAAACCTTCGTCTTTCGGATAATCTTATCTAACTTTAAATTACCTAAATCCGAATTATGAAAGTTCCATCTAAACAATACTTAATTTTTGTTGCTTTCTTCATCATCTGCTTAGGATCAAATGCTCAAGGAATGTGGACTTGGATGCACGGAAGTAATTTAGGAAATTCAACAGGAACCTACGGCACAAAAGGCGTATCCTCGCCAATCAACGAACCTCCTGCTAGATATCAAGCTGCTTTTTGGACAGATCTTGATGGAAATTTTTGGCTATTTGGCGGTGTCAGCAATTTGGCTTTCCCCTTGAATGATATGTGGAAATTCGATGTAACGACCAATCAATGGACATGGGTAAGTGGGGAAAGTGCCAACAACAATGTAGATGGAATTTATCGTGTAATGGGCATTCCATCAATAAATAATTATCCGAGTGCAAGAGGTTGGGGTGCTAATTGTTGGACAGATAATAATGGTGATCTTTGGCTTTTTGGGGGATTTGGAGTTGATAATACGTCCTTCTTAAATCCGTTGAATGATTTATGGAAATACCACATTGCCACCAATGAATGGACATGGGTCAGTGGCTCTAATGTCGGAGGAACTATAGCAAACTACGGTACCATGGGAGTCCCCTCGCCACTCAATGACCCAGGCGGAAGGGTTGAATGCAAATCAAGTTGGGTGGATACACAAAATAATTTATGGATGTTTGGAGGACAAACAACTGCTATTGGTGCCGGATCTGAAATGAATGACATGTGGAAATATGATATTGGTAGTAACCAATGGACATTTATGAAAGGGGATATGATTGGAGCCTCAGTTGGAAACTATGGAATAAAAAACGTTGAGGATCCTGCAAATGTGCCTTCCGGCAGACTTTCTTATACAAAATGGAAAGGAGTAGATGGTAATTTTTACATTTTTGCAGGAGGCATTTTTTCAACAGATTCTTATAATGATGTATGGAGATTTAATCCGATTACAAATAATTGGACATGGATTTCAGGATCAAATATCACAAATGAGGGTGGTATTTATGGAACCCAATGTAATCCAGATCCAAATACCTATCCAAGTGCAAGAATAGAAAATCAAACTGTATCTACGCTAGGTTGCACAGATGTATTTTGGTCGTTCGGGGGATTTAACGATTTAACAGCAACCAATTGCTTCAATGATTTATGGTTATATAATATATCAAACAATAAGTGGACATGGGTAAGCGGTAGTAATGCATCAACAACTCTTCCCTCTGGTAATTATGGCACTAAAGGCATTGCCGCAACATCAAATATGATTCCAAGCAAAGGCGGAGTTTGTATTTGGAGTGACAAATCAAATAATCTCTGGGTCTTTGGCGGCTTTGGAAGTCCTGTCGGAACTTTAGTACTCGCCATTGATTTATGGCGTTTCCAACCCGATACCGCCTGTTTTAATGCTAAACTATCAGCAAATTTAAGTTTAGTGAAACCCATTGACACGGCTTTATGTGTAGGAGAAAGTACGAGTATGTCACTTCCTAATGCCACAATAACATTTGGACCTAACGTAGGCATTACAACAAATTCAGATACATCCATCTTGACATTCAACCCTGCAGTAACAACGACCTATTATGTTACAGCATCTGATACGGGCAAATGTGGCGGAAAAGACTCCATTTCATTTACCATTTTTGTAGCACCCACACCTGATGCTGATTTTATTGTAAGTCCAACCTATACAACTTTAGACAATCCAACTTTTAATTTGATCAATCAATCGAGCAATGCAACCACATATGAATGGTATTATAAAGGATCTATGTTTTCTACCCAACCAAATGAAACCAGAACATATAGTGATACGGGGAGATACTGCTTTACATTATTCGCTTATAACACATTAGGGTGCATGGATTCAATTACCAAATGTGCTAATATTATTAAACCAGAAACCATTTTTATACCGAATGCTTTTTCCCCTAATTCAGATCATACCAACAATGTAATTAAAGTTTTAGGTGCAGGATTTGAACTAATTAATTTTTCTATTTACAATCGTTGGGGAGAGCTTATGTTTCAAACTTACGAACAAGAATTGGGTTGGGATGGTCGATACAAAGGAAGAGATGCTGAAGTCGGCACCTATTATTACATAGTTGATTATTATGCCAATGACATTGTCAAAACAATTAAAGGTGATATTTCTTTAATAAGGTAATAGAAAATACTAGCAACTTGTATTTATATTTCCAAAGCCATTGCACGTATTCAATTTCATCTCGAATCAGTGAATAAATAAGTAATTTCTACCCTATTCATTTCAAATCTATTTTTCAAAGTTATTTATTCGTCAAATATTTTAGGCTTTTGTGAAATTTCAAATAACTTTGTCTTTTTGAAAAAACTAATTTCTATATTTTTCTTACTATTAATTGTATCACAATGTGGAATACAAGTAGGCATTTATGCATGTTGGAAATTAAATCAGGATTATTTAGCCCTCACTGTATGTGAACAAAGAAACGTTCAAGGCTCTTGTTGCAAGGCGAAATGCCAACTTAGAAAACAATTAAAGAATACGGAAAATGAAACTAACAGTAAGAATCAATCTAGTTCTAAGAAAATAAAGTTTGCAGAATCAGAATCATGCTTTCTAATTCCTACCTATTTTAATTTGCCGTTTTTCATGAATAATCATGATATAAAACACTATAAAGACTACTTTTCTTTTTATCTCTACGAATATAAAAATATCTCTATAGAACCACCTGAACCAGTTGTTTAATTGACAGACAATCATATTATTCATTAAACAACAATTTTCGCATGAGAAATATTCTTTTGTGTTTTATCCTATTTTGTGGGATCAAACACACTTATGGTTGTGAGATGTGTGGATGTAGTACTGGAGCCAATCAGGCAGGACTACTCCCCTATTTGCAACATTCCTTTATCGGTATCCGATATCAACAACAACAATTTAAAACTCGAAGTCATATTAATTCATCAGAAATCAATGCTCCAAGTACAGAAAATTTCTACACTAGTGAATTATGGGGAAGATTTGTTCCATATAAAAAGGTGCAAATTCTTGGATTAGTGCCATACCAATTTAATCGTCAATGGCAAAATCATTCATCGACTAGCTTGAAAGGAATTGGTGATGTACAGCTTCTTGTGATGGTTGATTTATTAAAATCTACTATAGAGAAAACAGCATCAAATTCCTATTTAGTGCGAGCTGGTTTGGGTATTAAATTACCTACTGGAAAATCAGATTATGTAAGAAATGGATTAATGCTCCATCAAAATTTACAAATGGGCACGGGTTCAATTGATATTCCATTTCATGTTAATGGCCTAATTCGCCATAAAAGTATAGGCATTCAAGCTGAAGCACAATACAAGCTTAATGGTAAAAATAAAATGCATTATGCTTTTGGAAACCAATTCAATGCAAATCTAAAAGCTCTTTATTGGAAGCAATTTAAAAAAGTGAATGTTCTTGCAGGCGGTGGAATTCAACTTGATCATAGAAAGGTAGACAAGCAGCAACAAAAATTAGTAGAACATACAGGAGGCAGTGGAACTTATTGGCAAACATCCTGCGATACCTACACAAAAAAATCAGGGTTCGGTATACAGTTTAGCAAAGCTATACTTCAACAATATGGAGATGGCTATGTTAAAAACAAATTCAAACTATCAGCTTATTATATTTATTTAATCAATTAATTCAAACAAAATCATTATCATGAAATATGCATTTATCCTAGCAAGTTTATTTATTCTTGCATGGACTCAATCATGTAATAAAAAAAGTAATTCTCTATTAGATCATACCAAACCAATGATTACGGTTGTTGAGCCTGTGGTTAATGATACTTTTGATTTGACTTTAGATCCAGAAGTACATATTGAGTTTACAACCACAGACGAAACTTCACTGCATTCACTTACCATTTCCGTAATAAAAAATGGAAATACTATTTTCAGTGAAGCACCTAATGTAACAAATTTAAAAGTGTATGCTTTTCATGAACATTTTCTTCCTAATTCCATCACAGCCATTACTCCATTAAAAGCTATTCTAAAAGCAACAGATTCAGGAGGCAATGAAGAAATAAAAGAAATTGATTTTTTTGTAAAGCCCTAAATCTATGTAATAAACTCAATTTCTATATAGGGGCTGCAGTTTTATGTGAAAAATAATAATTAATAAATTATTGCCCTTTTTCGCTGACAATTTTTATTAGCTTGCTAATTTAATTATATCTTTAATACCTAAAAATCACTATATGTTCAAATGTATTTTACTTGTTGCCATTCAACTCTTTTTTCTCAATTTGGTTTTTGGTCAGCAATATTTTCCAGATTCAAGTTATGCAATTAATGGCGTTTCCATAACCAATGCAGACCCAAAAACTCCACGTAAGATTTTAAAGTATTCAAATGGAAAGAAAATTATTATATCAACGAATTTAATATGCAGAATTGACTCTTTCGGTAATCTTGATAATACATTTGGAATGAATGGATTGATAATGGACACTAATTTATATATTAAAAATTCAGGTATTACAGACGCAAATGGTAGACTTTTAGTTTGCGGAGAATATTATAATAATTATTTTGTAAAAAGGTATAAAATTAATGGTCAACTTGATTCTACTTTTGGGATTAACGGAATTAGCAATCAATACATTCCCTATGATGAAGTTTTATATGATTTAGTAATACAAAGTGATGGAAAAATTGTTGCAGCTGGCATGACTACGAATACGAGTTTTAATAAGAAAGAAACCATCATTATTCGTTTGAATGATAATGGAAGTATTGATTCAACCTTTGGCACAAATGGAGTAAAAGTAAATGGCTTCACATTCGAAAACTTTGCCAGATTAAATAAACTATTGCTACTTCCTGACGGAAAGATACTTGCAGGTGGAACAGTGTATAGTTCTCATTATAAAAGTATGTTATTAAGGTACCAAACTAATGGAAGCCTTGATAGTTCATTTGGTAATAATGGATATAAATCTTATCCCTACCTTGGCCCCTCTTCTCAAAATGAAAGCTACTTATTTGATTTAGCGTTACAAGCAGATGGCAAAGTCATTGCTTGTGGGTATGCTTCGGCACTTCCAGAGCCATACGCTAATGATGCATATTCATTTGCAATTCGAGTAAAAAATAATGGAGATTACGATTTGAGTTTTGGTAATTCAGGTATTCATTATTCACCTTCGAATTCAACTAC
>CAZSUF010000050.1:8472-9796 GCA_964609875.1 uncultured Bifidobacterium sp.
AATATTAAATGATGGCAAAATATTAATCAGTACTATAAAAAGTTCCCCATATAAAGGAATTATATACAAGCTTAATACTATGGGTATAATTGATTCCACATTTGGTCAGGATGGAGCTTTGGAAACAAATGGTGCTGAGGGGTTTTGTTATGAAGATTCTAAAATTTATACTTTTTATAATGCAAGTGTTCCTCCGAATACTGCATTGAAATTAACTCGATGGAAACCCAATTTATACCCGACTAATTTATTATCTTTTAATCAAGAATCAATTGACTTTACAGTTTACCCGAGTGTTTTCGAAAACACAGTCCAAGTAAAATTCAATGATAAAAAGTTGTTTCAACCAGTATTATTTCAATTAATCGATTTTGCTGGTCGCCACTTTCAAACAGAAGCAATTCAGTCAAACTATCCAGAGAATCATTACTATTTAAACTTTAGCCATACCCTCCCAGCAGGTAATTATTTCCTTTTAATAAATCAGTCAGGTAAAATTTATTCGAGGCAAATCATAAAGAAAAGCTGAATATAAGTTTTTTGAAGCAGGAGCAAATTATTAGAGTTTGCTGAATAAGGTGTAATTACTTGATATGACTGATTATCATCAAGATTCTTGATAATAGAATTATATGGCAAATTCGAATTAAACAAAATAAACTGGTTTACAATACTTGCCTGTTCATGTTCTATTTTACACTACTCAGTTACCTAACTTCTTCATCATTTGCGAAAGCCTATACAAGAGTACTCTGCTTCCACAGTTTCTTTGGATTTGAACAATTTATGAGTATTCAGCAAACCTTAAATAAAAATTAGTTAAGATAGAGGCAACAAAACTTGATAGCTCCGATTGAAATTAACATTAGTACTAGAGTTAGAATAATAAGGGAAAGTATTACCAGATTGGATAACTCAATCTTTCAAAACAATTGAGGTTGATAGAAAAAATTGTAGTTATATCCCCAGATTTTAAATAACGCTGAATTACAATAAAATGCAGGAATGTTTAAATAACATCACGTAAAATAATCAATTATTTGACCAGCAACACAGTGCCTTCTCGTTTGATTCTTTTACCATTATTACAATAGCCGTTTACTATCCAAACATAATTATCCGGCGGTAATTCAATATTTTTAAATGTGCCATCCCATGTCTTTTTGGGATCTGTAGTTTCAAATACAACTTGCCCCCATCTATTCATGATTTTAAAATAATCTAACTTCACTATATTGGAGTTAAGCAAACCAAAATTTCGATTAATCATGTTATCACTGATAGGATTGAAAGCATTGGGCAAATGAATTTCAGTACATTCTGT
>CAZSUF010000050.1:9907-17068 GCA_964609875.1 uncultured Bifidobacterium sp.
ATTGAAAGTCTTGGTCCTCCCAATTCTGTGTAGGCGCCGTCTGCAACAAATCTATCAACTCCTGCATCAGCCGTTACTCTGCTCACTCTCACTAAAACTGAAGTATCATAAGCACAAGCCCCAGATGAGGTAAACTCTAAATGTACATTGTATCTATAATCTTCGCTAGGATATATTAACATGGATGTAGAATCATAAGGTGCTATCGCATGATATACGGGAGACCATAAATTACTAAATAAACCAGGGCCATTTGCCACAAGAAGAATGGTATCTCTTTGACAAATTAAAGTATCATTATTAATTTCAATTTTAGGCTTACCTAAAACTGTGATTAACTTGCAATCAACTTTCATATCAGGCAAACCCTCGTTTGATACAAAATATACATTATAAATACCAGGAGCAGAATAAGTATATGCTGGCGGTGATTGCAATGTTGAGCTAGGAATAGAAGAGTTTACACAACTATTGTAAGAAATTCTTGACATTGAATTATCTTGCAAATTTGGTGTAAAAGCAAATACATTATCTTTATCTCTTAGGAATTTTGTTAAATAGCCTGGACCTTTAAATCCACCGAAATTATTTAAATCACTAGCCGCTAATAAATTTAATGTAAGATCAAAATTGACCATGGTTACTCGATTACTAGCTTCATTGGTGATATATCCATAATATTGACCGCAATCTTTTATTAAGCCGATATCTCTTGGAGATTGAAGTAATCCACCAAAAGTACCTAAGTTCACTTCAACAAAACCGCCTAATAATGAGGGGCCAAAATCAAGCCTACTAAGAGTTTGGCTTCCACGATTTACTACAAAAAGATGCCAACTGCTCCCATCAAAAATGGAGCATAACCCAGTAGGAAAGTTTAGTGTTCCTGGATTACCTAAATCAACTAAAATAGGGGTATTTGTAATACTCGTCCCAAAATCCATTCTCAACAAATTTCCTGAGAAACCATCATTTGTAAAGCAATGCCATTCATTATTTTCAAAAAATAACACTAAATCTTGCGGATTAGTCAAAGTACCTCCAAGGTTTCCAAGATCTACTACTGTTGGCGTATTTGACAAACTAGTACCGAAGTCTAATCGAACTAAATCAGAAGCAGCGCCTAAACCGCCTACCAAAAAACCATACCAGTTTCCACCAGTTTTTATAATTTCAAATCCTTTTGCAGCTGTAGGAATTAAACCCCCAAAATCACCTAAATTAACGGCTAAGGGCACATTGGCTAAACTATTTGTAAAATCGTATCTAATCACTTCTCGCGTCCCATTGGTATTAACAACAAAAACAAAATACTTTCCACTGTCTTTTGCCATCACGATGGATGAAGGTGCATTTAAACCTGTACCAGCCACAATACTACTTCCTGTTGGGATGTAATTCAAATAGGCAGAACAAAACCCCCAATAATAAGATGAGGCATTTGTAACATTCGTTGTGAGTTGCATTTGGTTACCTATACATAATGTATCTGGCCCAAGAATTAAGGGTTGTGCTATCGCAAAATTAGCTACTAGGCTAAAAGATAATAGGCACAAAAATATTTTGAATCTTTTCATTTTCTGAAGGAAGTTCCTTTAATAAATCGCTAATATAGTTATTACATTTCAAATGTTAAAATATGTTTTTAAACTCATGAAGTGAATAACCGATGTTCATTTTCAAGAAAGACCGCTATTTTGCCTGAAACGTTAGTATTTTCATGGAAATAAGCCTCCATCTTAGACTTTATTCTTTCTACCTGAACTGGCTCAAAAAGTACTGCTTGGCACCATTTTTTCATATCCATATTCGTTGAAACTTCATAAGCACATTGCTGAGCAACTAAACTTACTGCTTCATTAAATTTATGGTAATTAGGACCAATAAGAATGGGTGATCCATATACCGCAGGTTCTAAAATATTATGAATTCCTTTCCCGAATCCTCCCCCAACATAAGTCAAACTTGCATATTGGTAAGCCTTAGCCAACACCCCTAAAGTATCCAGTATCAGAATTTTCGCATCTCCTCCACCCATTGAATATTTCACAAACGACGCTGTTAACCAATCCAAATCCACATGTTGAGGCTCGTGAGGCGCTAAGACAATTTTCCAATCTTCGGGTAAAGCTTGAATGATGTTGTTCAATACGCCTTGATCTTGAGGCCAAATACTACCTGCCATAAAAGTTTTTCCTTGAGTACAAAATGATTCTAAAATTGTGTCTTTCTTTTTTTCTTTAGATAATTGAATTACCCTATCAAACCGTGTATCTCCAACAACTTTAGTATTTACAAACCCTAATTCATGAAGCAATTTCTCACTTTGATCATCTTGCAAAAAGAAATGAGTAAAAAATGAAAATAATTGAGTTGAAAATTTTTTACCCCAAGTAAACATCCATTGATTTTTCCTAAAAATTCCCGAAACAAGCAATACAGGCGTTTTATTTACATGAAGTTGTTTTAAAAAATGGTACCAAAATTCATACTTTATAACAAAAACTATGTCAGGCTTTACCGAAGCAAGCCAAGTCACCATATTTTTCTTTGTATCTAATGGCAAATACATAATCAATTCATGGGGATATTTCTTTCTAACATAATTGAATCCTGAGGGAGAAAAAAATGAAATCAGATAAGCGTAATTGGGAAATCTTTTTTTCAAAAGATTCAGTAATGGCGCTGCTTGTTCGAATTCGCCCACTGAAGCACAATGAAATAAAATAATTTGTTTATTCTTGATTTGAGATAAATCCAAGTCCATCAAAAATTTTTTTCGCCCCTCAATCCAAGCTTTGGCTTTGGGATTCCATAACGAGGCTATCTTGATGAGGCAAGCATAAATTTGAATGAATAAATTATAAATTAAAATCAAAATACTAATAATATATTTCTTCTACATTCTTCTTGTAAATAGGCAATACCCATCCAAATTTAAAGCCTACTAGTAAGTCATTACGAGATTGAGTATCTGCTCTAGCAATATCAAACTGATAAGTTCTTCGACCTTGAGTTAATCCCCAAACAAAATCAAATCCTGCATAAAAATTAATTAATTTATCTTTTGCAAAATATTGATAGCCAATAAAATCTTGCAAATACAAGCCATTTGTCAAACGATCGTAGCCTTTTTTATACTCTTCTCGAAGTTGAGGAAATGACAAATCTCTATCAAATAATTTAATTTTATGTTGCAAAAATCCCACAGAAGCTATCATCACCGGGCCAGAATTTTTATTGAGTTGAAGATATGGAAAAACTTTTCCTATTTGTGCTCCTAACATATATCCTCTTTCAAATATACCTACATTTAATAAATCGCCTTGTTGACTAATTACACCGCCTTGCTTGGTTTTTACATTAATTAATAAACTATCCTCCTTGATTTTATTCCCAATGATAAACTCTCCCTTGATACCCCAAATCCAATTATTCGCTGTTTTACGTTTTATACCAAATCCTATACGATAACTTGTTCCGAACCTCTTTCCCATATCCGCCATGGGATGATCCACAGCTAACAAAACATCTAGATTCCAAATTTTATCTGCGCTTCCTTTCTGATTCTTCTTAACCTGAACATTTGTTAAAGAATCACTTGTAATTTGTGCATGCATTTTTAAGATTGACATCAACACAAAAACCAAACAAAGAAATATTTTTTGCATGTACAAATTTTAATAATTAATGATCTTTTTTAGCACCCTATAAATGACCTAGATCGAATCTTGAATTCTTGATGATTAGTTAAACATGGCTTAAGCTAAACCGATGCTGTAAAAATGCACTAAATTTACAAATATCCATCAATTTATAGCTAGAAAATACTATTTTCGCGTTCAATTTTTCAAAACAAATTATCTTGAATCAGATACAAATGGTAGACTTAAAGTCTCAATACCTTGAAATTAAAAATGAAGTTGATGCTGCTATTCAGCAAGTCATTGATCAAACGGCCTTCATCAATGGACCTCAAGTAGGTCAATTTGCCAAAGAACTTGAAGCTTATCTTGATGTAAAACATGTGATACCCTGTGCGAATGGCACGGATTCATTGCAAATTGCCATGATGGCTTTAGGTTTAAAACCAGGCGATGAAGTTATTTTACCTTCATTTACCTATATCGCCACAGCTGAAGTGGTAGGATTATTAAATTTAGTGCCTGTTTTTTGCGAAATTCATGAAGATACTTTTTGTATCAATGCAAATGAAATTGAAAAATTAATCACGCAAAAAACCAAAGCCATAGTGCCTGTGCATTTATACGGACAAAGCGCAGACATGGAAGCTATCCTTCAAATTGCTAACAAACATCAATTATTTGTGATTGAAGACAATGCACAAGCAATTGGCGGATATTACACCTTTAGTGATGGGACAAAAAAAGCCAATGGCACCATGGGAGATGTAGGAAGTACTTCTTTTTTCCCTTCGAAAAATTTAGGTTGCTATGGCGATGGAGGTGCATTGTATACGAATAATTCAGACTTAGCTGAAAAATTAAAAATGGTAGCTAACCATGGACAAAAAGTAAAATATGTGCATGAAATGGTCGGATGCAATTCACGTTTAGATACCTTACAAGCCGCCATATTATCCATTAAATTAAAACATCTTGATCGATATTGTCAATCAAGACGATCGGTCGCAGACAAGTATGATCAAGCTTTTGCCAATCATCCAAACATTAAAACACCGATAAGATCAGCAAATGCGTATCATGTATTTCATCAATATACTTTAACCTTAGAAGGTATTGATCGAGATCAAGTACAAGAAAAATTAAAGGAAAAAGGAATTCCAAGCATGGTATACTACCCAATTCCTGCACACAAACAAGGTATGTTTAAAGCATTTGGCATGAATGACGTAAACCTTCCGATCACAGATATGCTTACCACCAAAGTGATTTCATTACCTATTCACACAGAAATGAAAGAAGATGAGCAACTTTATATCATAGACAATTTTCTTCAAATAATAAATACACTTAAATAATGAATATTGCAGTTGTTGGAACCGGCTACGTTGGTTTAGTTTCAGGAACTTGTTTTGCAGAATCAGGAAATCAAGTGATTTGTGTAGATATTGATCAACAAAAGGTAGATCGCTTATCTGCAGGAGAAATCGTCATTTATGAACCTGGCTTAGAAGTCCTTTTTCAAAGAAATTTAAAAGAAAAACGTATTCACTTTACAAGCAATTTAAGTGAAGCCGTATCTAAGTCTGATTTAATTTTTTTGGCCTTGCCCACACCTCCGGGTGAAGATGGCTCTGCCGATTTAAGTTATGTACTAGGTGTTGCTGAACAGATTGGCAAGCTGTTAAATTCCTTACAAGTTTATCGAGTTATCATCAATAAAAGCACTGTACCTGTAGGGACTGCAGAAAAAGTAGCCGCAAAAATTCGTGAAAATTATCAAGGCGAATTTGATGTGGTAAGTAACCCAGAATTTCTACGTGAAGGCGTAGCAGTAGATGATTTTATGAAGCCAGACCGGGTGGTAGTTGGTTGCAGTTCAGAAAGAGCTAAAAAAATGATGCAGCAATTATATGCACCCTTTGTTCGTCAAGGCAATCCGATTTTCTTTATGGATGAAAGAAGCGCAGAAATAACCAAATATGCAGCTAATTCTTATTTAGCTATGCGCATTACCTTTATGAATGAATTAGCCAACCTTTGCGAAAAAGTAGGCGCTGATGTAGAAACAGTTCGCATTGGCATGGGCAGTGATACGCGTATAGGTAAAAGATTTTTATTTCCGGGCATAGGCTATGGAGGTAGTTGTTTCCCTAAAGATGTTCAAGCCTTAGTCCATACTTCTTCCCAATACGATTATAATTTTGATATTTTAAATTCAGTCATTCAAGTCAATGATAGACAAAAATTGGTTTTAGCCGATAAAATCATAGCCTATTTCCAAGGAGATTTAAAGGGCAAAAAAATTGCATGTTGGGGATTAGCGTTTAAACCAAATACAGATGATATCAGAGAAGCCCCGGCTTTATATATTATCCCTGAACTCATTCAACATGGTGCAAAAATTATTTGCTACGATCCAGAAGGTATGAAAAATACTAAAATGTACTTCGAACAAGTTCATCCTGAATTATTAAGCAGTATCGAATTTGGCGATAATGCTTATTCCATTTTAGATCAAGCCGATGCACTTGCCATTTGCACAGAATGGAATATTTTTAGAACGCCTGAATTTGACACCATCAAACAAAAAATGAAGAATCCAGTCATTTTTGACGGAAGAAATTTATTTGACATGCAAGACATGACCAATGCCGGTTTTTACTATAATTCAATAGGTCGAAAAGTAATACAAACATCATGAAAAAAGTACTCATAGCAGGAGGTGCAGGCTTCTTAGGTTCTCATCTGTGCGATCGATTTATTCAAGAAGGATATTATGTGATTGCCATGGATAATTTAATTACAGGTAACCTTCGAAATATTGAACATCTTTTCAAACACCCACATTTCGAATTTCATCATCATGATATCAGCAAATTTGTACATGTGCCTGGCAAGTTAGATTACATCTTAAACTTCGCCTCACCTGCTAGCCCAATTGATTATTTAAAAATGCCTATTCAAACACTCAAAGTGGGTTCTTTAGGCACGCATAATCTTTTAGGACTTGCTAAAGAAAAAAATGCCAGAATGCTGATTGCTTCTACAAGTGAGGTATATGGCGATCCCTTAGTTCATCCTCAAAACGAAGAGTATTGGGGCAATGTCAATCCAATTGGGCCAAGAGGCGTGTATGACGAAGCTAAAAGATTTCAAGAGGCTATTACCATGGCGTATCATACATACCATGGCTTAGAAACACGCATCGTCAGAATTTTCAATACGTATGGACCAAGAATGCGCCTCAATGATGGTCGTGCTTTACCTGCATTTATGAGTCAGGCGCTTAAGGGCGATGACATCACTGTATTTGGAGATGGCTCACAAACAAGATCATTTTGTTATGTCGACGATCTTATTGAAGGTATTTATAGATTGCTTTTAAGCGACTATCATTTGCCAGTCAATATTGGCAATCCTCATGAAATTTCTTTGAAAGAATTTGCCGAAGAAATTCAGCAGCTTATAGGTGGACAATCAAAAATCGTTTATCAACCTTTGCCTCAAGACGATG
>CAZSUF010000050.1:17099-17752 GCA_964609875.1 uncultured Bifidobacterium sp.
CCAGAGCGCGTGATGCGGGCTTTTCGTTACTATCCTTGCCGCAATACAAATTCATCTTTTTAATGAATGTAGCGTGTCTAGATTAGTCGGAATATTGCTTTCACCTCAAGTTTTGTTTCCACTCTTCTACGAAGCGTCTTCGCTTCACTCCATGGTTTGTGTCCCCACAAACCATCCATCACATTGAATGAAATATTACTGCAAATTATGATGATCCAGAGATACCAAGGTTCTACGAAGCGTCTTCACTTCGTAGTTATATTCTTTTGCTTGTAGCAAATTTGAAAATACTATTATAAAAAATAAATTTCAACATTGCTTTTCTATGTTTATCATTTGAAGCACTCACTTACAAGTTTTCTTTTCTTTGTAAACAATTCCGGCTGTAGGCATTCTTTTTTTAGTTCAAATGACTAGCAGAACTTCTTGCTAATTTATAGTCTTCTGAAAATTTGTAACTCATTGCATATATTGACTGCTTAGTTTCCAAAATGTGTTTCCGTTTATTGCTGAAAGCAATAGAATAAGACTACGAAGCGAAGACGCTTCGTAGAACATCTTTTTTATTTTATATTCCACAAAGAACAAAAGCGAAGATGCTTTGTAAAAAATCCTTTTTAGTTTACCTACCTAGAAGAACTGATCTTAAAAAT
>CAZSUF010000051.1:0-6663 GCA_964609875.1 uncultured Bifidobacterium sp.
CGCTACTATCCTTGCCGCAATACAAACGAGCTCATGAGTTCAATATGGGCTTTGTAAATCATTTCGGGAACCGCAGAGAAATGAGGTAGAGGCTCTTTAGAGAATGCAAAATATTTCTGGAACCGCAGAGAAATGAGGTAGAGACTCTTTGTAGAATCAATAAATAAAAAACAAATTTCCTTCATTATGATTCACCCTTAAATAAAAAAAGAGGTTGCCTTGCGACAACCTCTCTTGATTTTATTCTTCTATGAATCTTACTTCAACACCTTGCGAATAAACTGCTCACCAGAGTTTATATCCACTACCTTGATAAAGTAATTACCAGCTGATAATTGATCTAAACCTTCTAACTGTATGGTATTCAATCCTGCATTCAAACTATAAGATTGTTTGCGAATTGTTCTTCCAGACATATCTGTAAGTATCATGTCAATATCAGTAGCATCTTTACTTGTATACAACATATTCAAAGTAGATGTAAATGGTGAAGGATACACAATCAATACTTCCTCACTTGCATCTAAGCTCACATTGATTCTGTTTGAATACATGTATTGAGCATCCACATCATTCATTCTAATTCTGTAATAAATCACCGATTCGCTTACAGCACTGATATCATCATTGAAGCTATAGGTAGTTTTACCTGTCGTATTTCCTTTAGCTGCTTTTGTGCCAGTCTTGATAAAGTTAATACCATCCACACTTCTTTCGATATCAAAATTGCTAGCGTTCTTTTCATCTACGGTATACCAAACCACATCACATGTTTTGTTATCTCTGATGATACCATATGATGCGACTAATTCCTTAGAAGGTAATGGCACACCAAAGTAAATACCTGCATCTAAGTTTGGATTATAGGTTCCAGCTGCTAAAGTCACAGGAACAGTTTTTCTAGTCAATGGATTCATATCACTATTTAATGCATCATCTAAAACACCTATGCTACTTGTTGGTGTAAAGCCTGATGGCAAGTTGCTAAAGCCTACTACATAAGTACTTGCATCTAAATTCGTGAAGCTATACCCACCATCACCATCTGTCACTGCAGTTGCAATCACTGTGGTTCCATTGGCTGCATACAAGGTAGCTAATACACCTGGTACGCCTGGCTCAGTAGCATCTTGAGTTCCATTTTCATTTACATCATACCAAACATAGTTTCCTAAGCCTGCTGTTAATGGAGGCATGATGCCCGCATCTATCGTAGGATTATAATCTCCCGCAGCTAAAGTAAAGTTAGCAGTTAAACCTGTACTTGGATCGGCATTGCTATTGTTGTTATCTGTTGCATTACCTACTTGTTGGGTAAACAAAGTACCTTCAGGTAAATTGCTAAATCCAATAGAATATGTTCCAGGATTTAAGTTCGTAAAGATATAGCCTCCATCAGGACGAGTGATCGCACTTGATACTGGTTGATTTGCATTGTCATACAAAGTAACCAATACTCCACCTACACCTGTTTCTGTTGGATCTTGTATGCCATTCTGATTCGCATCAAACCATACATAATCTCCCACAGCAGCAATCACATTGGTGATGATACCTGCATCTAAGTTCAGGTTATTATCTCCTGCCACTAAGGTTACCGTTGGCGTTAATCCTGTAGTTGCATTGGCATCACTATTCGCAGAACCGTTGATTCCTTGAGCATCAATATTTTCTGTCGTTAATGTATAACCAACAGGTAAATTACTAAATCCTACGCCATAAGTGCCAGGGGTTAATCCAATGAAATAGTATTCTCCGTCTGCATTGGTTGTCGTTGTGGCAAGCATGGTATTGGCATTATCATACAAGCTCACGCTTACTCCTTGAACACCAGGCTCTCCAGCTGTTTGTAAACCATCCTTGTTTAAATCAAACCACACTAAGTTTCCTAAACTTGCAGTGCCTGCTGGTGGAACAATACCCATATCTACACTCATCTTATCTTCACCTGTCGCAAGCACGATACCATCTGTAAAGCCTGTACCTGCATTCACATCACTATTCAATTCTCCATTGATACCTTGGGTATCTTGGTCTTTTGGACTTATCACAAAGCCAGCAGGAAGATTCGTAAATTCTACTTGGTAGCTACCGGCATCCAAATTCGTGAAGATATAATTCCCTAAAGCATTCGTCGTAGTTGTTGCTAGTAAGGTATTACCAATGGTTTCATACAAATTAACTGTTACTCCAGATACACCAGATTCAGTGGCATCTTGTAAACCATTGCCATTTAAATCATACCATACTAAATCGCCTAAAGTTCCTTTACCAATTCTGATATCATTTGAGCTCAATTTGATACCAGCGTCTACTGTTAGTATATGTGTATCGCCTATCAAGCTATATGTATCCGTTAAGCCAGAGCTTGGTTCAGGATCGCTATCTGTTGACACACTACCTTGGTTCATTTGAGTGAACACATAAGCACCAGGTAAATTACTAAACCCAACATAGTATACGCCATTTGGCAAATCAGGGAATAAATAATATCCAGCTGCATTCGTTGATGTAGTGGCGACTACAGTACTTGTATTATCGTACAACTTCACTGTAATTCCAGACACACCTGGTTCGTTACCATCTTGTATGCCATTCTTATTTAGATCTTTCCACACATAATCGCCTAAGCTATTGGTATTGGTTACACTGTTACTATAGATACCTGCATCATAAGTTAAGTTAAACTGACCTTGACCTAAATTAATCACAGGTGTTTTCTGTGTGCTTGGATCTGCATCACTATTGCTAGTGCTATCGGTACCAGTGGTTGGACTAAGTACATAACCTGCTGGTAAATTACTAAATCCAACAACATAAGATCCTTGTGCTAAATTATTAAAGATATAATTACCATAGTTATCAGTGGTAGTGGTTTGAATCACAGAGGTTCCATTGGCTTGATACAAAGTAACTGTTACACCTTCAACACCCGTTTCGCCTAAATCTTGCACGCCATCGTGGTTTTGATCTATATAAACCTGCATCCACATAAGTAATCTTATCACCTGCATTCACAGCAAAGCTTGAAGTAATACCAGACAATGGACTCGCATCACTATTACTTGGATTAGCTACTCCCCCATTGTTTGGACTGAACGTTAATCCAGCTGGTGGTGTAAAGCCTACAGTATAATTACCAGGCACTACCTCAGTAAATAAATAGAAGCCATCAGCATCGGTAAGCATAGTGGCTACAGGAACTCCTGCATTATTGTATAATGTAACAGTGACACCACTGATACCTTGTTCATTATTATTTTGCAACCCATCTTGATTTACATCTAACCAAACATAGTTACCTACACTAGCCGTTGTACGTTGTTGGAAGTATATTCCCGCATCTACTGTCATGTTGCTATCACCAGATACTATCACATAATCGCCTGTGATACCTGTGATTGGATTCACATCATTATCCACTTCGTCGGTGCTAATGTTTGGTAAGGTGAATACATAGTTTGCAGGTAAAGTAAAGCCTACATGGTAAGTTCCTGGATCTAGCGGAGCAAATTTATAGTAACCATAAGCGTCTGTAATAGTAGCAGATACAACCGTGTTACTATTATCAAACAATGTTACAGTAATACCTGCTACACCAACTTCCGCATTATCTTGAATACCATCTTTATTGATATCATTCCATACATAATTGCCTAGTTGGGCAGGCTTAAAGTAACCAGCATCAATCGTAAAATTATTCTTTGCGATACCGGCACCATTCACATCCATGACAATCACCGGTGAATTACCATCAGTTAGACTGGCATCGCTGTTATTATCAGCTCCTGCCGTAGATGTTTGTTTTGTTATTCCTTGTCCACCTTGAGTTAAAGGAAATTTCACTTTATAATTAGCAGACTCGCAAATTACGAAATTATAATATCCAGGATTATTGAGGTTGTCATTTGCTGTAGTTGCAGATTGTACCAAGGTATAGACATTGCTTCCAGAGCTTGTTTCTTTCCATAATTCTACTTGCACACCATTTATCCCGGAACTAGCTAATTCATCATTTAAACCATTTCCATTCGCGTCAAACCAAACATAATTTCCAATATTCCCTTCAACTGTTACAAGAGTAGTCATGTCTGTGTTTGTACAGCCATTTGCCCCTGTTGCTGTTACAGTATAACTACCTGCACCTGCAGTAATGCTTTGGGTGATTTCATTGTTAGGTAACCAAGTCCAAGAAACACCTCCGTTTGCATTTAAAGTAGTTGTATTTCCATTACAAACAGTTGTTGCGCCAACAATAGACACTGTAGGTGGTGTAGTATCCACATTCACCGAAACAACATCAGTTGCGCTACAACCATTACTTCCTGTAACTGTAACCGTATAATTTGTTGTGGCATTTGGATTTGCAGTTGGTTCAGCAATATTCGTTGCACTTAAGTTGGTAGCTGGGGACCATGAGTATGTATTCCCAACGATGGCACTTGTACCTATGGTTGTGCTCGTTGTGGTACAGTCTAAATTTTTGTTTAGTCCTGCATCTGCAGTAGGTGCACTTGTATTTACTTTTACTGAAACAACATCAGTTGCACTACAACCATTACTTCCTGTAACTGTCACAGTATAATTTGTTGTAGTAGTTGGACTAGCTGTCGGTTCTGCAATATTCGTTGCGCTTAAAATAGTAGCGGGTGCCCAAGAATATGTATTTCCTAATACAGCTGCGGTTCCGATGGTTGTGCTTGTCGTTGTGCAATCTAAATCTTTATTAACACCTGCATCCGCGGTAGGGACAGCAGTATTCACATTTACTGAAACTACATCAGTGGCGGTGCAACCATTGCTACCTGTAACCGTTACTGTATAATTCGTTGAAGCAGTTGGGTTGGCCGTTGGTTCTGCAATACTTGTTGAACTTAAGTTAGTTGAAGGCGCCCAAGAGTAAGTATTTCCTGCAATAGCTGCAGTACCGATGGTTGTGCTTGTGGTTGTACAATCTAAATCTTTATTTACACCTGCATCAGCGGTTGGTGCAGTGTTATCCACAGTCACAGTTACCTCATCAGTGCATAAACTATTTACTGTCAAAGTATAGGTTGTAGTCACAGATGGACTTGCCGTTGGCTGTGCAATATTCGGATTATCTAATCCAGTTGATGGCGCCCACGAATAAGTATCAGTGCCTGATGCTGCGGTTCCAATGGTGCCTGAAGGTGTATTACAATCTAGTGCAAGATTTGCCCCTGCGTCTGCCACACATGGCTTAAATCCAAAATCGAAAGAGTGATCATTTTGACCTAGCTTTTGTGTAGTTAGGGCAATTTGAGGCTTATTCACAACCAGTTCTGCATCATTATCACTAGCATCTGCGATACCAACAACCGTTGCATTTAATGTGGTCATGTATAATAAATTAAGTTCGCTTACTCCATTTCCTCCAGTCCAATCTGCTGATCCAATTTTTACCACATAAGATTTTCCTGGTTGTGGTCCAGCTTGATCACCTGACAAACTACAATCTCCGTCAATAACATTATTTGCGTTAAAATACCAATATCCATCAGGATCTGTATCAACAGTTGCAATGGCTCCACCATTTGACAAACCATCATTATTTGTATCACAAAATAATTCAATCGTGACATTAGCAATACCATTTTCACCAGCATCTTGAATTCCATTGCCATTTGCATCTAACCAAACTCTATTTCCAATTTCAATTGGTGGCTCTTGTCCAGCGACTTCAATATCTCCTAGTCCATTCGCTTTCCCGAATTCTCCATCAGCCCCTCCATACAAAACTGTTCGGTTGCCATCGATTCCATTTTCTGTATTAAAACGCCCAGTTCCTCCTTGAAATATTCCTACTGGATCCATTAATGTAAAAATTCCATTTGTAGTTCCTGGTACAATGGCTACGGCACCTTGACTTGTTTCGTGATGATAATCGTCCGTTGCACGATCTTGAGCAAAAAATTCTCCTGATCCAGGGCCTTCATTATTGGTTGTTGAGTTACCCGTTAAAGTAGTTCCATTTGAATTAATGGATCCATCATTTTCTAAAGTCCAAGCGCCTGTTGAGCAATTACGACCAGCGATTAATACATCGCCTCCTATATCCATAACAGATGTCGCAATTGTTGTACTTAAATTTCTGTAGTTCAAATAACCCCATTGATGCCCGGATCTATCTGTAAAGTCCATAATCATGTCCCCTCTATCTGTAAAATCGATATTTGATAAAAGAGGTGTAGGATACATCCCTTCACCATATGGATCTGATAAATAGCTTTCTGAATTGTTCGTCCAAGGAAACCACTTATTTAAAGCCGCTGTATTCATCGTTACAATGGTATATCCCTTTTGATAATTTAAAGGATAAGAAAGTATAGGCGTACTATTAAATGCAGCCGAACCTAATGGGTTTGTCATTTCAATTACATGGGCATATAAATCGGTAGCACCATCTACTATATTTGTACCTCCGTTTTCGCCTGAAGCCACAGCACCACAATAAACTTTGCCTCTATGATATTGCACAGCAAAAGGACGTAATTCACCATTAGTTACTGCCACCGATGGAATTGCATAACTGGTCACAGAAACTACGGAAGTAGGGTTGTATGCATCATTTAATTCCAACCGGTATACTTTACGACTATACAAATTCATGACGAATAAAAACTTTCCGTCATCGCTAATATC
>CAZSUF010000051.1:6673-14815 GCA_964609875.1 uncultured Bifidobacterium sp.
CCCCTAAACCAACTTTACCTACTTGATCAAAAGCAGCCGGGTCATAACTATCTTGGTTTATGTTAGCTGGAAAACCACGTGTACTATTTAGACCAACTACTCCAAGACCTTCTGAAAATCCAGATTCTGTATCAGTTGGACCATTGTAAGTGATTGCAAATCCGTTTGCATCTACTGTATAAGAAGATGTTTGTCCGTAGCTAATTGCTCCAGAAGCAGCTCTTGTTCTGTAGCCATTGGCATCCATATCATAAAATTGCGTTACATTAAATGAGCTCGCCGTAGGCTCTAGCATATAAATACCTCCCGTTCCTAAAGGGCCTAACCCTACATGACGTTTAATAAAAGCGGCTGTAAATATTTTATTTGCTTGCTTACTATATGCAGTTCCCCATACTGAGCCTATAGTAGATGCAGCAATTGCTTTAGTACTAGACGGAGCAGTTACTGAATTGTATTCATATCCAACAAAACCATTTTGTACGGAAGCAGTTCCGCCTGCTGACGGATCGCCGGCATGGAAAACAGGTACATATACAAACGGATTTGTATTAGGTGTGTAATCATCTGGAAAAAGAATACCATAATTGACATTACTTGCTGCACCTGTTATAAAGCGTACATTATTTCCATCTGCATGAAAACCGGTAAAGTCCATACCTGAACTGACGCAATTTAAACCTGCAGGAATTTCAAATTCTACCCGAACAGCACCGGAAGTAGCTAAAGTATAAGCTCCGTTTTGGTCAGAAGATACAGATGATACCAAGCCATTATTTGAATCATATGCTTTGACAAGTATCCCTTCGACACCGGGCTCATTTGTTGGAATGACGATTCCCCGAATACCATCTCCATTGTAATCGCGGTAAACCGTCCCGGAAATTTGGGCATGCAATTGCATCCCCATAAAAATCACCATAAAAGTGAAAAGTAGTTGTTTTCTCATATATTTGAAATTATGCTGAATAGCTAACAAAAATTAAGCCAAAAGAAGGAACTACATATATACTTAAATTATATATGGTTGTTTTTATTGATTTTACATATTTATTTATTAATTATTTGTAAACATCCACCTACAAAATTGGTGCAATTTGCTTATATCCATTTGGAATATTCTGAGTTAAAGTCTTATAAAAAATTGATTCATAACCATTTAAGTCCGACTACATATATGAAAATAGAAGATTCAAATTATGCTTTAAGAAATAAAGATGCGGAGGGTCCCCGTTTGAAAAGTTACGGCAACCAACTTGATCATCGGGGGCAAAAAAAACACCCTATTCAAAATCGGGATACAATAGATATTTCTTACGAATTTTTTTGAACTGCGCCAAAGCAGGTTGCCAACTTTTTCTGATGTCAGTTTCGGATTTCTTGGCTTTCAGTTGCTCTTGTAAAGTGTGATTACCTGCTAACTTATCAAAAAACGAATTAAAAAATTTGCTTGTATCCTTCACTTGCTTATGAGCTTCTTGTAAATAACTTAAGTTTATTTTTTTGTTCAAAGTATTTACAGTTTCTTCAGGAGACTTGTGCAAATTTTTACCAAAGCATTGAACATTTAAATGAGGTGGAGATTTAGCCCCTGCCTGTGAAGTCGGTGTAAAGGAATAAGACATTTTTTTGAAAGAAGGATGTCCCCATACTTCGAAAGGAATTTCAGTGCCTCTGCCCACGCTAACATCAGTGCCTTCGAACAAACATAATGAAGGATATAATAAAACAGCTGTAGCGGATTTTAAATTTGGGGACGGTGGAATGGGTAATTCGTATAAAGTATGATGATCATATTGCTTGCATGGAATTACTGTTAATTGGCATTTTCTTTTATTAGCTAACCATCCTTCCCCATTGAGCATTTGCGCATACTCGCCTACTGTCATGCCATGTACAATAGGTATTTGTTGCATGCCTACAAATGACTTGTATTTACTTTCCAACACTGGTCCATCAATGTAAAATCCATTCGGGTTTGGTCTGTCAAGAATAATTAATGGCACCTGACTCTCGGCACAAGCTTCCATCATATATTGCAAAGAAGAAATGTAAGTATAAAATCGAGCGCCTACATCTTGTATATCAAACACTACTACATCAATACCTTGCATGCTTTCCTTAGAAGGTTTTTTACTAGCGCCATACATGGAAGTGATTTTCAATCCTGTTTTGGTGTCGATCCCACTTTTGATTTTTTCACCTGCATCGCCAGTTCCGCGAAAACCATGTTCAGGTGCAAAGATGCTTACAATGTTTACTTTCAAAGACATAAGTGTATCCACCAAATGTGTAGGACCTATTACAGAAGTCTGATTGACAAGAAGGGCAACTTTTTTATTTTTCAGTTTAGGTAAATAAGCTGACACTTGCTCTGCGCCTGTGACAATATTGGTAGAAAAATCCTGTGCATACACGGTGATGCTGGTAATTAGAAAAACAAAAAATAGAATGGGTCTCATGATACAAAAATAAAGAAAAGCGTTTTATCTTCAACGAATTATTATTGCTTTGAAAAATCCGTTATCCTTATTGTCTTGCTTGGTGATTTGTGTTATTTTATTCATAACAAGAATCATGTATACTGATTCTCAACAAACACTTCCTTTAAAGATGAGTAGTTGGGACGCCTTTGGTTATTACCTCTATCTTCCTGCAAAATATATTTATCATGACGAGGAAAAGTTGGGATTCATTTCTAAAATAGATGCTAGCTATCAATTAAGTGGAGGTGATTTTTATCAGGCCAGCAAACTAAAAAATGGTAATTATGCTTGTAAATATTTAATGGGTGTATCTATACTTCAAACACCCTTTTTTTTTCTAGCGCATCAATATGCATTAAGAAGCAATTATCCTGCTGATGGATTTTCTTATCCTTATCAATTTGCTATTGCTTGGGGTTGCTTACTGTATGTTTGTCTTTCACTCTTTTTGTTAAGATGTATCTTATTGAAATATTTTGAGGATAAATCTGTTGCCTTTGCTCTTATCTTATGCATACTTGCAAGCAATGCGATACAATATATCGGTATAGAAGGCGGGCAAAGTCATGGATACATTTTTCCTTTGTATGTGCTCATCGTTTATTTTACTATAAAGTGGCATGAAAATTTTTCGTGGGTATGGATGAGTTTGATAGGACTTACTTTGGGACTTGCCGTTATTTCTCGACCAACCGAACTTGTGATGGTTTTTATTCCGCTCTTATGGGAAGCAAAAAATAATCAACAAAACAAATGGACATTTCTCAAAAGTAATCCATGGCAAATAATTGTGTTAGGCATGGCTGGATTGATAGCTGTGATGCCGCAATTATTATACTGGAAAAAAGTGACAGGTTCATGGGTGTATGATGTAGGAAGCAAATGGGATTTTTTAAGTCCACATTTCCGTGTTTTATTTGGTTGGGAAAAAGGTTGGTTGATTTATACACCCGTGGCTATTTTGATGATACTTGGCTTATTTTTTTTACCAAAATCGCCTTATAAAAAAGCGATCATTGCTTTTAGTTTATTGAATTTGTATATCATCATTTCTTGGCATATATGGCGTTATGGGGGAAGCTATTCTTGTCGAGCCTTGGTGCAAAGCTATCCAATATGGGCATTTCCACTAACAGCTATCATCTCTAAAGTATTTTCAACGAAATGGCGATATGTATTGATTGTAGCTGGTATATACTTAGTGGCTGTCAATTTATTTCAGATCAAACAGTATAATCAAAACATCCTGCATTATGACGATATGAACTTTAATTATTACAAAGCTATCTATTTAAATCCAACGCCAAGTCCACAGGAAATGAGTTTATTAGACGCCAAAGAAATGATAACTCATGAGAATGAATTTCAGAAAAAATTGATTGTAAAAAAATCAAATTTTAATATTTCGAATCATACCAAGACTATTATTGATAGTCAAGTTTTAATAAAGCCTATCAAAGAAACAAAAGAATATTGGCTTAAAATTTCTTCAAAAATTAAAGTCGAACAAGGCTTTTGGGGAAGCTATTTGCAAACCACCGTCAAGCAGCAAGATGCAAGCAAGGAAACCAAGGTTAGACTTTTTAATGCACTATGTAAAGAAGACCAAAGCAATGAATATATTTATTTTATTCGATTAGATGCACATGCTCCCATTGAATCCATTCGAACCGACATCATTGGACAAGAGAATATTCAAGCCAACATGAGTAATTTTAGTATTGAATTATTTTCAAAATAAGTTTCCTTAGGATAATTTTTTTATTCTCCTCTTGCATTTCATACCTTCGCCTCCTTTAAAAAATTTCAGACATGATTGAATTTGCTCAGGGGGTAAGTCATACTTTACAAATTTCGTTTAAACAAGTTAGCAGTGTATTACAATTGCTGCAAGAAGGTTCTACAATTCCCTTTATAGCTCGATATCGAAAGGATGCTACAGGAGATTTAGATGAAGTGCAAATACAGCGCATTCAAGATGAAGCCAAATTTCAAAAAGAATTTACAGAAAGAAAAAGTTTTATAGAAAAAACAATTCGTGATGCTGGTAAAATGACTGATACACTTCAAGATGCTATTGATCGTGCTACAACCTTAACACAATTAGAAGATATCTATTTACCTTATAAACCCAAACGTAAAACAAGAGCCACCATGGCTAAAGAAAAAGGCTTAGAGCCCTTAGCTGTTTGGTTGATGTTGCAACAATCCAATGAGGTAGAAAAAGAAGCACAGAAATACGTGCGTGATGAAGTGGCTAGTTGGGAAGATGCGCTTGCTGGTGCACGAGATATTATGGCTGAAGATTTTAATGAGCATGCGGGCATAAGAACTGCCATTAGGAATCTCTTTTCGAAAGAAGCTAACATTCATTGTAAAATCATTTCTGGTAAAGAAGAAGAAGCCATTAAATTTAAAGACTATTTTGAATTTAGTGAACCCATTATCAAAATCCCCTCTCATAGGATATTGGCTATCTTGCGCGGATTTCTAGAAGGCTATTTAAGAATGGGCATAGATATAGAAATAGCCGCAGCTGAATCGTTGATGGAAAAAGAATTTGTAGTTGCGAACAACGAATCGGCAAATCAAATAAAAAAAGCTATTAAAGAATCTTACAAACGTTTGTTGCAGCCCTCTATGGAAAGTGAATTTCGTACGGCACTCAAATTAAAAGCCGATGAAGAAGCCATTGAAGTATTTGCTGAAAATTTAAGACAATTGCTATTATCATCTCCTTTAGGTAGCAAGCGCATCTTAGCTATCGACCCTGGTTATCGATCAGGGTGTAAGGTAGTTTGTTTGGATGAATCAGGAAATTTACAGCATACAGATCTTATTTATATTCATGAAAAAAATTATAAACTGCAAGAGGCCGAACATGTGATTCGCACATTAGTTCAACAATATCAAATTCAATCTATCGGCATTGGAGATGGCACTGCAGGAAGAGAAACCCAACAATTTATTCATGCACTCAATTTAAACTTACCTATTTTCTTAGTCAATGAAGATGGGGCATCAATTTACTCTGCGTCTGAAATTGGTCGTGAAGAATTTCCTGATTATGATATTACTGTTAGAGGATCTGTGAGTATAGGAAGACGTTTAATGGATCCCTTAGCAGAATTGGTAAAAATTGATCCAAAAAGTATTGGCGTTGGACAATATCAACATGATGTTTCTCAGTTTAGGCTAAAAGAAAGACTAGATCAAACAGTAGTAAGTTGTGTGAATTTAGTTGGCGTAAATGTAAATACTGCGAGCAAACATTTATTAAGTTATGTAAGTGGTATTGGTCCTACCATTGCCGAAAATATTGTTTCCTTTAGACAAGAACATGGTCATTTTAAAGACAGAAAAGAATTACTCAAAGTACCTAGGTTAGGACAAAAGGTATTTGAACAAGCAGCAGGTTTTTTAAAAATTCCTGAAAGCAGCAATCCTTTAGACAACAGTACCGTGCATCCAGAAGCTTATTTGATCGTTGAAAAAATGGCCAAAGATTTATCAACAACTATCACAAGCTTAGTTCGTAATGAAACATTATTGAAACAAATTAATCCCTCGGCCTACACAAGTGAGTCGATAGGTATTTTAAGTGTGAACGAAATTTTAAAAGAACTAAAAAAGCCGGGACTTGATCCAAGATCCGAAGCACAAACTTTTGAGTTTGCTCAAATTTTTAAAATTGAAGATGTTCATCCCGACATGATAGTACCAGGCATGGTAACGAATATAACTCGATTTGGAGCCTTTGTAGATATTGGTGTAAAGCAAGATGGTTTAGTGCATGTATCTGAAATAGCCAATCGTTATATTTCTGATCCTAAGGAAGTATTGAAATTAAATGATAAGGTGATGGTAAAAGTGTTGGAAGTTGATGTAGCAAGAAAGCGCATTAATTTATCTATCAAACAGGCTCAATCCGACACGAGCCATAAACCCAAACCAATTTCAACGCCTAAAAAAATTGAAAAAGTTCAACAAGAAGTTAGTTTCACAGATGCCCTTTCAAGTTTGAAGAATAAGTTTAAAGCCTAATTCTACATTTCTCCAAACTTGCCTTGTTGATAATCGAACATGGCGAGTCGAATTTCGGCATCGCTATTAACGACAAAAGGCCCATAGGTAACTAAAGGTTCATCGATGGGCAAACCAGATAAGATCAATAATTTTGAGGCTGTTTTTGCATGCAATTGAATGTTTCCTTCTTCTTTTTCAAATACTAAAAACTGATGCTGTTGATAAGAAGAATGCTGTTGAATATCGCCTTCACCCTCTAAGACATACACACAAGCATGATGATCTGCTGGAAGTTGAAAAGAAAATACACTGCCTTCATTCATCCTTAACATGGCTGTAATGGTAGAGGAATTAACTGGGCCTTGTTGACCTTCAAATTCTCCGGAAATCAAACGACATTCAACACCTTGTTGTTGTATTAAATTAATATCATTTGAAGTTACGGCTTGGTAGGTCGGAGGAAGTTTTTTATCTAAGGCTAACAAATTAATCCATAATTGTATGCCTTGTAATCGACCCCCACTTTGTTTAAAAGCTGGACTAGCTTCTTCACTATGAATGATACCTTGCCCTGCATTGATCCATTGAACTTCATTGCCTTGAATCACACTGATATTGCCTAAAGAATCTTTATGCTCTACCCCACCTTCGAATAATAAAGTAACTGGACAAAAACCACAATGAGGATGAGGTGGCACTTCAAATTCAACTTGACCAGGTTCAAAACTTAAATCGAAGTGATGAAGTAACACAAAAGGACTCACTTGATTGAGACCTTGTATCGGAATAGGTTGTCGCAATTGGATAGGCCCCATCATAACCTGTGGTGCTGAAATTACCTTGGCAATATTTCTGAAAACCATCTTAGACTATTTTATAAATTTCCATGATGCTTTCAAGAATCTTTGGAAAGTCAATTTTCAAATCAATTAGTTTGCCCGTTTTAATATCGAACACCCAACCATGCACAGTTAAACCTCTTTCATAAAAGGCTTCTTGAATAGCAGCTGTTTTAATTAAATTGACACATTGTTCTTGCACATTCAACTCAACTAATCTATCATATCGTTTATTAATATCTGTGATTGCAAATAATTCATCCTTATGAATTCGAAATACATCACGAATATTTCTAAGCCATGGATTTAAAATACCCATATCTTTAGGTTCCATGGCAGCTTTCACACCTCCACATTGATAATGTCCACAAACCACTACATGATTGACTTTTAAATGTCTGACAGCATAATTTAATACCGACATCACATTAATATCTACATTATTAACGAGGTTAGCAATATTTCTATGAATAAAAGCTTCACCAGGATTAATACCCATTAAATCTTCTGCTGTAACGCGACTATCAGAGCAACCAATATATAAAAACTCAGGGGATTGACCTTTGGCTAAATTCGTAAAATAGTTTGCATCCTGATGGAGCTTTTCTTCAATCCATGAGGCGTTATTGAGAAATACTTTTTGAATATCCATATTTTATTATTTTAAACATCAAATGTAAGTGAACCTTGTTGAATATCTGCCGTTGGAACATATAAAATAATGTGACAAGTTTTGATCTAAGAGACGTTTGAACTGTGGCAACGATAGAACGGATACCCCGCATCCCGAG
>CAZSUF010000051.1:14825-15269 GCA_964609875.1 uncultured Bifidobacterium sp.
TAACCACGCATAATATTCAAATCAAAGACTAACATCTTTCGTCTCGATTTCGTCTAAGCGCTATATTTGCAAAATAAATTACATAGAATGAATTACAAAAACCTTTTACTTGCCTTCATTGTGCTCATCACAATAGGCAACACCTCTGCTTTAGCGCAAAATTTTGTTTGGGCCAAAACCGCAGGAGCCACCAATAATTCCGATGTTGTGCCTAATTCCATGGCGGTGGATGCCTCAGGAAATGTATATACAACAGGCTTCATATCAGGAATTTGTGATTTTGATCCCAGTGCTAATACTTTTAATTTAACAGGCAATATAAACGGACAAGATGTTTATATTCAAAAACTCGATGCGAATGGTAATTTTTTATGGGCTAAACTTATTGCAGGGCCTAATTCATATACAGCATCCTACACATTAAAAGTAGACAATGCGGGTAAT
>CAZSUF010000051.1:15279-17680 GCA_964609875.1 uncultured Bifidobacterium sp.
TATGTTGTAGGATCTTTTGATGATATGGTAGATTTTGATCCAGGCACAGCAGTCAATAATATTACCCCCCAAGGATTTGATGCCTATATTTTAAAGCTAAATTCTTTAGGTAATTTTGTTTGGGTAAAAACTTTTGGTTCTTCAAACTCAGCTGTTGAAGCCATGTCACTGGCAATTGATGCGAACAACGACGTTATACTAGGCGGGTATTATAACGATATAGTTGATTTTGATCCGAATGCGGGTGTATCAAACTTAACTTCTTTAGGCTTTCAAGAACCTTTTGTATTGAAGCTAACTTCTGCAGGAAATTATGTGTGGGCCAAAACAATGCCTGTAAATAATTATGGCATGATAAAAGCTATAGACATTGATGCGTCTAATCATATTTATTGTGGGGGCGATTATTCAGGAACAATTGATTTAGATCCTGGTGCTGGAATAAATAGTGTAAGTTCTTTATCAAATGTCTCCTTCAATTTTGTGGTTAAATTAGATAATTTGGGCAACCATGTTTTTGGCAAATCATATGGAGGGAATGGTAATGGGTTATTAACGACTGTTGATGTTGACAATAATAATAATATAATTCTTGGAGGCACATTTAGTGGCACAGTAGATTTTGATCCTGCCAACACAACTTACAATTTAAATTCAACCAATAGTTTCGTTGATGGGTATATCCTTAAACTGAATAATACAGGAGCCTTCAATTGGGCGAAACAATTAGATGGTGCCGATGATGTTGAATTCAAGGGTGCAGATCTAGATGCGACAGGTTCAGTATTTGTTACAGGATATTTTTTTGGCACCACAGATTTTGACCCATCTGCAAGCACCTCTAATCTAACGCCTCTTGGCTTAATAGATGCATTTGTACTTAAATTAAATGGCTCGGGAAATTATATCTATGTTCATCAATTAGGAGGAAGTATCGAAGATGGTGGTTTTGACATTGCACTGAATAATAATGATATTTATTCCGTGGGTATTTTTGCAAATACTGCTGATTTCGATCCTACTAGTGCGGTAAATAATTTAACTACCAATTCTGATGGTGATGTTTATTGCTTTAAATGGTCTCAATGCACACCCTCTACGAACACCATCAATGCTACTGGTTGCTCCTACACACTCAATGGACAAACCTATATGGCCAACGGAAGTTACACCCAAGTACTTACAAATTCTGTGGGTTGTGATAGTATCATTACGATCAACTTAACAGGAAGCTCAACCAATACCACACTGAATCCTTCGGTATGTTCGGGTTCTTATACATACAATGGACAAACCTATACAACTTCTGGCACTTATGTTCAAGCACATACCAATGTAGCAGGCTGCGATAGTAATACCATAATCAATTTGACTATGGGCTCAACCACTTATGGAACAATTACAGATCAAGGTTGTGATATTTATTTCTTTAATAATCAGTTATATTTTCAATCAGGCACCTATCTAGATACGCTTGTAAATAGCACAGGATGTGATAGTATAGTTACCTTAAACATTACCATTAATCCAGCATATTCTAATTTAATCACCGCAAACTCTTGTGGCGCTTATGTTTTTAATGGACAAACCTATACCACTACAGGAACTTATATCCAAAGTTATTTCACCACAACTGGATGTGATAGTACCATCTATTTAGATTTAACTATCACCCCACTTCCTCCAACTGTATTCACTCAAAATTCTTGCACACCTTATACATTAAATGGACAAACCTATTCTACATCAGGTGTATACAATCAACTCTATACAAGTTCCCAGGGTTGTGATTCTACGGTGCAATTAAATTTGACTATCAACATCCCTAATATTAATGTAACACAATCTGGAAACACTTTGAGTTCTCAAGCAGCGCCTCCATCAACTTATCAGTGGATTAAATGCAATCCATACTCAATCATCAATGGAGCCAATTCAGCAAATTACAACGTCACTTCTAATGGCTCGTACGCTGTCATCATTGATTTGAATGGTTGTAAGGATACTTCAGCTTGTAAAACATTTACCAATGTAGGAATCAATGAAACTTACTTTGGTGAGTTGACAAAAATTTATCCAAATCCAACCGATGATATCTTGAATATAGAATTTAATCAAAGCATCAAAAATCTGGCTATTCAAATTACTTCTATGACTGGTCAAGTTCTTTTTAGCAATCAATATCCTCAAATTAATAAGCTCGAATATCAAACTGCACAATTAGCAAAAGGAGTTTATATCATTCGATTGTCTGATGGCGAGCATACTTCGTCAATAAGGTTTACAAAAAATTAATACGAACTTATTTTCAATAAAGAATACCCGGCTAGTCTGGGTATTTTTTATTTGAAGCTAATCCCGCCTTACGCTGCAATCCATCTCGTTTTGAGGAACGAGATGG
>CAZSUF010000052.1:0-423 GCA_964609875.1 uncultured Bifidobacterium sp.
GGATTTGTTATGTGTAGTCATTTGCATTAAAAAGTAATTTAGCGGATAATCATTGTACATTTTATTAAATTTCCAAGTGGCCATTTGAAACAAAAAAAATTGAATGTATTATTGCACATCTGAATTGGGGCGTTTTAAAATTCAGCTTAAACAACAAACTAAAACATCAAGTTATGAAAGGTATTATTCTCGCAGGTGGATCTGGCACTAGGTTATATCCAATTACTAAGGCCATTTCGAAACAACTCATGCCGATTTATGATAAACCGATGATTTACTACCCATTATCTGTATTGATGATGGCGGGCATTAAAGATATTTTAATTATCACCACCCCAGAAGATAATGAGCAATTTAAAAGACTCTTAGGCGATGGACTGGAAATTGGCTGTAATATTCAATATGCCATTCAAGAAATTCCGA
>CAZSUF010000052.1:452-5835 GCA_964609875.1 uncultured Bifidobacterium sp.
GCAGGCTTTTGTGATCGGAGCCGATTTTATTGGTGCAGACAAGGTTGCACTTGTATTAGGAGATAATATTTTTTATGGCTCAGGCCTTGGTCGTCAATTACAATCTCTAAATCAAGTGGAAGGTGGATATGTTTTTGCCTACCCTGTTTCAGATCCCGAAAGATATGGCGTGGTGACCTTTGATAATGAAAACAAAGCGATTTCTATTGAAGAAAAACCCATAAACCCTCAATCGAATTATGCTGTGCCAGGCCTATATTTTTACGACAATTCAGTGGTTGATATTGCCAAAAACCTTCAACCTTCTGCCAGAGGTGAATATGAAATTACCGATGTCAACAAAATTTATCTTGAACAAGGCAAATTAAAAGTAGCCGTGCTAGACCGTACAACAGCTTGGTTAGATACAGGCACCTTTGATAGTTTGCATGATGCCAGTGAATTTGTGCGCGTAATAGAAAAACGACAAGGCACAAAAATTGGTTGTATCGAAGAAATCGCCTATTTGATGAAATATATTGATAAAGATCAGTTGATTTTATTGGCTGATAAGCTGAAAAAGAGCGGATATGGGGAGTATTTACTCAGATTAATGAAATAGTATTTAAATTTTCTTAATTTCGCGCCTACTTATGGAGAATAACTATTTTGTACACCCAACGGCGGTGGTTGATGATGGCTGTGAAATTGGTGAAGGCGTGAAAATTTGGCATTTTAGTCATATTATGAGCGGTTGTACAATTGGCAACCAATGTAATATCGGACAAAATGTGGTCATCTCTCCGGAAGTCGTATTAGGCAAGAATGTAAAAATTCAGAACAATGTATCTATTTATACAGGCGTCACTTGCGGTGATGATGTGTTTTTAGGCCCTTCTTGTGTTTTTACTAATGTAACGAATCCGCGCAGTGGAGTAAACCGAAGAGGACAATACGACAAAACTCATGTGGGCAAGGGAGCTTCTATTGGAGCAAATGCTACCATCGTTTGTGGACATGACATTGGCGAATACGCCTTTATCGGAGCGGGTGCTGTAGTTACTAAAAATGTACCTGATTTTGCTTTATTGGTAGGTAATCCTGCCAAACAAATTGGTTGGATGAGCGAATATGGGCATCGATTGAACTTCAACAATGAAGGGTTGGCCATTTGTGAAGAAAGTAAACAAGAATATCAATTAATTGATAATCTAGTAAAACGAATCAAATAATATGAATAAGATAAAATTTGCTGTAATTGGTTGTGGGCATATCGGAAAGCGACATGCCGAAATGATTCAAAGAAATGATGAGTCTACCTTAATGGCTTTGGTAGACATAAAGCCTCAAGAAAATCTCGGAATAGATCAATATAATGTACCATTTTTCTCCTCTATAGAAGCTTTGCTTTTTTCCGAAATCATTCATGACATTGATGTCATTAACATCGCAAGTCCTAATGGTTTTCATAGCGAGCATGCCCTATTAGCCTTGGATGCGAAAAAACATGTGGTGATTGAAAAACCCATGGCCTTAAACAAACAAGATGCTGAAAAGGTTATTTTTAAAGCCTTACATGTGCACAAGCAAGTTTTTGCTGTGATGCAAAATAGATATAGTCCACCAAGTATTTGGATCAAAGAATTAATTGATAGCGAACATCTCGGTAAGATATTTATGGTTCAACTAAATTGCTATTGGAATCGCGATGATCGTTATTATAAAAAAGATAGCTGGCATGGTAAGAAGGATTTAGATGGTGGTACCTTATTTACTCAGTTTTCTCATTTCATCGATTTGATGTATTGGTTGTTCGGTGATATCATGAATATAAATTCAAAATTCACGAATTTCAACCATAGTCAATTGACAGAATTCAAAGAAGATAGTGGCATTATTAATTTCGATTTTGTCAATGGCGGCATTGGATGTATGAATTTCTCTACTTCAATTTGGGACAAAAATTTAGAAAGTTCTATGACCATTATTGGTGAAAAAGGAAGTGTAAAAATTGGTGGTCAATATATGGATAAGGTTGAATTTTGTCATATAAAAGATTATGTGATGCCAGAATTAGCGCCAACTAATCCAGGTAATGATTATGGGGCTTATAAAGGTAGTGCAGCGAATCACCATTACATTATCGAAAATGTAGTTGATGTATTAAAAAATCGTGCAACCATTACAACCAATGCCTTAGAAGGACTAAAAGTTGTAGATATCATTGAGCGTATGTATGCTTAAATTATGGTTGAGGTTGTACTTAAATTAGCACATTGAATAATAAAGCCCTTAATGCCTTTCTATTAATTCTATCGCAAGCGGTTAATGTCATTATTGTCTTTTTATTTACCCCGTATTTAGTTCGCGCCTTACCGAAAGAAATTTATGGTTCGTATTCGCAAGTTCTCTTTATTAGTGAATTTATTGGAATTCTAACTTCTTTGGCTATTACTCAAATCGCCATGATGTTCTTTACTCGTACAGAGTTTGAATTTCCAGACTATCTAAAAACTATCCTTGCTTTTACCTTAGGGGCAGGTGTGGTCGGCTTTATATTTTGCCAAGGATTTTCCTTTATTGCCCCTTCAATTTTTGACAACCCTACTTTAGGAATTTTGCTCAAAATTTATGCATTTAATTTAGTGGGTTCTAAAGTCAATCAAGTCTTAAATCAGGCTTTGATTAAGATGAATGAAACTAAAAAAGTCATGGTTATCTCCATAGGTTCAAATTTTGCAAA
This sequence comes from uncultured Bifidobacterium sp., assembly GCA_964609875.1. GTDB lineage: Bacteria > Bacteroidota > Bacteroidia > Chitinophagales > Chitinophagaceae > OLB11. Next base: position 3,175 of record CAZSUF010000052.1, read on the forward strand.
ATTAACATTGGCTCTAATTTCAATTCAAGTATATCATTCCATTGAATTTTTGCTGTGGGTTTATGCCTTAGAACCTATAATAAGTGCAGCTATTCAGTATTTTATCTTATTTCGAAAACAATTACTCAATGGCAAGTTTCGCATGCCTATTTTCAAAGAAATATTTTCCATAGGTATTCCTTTATACTTAGTAGAAATTTTAGGAGCTTCTTATACTTATATAGCGGGCTTTATTATTGGCATCAACCTAAACCAAACTCAATACGCTATTTATCGAAATGGGAGTTTCGAATTACCCGTGATCGGTACTATTTATGGCACCATTTCATTAATTTTTATGGGAGATTTGTCAAGGCATATTCAAGAAGGCAACTTTAGCTTAGTAGCTAAAATCAAGAAAAAAATTATTACCTCCACAGCGATTATTATTTTCCCTATCGCCATTTATTTTATTTTCTTTAGCAAAGAATTTATCCTGCTTTATATGTCAGAAAAGTACATCGAAAGTTATAAGGTTTTTATTGTCTTTACCCTAGCCTTGTTAATTCGATTACAGAATTATACAGATGTGCTCATACTCATGAAAAAATCAAGTTACGTTTTATTAAGTTTTGCTGTATTCTTAGTCTTGAATGTAGTATTAAATTTAAGTCTTTCTTTTTCTTTTGGTATCATAGGATGCGCCTTGGCCACAATTATCAGTGTACTTGTTTTGGCTATGTTGCAACTTCATCTAACTATTAAAGAACTTGGAGTTAAATATATCGACTTCATTGATGTTGCCTTACTAGCAAAGATATTGGCTATTTGTACTGTATGGATTGGTGTCATCAAAGGAATAAGCTATTTCACGCCTACCCGACCTATCTTTACTTTGTCTATCACGGCTTTACTTTGCTTGCCTGGTCTCTATATTTATTTACTGAAGAAAAAATATGCCGACATCACTCAATTTAAAACTATTTTTGAAAAAATTCCTATCTTAGGCCCTAAGTTGTACAATTATCTTCAATGATTTCTATTTTTCAAAAAATACTCAAACGACTATACAAAATTTCAGGCTCCGCCTATTATTTAGATATTGAACCAGCTTTTTTTTACTGCAATTGGGTTTTTCAAAAGCTATATAGAATGAATGCCGATGTTCCTCATCCAGTGCATTATACTACATTAGTTTCTGGTTATAAGAATATCAAATTCAACAAACAAAATGAAGCAGTCATGAAAAGCTTCGCAGTAAGTGGAGGATGCTATTTTGGAATCTCAGACGGATCTACACTCGAAATTGGCGACGATACCATTTGGGCTTGGAATGTCAATATTCAAACAGCTAACCATGATTTTATTGATAGAAAAAAATACGTGACCGAATCCGTAAAAATTGGAAAAAATTGTTGGATCGGAGGAAATGTTACTATTTTGCCTGGCGTGGTGCTAGGAGATTATGTTACCGTAGGCGCCAATAGTGTTGTCACTAAATCATTTGATGCTTACCAAGTAATAGCAGGTGTTCCAGCTAAAGTAATCAGAACAATTCCTATTAATCAATAAACAATTTTTCTACAGCATCAAGATACTTCGCATTATAAAATGCCGCATTTTCATGCAGTGCAGCCTTCGCAGCATTGGCTTTGTATGTCAAAATATCCTCTCGACTCAATTGCTTGATTTTTGTGGCCAAATTTTCAGGACTAAAATCATCGCCGACCAATCCTAATTGATATTTTTCTACAATCTTCTTCATTTCAGGTGAAGGCGAAATCACCAAAGCTAATCGACCTTGTATATATTCAAATAATTTGTTTGGCAATGACATGGTATCATTGAAATTCTTAGGATTCAACAAATACAAGCCAATATCATAACGATTAATTGTAGGTATAATCTCATCAAAACTTACAGGAGATTTAAAAAATACATTGCCAGCTTCTTGAGCTAATTTATCCAACATCTCCCTATATTCTTTCTGCGTTTCAGGAATCACTGCCATGATATCCAAGGTATAGTTTGCGCCTAAAATGACCATCACCTTTATCATATCTTCAATCTTTCTATTGATCATGACCGCCCCATGATAAATAAGTTTTATCGGATAATCTTGATTGACATGGATCTCAATATCTTTATAAAATGCCGCATTCGGAATCACCAAAGATTTCACCCCAAATTCCTTTTCACATTTTTCGGCAATTCCATCACATACATTAATCAATAAATCTACTTGATTGATATTATCCTGATACACCTTGTAATGATAACGTCCAAAACTTGCAAGCCAAGCCGCATTGCTGTCAAACTCTAAGGGATGATATTCATGTGCATTATATATCAGTTTAAAAGAAAATTTCTTCTTGAGTCTGATTAAAAAAGGTAAATGCGAAGACTCATGCGCTATCACTATATCAAATTTTTCCTTTAAAATATAAGCACGAATTAAGGGGAAATCTTCATGAATATAGGATGTCAATTTATACAAAAATAACTTACGAAATACGGCATTGATCATCCGATGCGGTAAAGTGATGAGCGAAAAAAAGTGAATATACTTTACATCCTTATTCGTTGGCGCAGTTAATCCAATAGCATGCAATGCATACGTTTTGCCAAAGGCCTCAAATTCCCGAATCATTCTCGGGCCATTATGTAAAGGCCTTTCAGTAA
>CAZSUF010000052.1:5845-6637 GCA_964609875.1 uncultured Bifidobacterium sp.
TAAAAAAATGTTGGTATTAAATTTAGGTTTTCAAGGATTAATATTTTTTTTGTTGCAGACATCAATAAAGCGCGAATATAATACCTTATGTAGTTTATTGAAGTATAGTAATTATTACACGCAAGTTAATGAGTCGAGTTTTGTAGATATATTTTGGGGCGGCACACAGGCTTTCCCTCCAAGTCCGTTTCCGATTCGGCTATGATCAGGCATTTTACCTGTCATTTTGTGTTGCCTCTCGGAATCCGGGCTTTCCGCTCAATCCTTGCCGCAATACAACATTGTTTTTCAATTAATGTTTAAGGAATGATTGAATATAATTCAAAGACTTCCCATTACTCACTTCAATTTGATAAATTCCATCGGCTAAATCCTTCACATCTAATTCAGCTTGATGCTGACCAGCTTGTACTTGAAGATCTGTTCTTCGAACTATTCGCCCAGTTACATCTATGATTTTTGTTTGTAGCCATGTACTTTTAGGTGACTGTATATCAAGTGTTAAGGTGGTTTGTACAGGATTAGGATATACTTGAATCACAATGTCATTGCCGAAATAAACATCTTCTACATGACTATATGTTACCTTCCCATCCAAATCAAATTGTGACAAACGATAGTAATTATGCCCATTTAAAGGAGAATGATCATTAAATGTATAATCTATTTTTGTTTGACTATTGCCTAGCGGAGCTTTACTTAATATCTTTCCAGATATCGGCGAAAATGTTTGACCATCTCTGCTTCGCTCAAGTATAAAATGACTATTATTATTTTCCATGAGAGTGATCC
>CAZSUF010000052.1:6753-11707 GCA_964609875.1 uncultured Bifidobacterium sp.
TAGGATTTAAAGTATGAAGGTAAAAATGAGAGAAGCTATCAGTCGGAAAACAAATTGTCCATACAGTACTTGCAGGGTCGTAACTACTTGTAATTAAATTATTAGGTATGGTGGCGCCAATAAAGCTACCTAAAGTAGTTAATGGCCCATTTTCAACTCTTGAAACAGCTAGGTTTACTGTATTTGCCATATTAAAGGCCGTAGGTAATTCTGGCCATCCATTGGCTACAGCATAGGCATTGTATTGATCAAAATCGTCATTCAAATAATACAAACAAACATATCCACTATCATTGGTGGTAGGTGTAATTTTATATACTCGATTTACATAAGGCTGACCATTATGTGTTTGTACTGAACAATCAATCGTTTCACATACTTCAGTCGATCCTAAATTAATTCCATTCACTGCATCAGTGATAGTGGCCACTCTTTTACAATCTGCAGGAGTTAACAAAGTTTCTAATGCACCATCAGATAATAATAATTGATCACAGGTAATCGGAGTAAGGCAATCAGAATAATTGCCAGGATTCACTTGATTTGCTATTTCATTACTTAAAGGTAAAATACTTAATACTGCAGTCGCTGTATCAGTACATGCAGGACTCGTGTTCGTTTTAAACAACATATAAGAAGTTCCAGAAATAGATTGAATCGGCGTAGTAGGAATAGTACAGGCAGGATCAGAAAAATAAAATGTGTCTGTTCCAATCGGCACGGTACTAAATGCTCCAATCAAACCTGGTAAAGAGACTACCCCAGGCGCACAAATATTTTTTGTGACTAAAGCTGGAGAGAATTCTGGCTTGGCCAAGACTTCAAGTACCACACTGTCAGATGAAAAACAACCATTTGTAGTATCAACTCTTGAATAAAGTATGGTTGAACTTGAACTATAATTTGTGGTATTTGTAATTAAGGTACTGAGGTTTGCGTTTTGATAATAAGTTACAGGATTTGGCCCCCCGTTATTTATAGATGATGATAATGTGGTAAGATCAAATATGGCACTCCCAGAAGAAGCTACCAATTCACAAGCTCCTAAGGTGTCTTGTAATGCAATTGGTGATGGTTTTATAGTCAACTTTACAGGAACCCTGCAAGTTGTATCCGCACTGCAGGCAGCATAAAATGTGGTGGTATTTAAATTTGTTGTATTCGTTATTCCAGAACCAGGCACCAAGAAAGGATTGAAATTGCTGGATGTAGAAATAGAAGCCCCTAAACTTGGATGAATATACCATTTTGGTTGTGGAGTAATTGTATAATCTACAAAAATCTTAGCAGTCGTTGGAAATGTTTGGGCATTTAAAGTGACATCTGAGCCACTTACTATATCATCAAATGATTCCCAATATCCTATTGAAAAATTTCCTCCCGGGCCTAAGGCTGCATACATGGCATTTAGCTGCACATCGGTCAAACTAACAGAATACTCAAAATTGTATACAGAAAATTGCAAAAAGCTTCCAGCAATACCTGGCACAAATGGAGTTGCAGGGCCATTAGGGGCAGGTCCATAAATATTGAATCTTGCTTCTTCTCCGTAAGTTCCAGAAGCTGAAGCATCAAGGTTGCTTACAATCAATCGCCCTCCAGTAATAACAGCACCATCAGGTAAACCTGGCAAACCCCCAATGGCAAATTGAGTGGCAGTGGCATCACTCGAACCATCAATAGCAACTGGGGTATTAATTAAAGTATTAATCGTCATTTTCTTTTTGATAGGCTGACATCCACTTGAAGTGAATCCTGCATAAGAGGCGCCATTAGAATATTGACAAATTGTATCCAATAAAGGCGTCACTGTGGGTTTATAATTGGTTGTTGAGTCAGTTCTTGTATTGTTCGTCAAATTAGCATCGGTTACACCACTCACTGTGGCTGTAGCATTTGCATAATAAGTTCCTCCGTTAGAAAAATCAATATTACTGATTGTAGCATTAATGCAATTACAAGGTGCTAAAGTGCCACTATTAATATTAAAACTAGCTGTTTGCGGGCTTCCTGGTCCAGTAATGTTAAAATTTACATTTACATTATTGGTGGCGAAGTTGTAAGTCTGGGTAGATTTATTACAAACAATAGCGCTTACATTTTGATTGGTTGCATTGCATATAGAATTTGCATTGGGTAAGGTGATACTTTTTACTTGAATATCTGTATAGGTATTCAATGGTGCTACGGTAATGCTTCCATCAAAAAAGTAAGGCGTATTCCAACCTAAATTATCCCAAGTAAAATAACCCACATTGCCGCCAACACCTGCAAAGTTTCCTACTAGTAAATCAACACCTCCACCAGAAAAAATATTAGGTGTAGCCGTTGCCCCTCTCACTGAGGTTCCCTTTGTGCCTTGAAGTGCAAATCGATATGTTGTATTGGCAGGAATTGTGAGACCAATACAATCAAATGGCGTGACAAATGAATTAAATACAGTAGTTGAAAAAACTGAATCAGAAGAAATGGGACCTAACCAAGTAGCAGGGCCATATACATAGGGTGCCGCAGGGTATGGAACTCCACCTTGTGAGGTAGTAGAATAATAAAGTTTATACCCATTTTCTGCAAACAAAGGCCCCTGTAGATTGGTGATATTTGTTAAAATCACTGGAAAGGCATTGTTATTTCTGACGGAAAAAGTAACCGCTGTAACGCCTGTGCTAAATGTGGTAGCCAAGGGCGGATAAGCTGTGGTAATAGTCGTTTGAGCGTAAATCATGGAGAAATTTAACAAGAATAACGCAGCTAAAATTGATTTCATAGAAGAATATTTGTCATAAATATAACAAATATTTGAATAAATGTTATAACTATATTAACAAAAATAAAAATGTATTCGTGGTATGGATTCAATTTCTTTGCACAATTCAATAAAATAGGTGTTGAGATTATCATCTTTCTTTATTGGTTGTTAAACAGAAAAACTCACTCATCTTTTCCTGCTAAATAAACTCAGAATTCTTTAAAATAATATATTCGCAATTTTATTCATTAACTTACTTTTGCCCTATGAATTATACATTACCACAAATTCCCTTAAGAACAGCTAAACCAAGAATTGATGGCGTAACCATGGTTATGGACAAAGGACTCAGTATTCAAGAAGTGCATAATTTCTTATCTGTATCAAGCCCTTATGTTGATTTAGTTAAATTAGGCTTTGGTACTTCTATGGTAACACCTAATTTGAAAGAAAAATTAAAAGTATATGCAGATAATGATATGCCTGTTTATTTAGGTGGCACTTTATTTGAAGCTTTTGTAATAAGAAATTGTTTTGATGAATACCTAAACATGATTCAAGAATTTGGACTAAAACATGTTGAGGTTTCAGATGGATCGATTGTAATTCCGCATGCCGAAAAATGCGGCTATATTGAAAAATTAGCCAAGCATGTAAATGTTTTAAGCGAAGTAGGTAGCAAAGATGCAGCCCATATTCTACCGCCTTATAAGTGGATTGAATTGATGAAAGCTGAATTAGAAGCTGGAAGTACTTATGTAATTGCAGAGGCACGTGAAGCAGGTAATGTGGGTATTTATAGAAGCAGTGGCGAAGTAAGAGAAGGACTCGTGCAAGAAATATTAACCCAAATTCCTGTAGAAAAAATCATCTGGGAAGCTCCACAAAAAGCGCAACAAGTGTATTTTCTCGAACTCTGTGGTTGTAATGTAAATTTAGGTAATATTGCCCCTAATGAGGTCATCCCCTTAGAGGCAACGCGAATTGGATTAAGAGGTGATACATTTATGTTTTATTTAGACAAACCATAAGTGATTAACAATTTTAGTCTGTGAAAAAATTTGGGCTAATTGGCTATCCATTGGGGCATTCGTTTTCAAAATCATATTTTGAAGACAAATTTGCTACCCAGCATATTGAGGCAAGCTATGAAAATTTCCCTCTTAAAGATATCCATGAAATTAGAAAATTCATTGTTGATCATAATCTTCAAGGCCTCAATGTTACAATTCCTTATAAAGAAAGTATCATTGATTTTCTTGATGAAATAGATGAAACAGCAAATATGATTGGTGCTGTCAATTGTATTCACGTAAAGAATGGCCAATTAAAAGGTTATAATACTGATGTGATTGGTTTTGAAAATTCATTCATGAAATTAATTCATCAACCACTTTCTGCACTTGTATTTGGCACTGGAGGATCTGCCCAGGCAGTGAAATTTGTACTAAAAAAGCATCAAATTCCATTTCAATCAGTGAGCCGTCACGAAGCTAAAGATTGCATTACCTACGCAGATTTGAATGAAGAAATTTTTAAGAAATATCATTTGTTAGTTAATACAACACCACTAGGGATGTTTCCTCATATAGATCAGGCTCTACCTATACCCTATCAATATATACATAAAAATCATGTTGCTTTTGATTTAATTTATAATCCTCTCAAAACAAAATTTCTTGCATTTTGTGAAGCAGAAGGTGCTCTCATAAAAAATGGATTAGATATGCTTTATTGTCAGGCGGATGAATCATGGAGGATTTTCATGCGCGATTGAAATACAATTTGATTTCATACATTTGAACCTTAAAATATTTTCCATGAGATTAGTGATATTCGTGGCGCTTTGCCTTTTCTTTTTATCTTGTCAACAAGCTTCCACAGAAAAGATTGTTTTGAATAAAGACATGCAAACCTTTTCCAATTATAATGAGGTTAAAACCACTAAGCTTTCTTGGAAATATAAAGTTGATTTTGAAAAGAAAGAAATTTCTGGCATGGCTACTTGGAATTTTACAAATTTATCAAAAGCCAAATCTATTATTTTTGACGCCTATGATTTAACGATTGAAAAAGTCACTATTGGCGATAAAGAAATAAAGTTTCAACTTTCTCCTTTAGATAAAATTTACGGCAGCGGTTTGTCTATCCCTATTCAAGAAAATGATTCAGTCGTCAGTATTCAGTACCATACAGGTGCGAATG